>JBIKLI010000057.1:0-16886 GCA_044359885.1 Alphaproteobacteria bacterium | reverse complement strand
CGTGATGGCGACCAAGATGCCCTTCATCGGCCGCGGCTGACGCCGGGGCGTCCGGCCCTTCCCGGCCTCGATGGAGCGTGTCCACCGCTTCGAAATCCTGTCCCGGCGCGACGGGCGCTGGACGATAGAGGCGTCGCGCCTGCGGCTCGACGCCTCGATCGCGCTTGCGACCGAATTGCTGGCGCGCAAGGCCTACGAGGCGGTCCGGGTGATCCGGGCGCGGGACGTCGGCGATCGCACGCTGTTCGAGACCGTCGTCTATCAGGCGGAACGGACGGACGACAGCGAGCCACCGATCAAACTGTCGGGGGCCGACGACCGTGACTGCTGGTGCGGGGATCTCGAGGATTTCTACGGCCCGCGCAGTCGCCGCGCGATCGGGGCGATCCTGCGCGACTTTCTCGACCGCAACGGGATCACGCCCACCGAATTGCTCCATACCCCCAGGCATTTCAGGGTCCTCGAGGATACCGGGTCGCTTCTGTCCGCCGCCGTGCAGCGGGCCGCCCGCCTGACCGCCCAGTCCGGCGAGCGCGGCATGGCGCAGAGCGTCGCCTTCCTCGAAAAGACGATCGAAGAGGCGCGCCGGCGCGCCGAACAGTCGCGCGCCGACCGCCGCCATCCGCAACCGGAACCCGGCGCGCTCGACGAGTTCCACGCCCGGATCGCCGCGCGCGGCGGCGGCCATCTCGACCGGTTGCACGCGGCCGCCCACGGGATCGCGCGCAGCCTGGAGCCGGCCCGAACCCTGCTGGCGCGGCTCGACGCCGCGCTTGGCTGGGGGCGCACGGCCCGGACGCCGCCAGCGATCCAGGCGGTCGACTCGATGCTGGCGGACTGCCTGGGATCGGCGAACGTCGTCAGCGAGCTTCTGGGGCGGCAGCCGGACCTGAAATCGGCGCTGGCCGTCGCGATCGCGATCGCCCGGGGACAGTCGGTCGAGACGCCGCGCCAGTCGGCCGCCTGGTATGCCGATTTCTCGGCCTTCGTGGCCGCCCATGCCGCCGCCGAGACGCGCGCCATCCTGCTGGGGCGGGTCCAGCGGGCGCTGGCGGGCGACCGGCCGTTGACCCATGGCGACGCGGATTCGGAGGCGGCGGCGCTTCGTGCGCTCCTCGACGCCCTGGTCGACGATGCTACCGGCTGTTTCGCCGGTGGCGAACACATGGTGGCGGCCCTGATCCGCCGCTGGCGGCGGCTGGACAAGCCGGGCGGCTTCGGTGATCTGGTGCTGCCGAAGGGAGCGCCTGCCGCGCGGTTCCAGGCATTGCTCGAAGCCGAAGCCCCGGTGCACGGACTGATGCGCCAGCGCGCCGTCGCGACGCTTCTGGTGGATGCCTTGCGCGACATCCCGATCGACGATCGGCAAAGCATCCACTTTCTTCTACCGAAGATCGAAAACTCGGGAATACCAAGCCGCGTCGTTGAAGCAATTCGCCGCGAGCTCGGCGGATCTGATTGACCGAAGGCAAGGCAAACAGTAGATTTTTGCGCAATTTTTCGATTTAGTTAACGTCGCGTTAACGTGCGGTCGAACAAGATCTCGCGACTCTACCGGGGCTGAACCAGACGATGAGCGACTTCGCAGGCGGATCCCAGCGACGCGGGCAGTACCGGCAGAAAACGGTCGCCGAAATCCTCCAGATCATCGAGCAGCACAAATTGTACGTTGCCCGAAAGGGCGGCGCGCGCGCCGATCTGACGATGCAGAACCTGGCCGGCGCCCGGCTGATGGGGGTCAACCTGTCCGGCGCCAAGCTGACCGGGGCCAATTTCGAGGGGGCCGATCTGCGCGGCGCCAATCTGGAGCGCGCCGATCTGTTCACCGCAAACCTGACCAATGCGGACCTGACCGAAGCGCATCTGAGCGACGCCGACCTGCGTGGAGTGATCCTGCGCGGAGCGAAGATGCGGCGCAGCAAGCTGGCGCGCGCCGATCTTCGGCCGGGCATGCTGCTGTCGGCGGCGGATCCCAGCGGCGGCCTCTCTGTGCGGACCAAGGGGACCGGCGCCGCCGATCTGCAAAACGCCGACCTGAACCAGGCCGACATGCAGAAGACCTCTCTGACCGAGGCCAAGCTCACTGGCACGGACATGACCGGCGTCGATCTTTCCGGCGCCGAGCTCTCGCGCGCAAAGATGGCCGGCGCCCGGCTGACGAACTCGCGTCTCGACCGCGCCAACATGACCAAGACGGACCTGTCCAGCGCCGACCTGTCCGGCGCGGCGATGGTCGGCACGACCCTGGTCGACGCCGAATTGGCCGACGCGAACATGACGAATTGCGACCTGCGCGGCGCCAAGGTCCAGGGCGCGAATCTCAACGGCGCGAACCTGACCGGCGCGATCACCACGGGGGTCGATTTCACCTTCGCCAAGCTGGGCAAGGCACGGATCCAGCTGTCGGTGAAGACCCTGGCACCGCGGATCCAGTCGATCATCGAGCAGCATCTGCTCTGGGCGGACAGCCAGGGCAAGCGTGGCGAACAGGCCAATCTGACAGGCCAGAACCTGCGGAACATCGATTTCAGCGGCGCCGACTTCAGCGGCGCCAATTTCTCGAATTGCGACCTGTCGGGCGCGAACTTCACCCGCGGTACGCTGGTGATGACCAATTTCGAGGGCGCCAATCTCAGCCGCACGGAATTCTTCGCCGCCAATCTGGACGGCGCGATGCTGATGCGGACCGACCTCACCGAGGCCAACCTGACCCAGGCGCGGCTGCAGCCGGTCGAACTGAAGCGGCAGGACGGCCAGTCGACCGGCCGGTTCTGGTCGGCGACGCTCGCCGGCGCCAATCTGCGGCGCGCGCGGATGATCAAGACCATCCTGACATCGGCCAATCTCTCGGGCACCGACCTGACCGAAGCCGACTTCTCGGGCGCGGTCCTGCGCGGCGCCAATCTTGCCGACGCGCGGCTGGGCGAGACCGAGTTCCACAGCGCCGATCTCGCCGACGCGAAGCTGCCGCCCGACCTGCGGCGCTGAACCGACGGTCAGGGATCGAGCGCCTCGTAGCGTATCGCGATCACCTCCAGCGTCTGCGCACCCTGGGGCGTGCGCAGCTGGACTTCGTCGCCGACGCCCGCCTTCAGCAACGCCCGGGCGATGGGCGAGATCCAGCTGACCCGGCCTCGCCCCGGATCGACCTCGTCGGCGCCGACGATGGCGACGCTGCGCTCGCGCCCTTCGGAATCGGCATAGGTCACGGTGGCGCCGAAGAAGACCAGGTCGCGACGCGCCTGGCGGGTGGGATCGACGACCTCGGCGTTTTCGAGACGCTTGGTGAGGAATCGCACGCGACGGTCGATCTCGCGCAGCCGTCGCTTGCCGTAGAGATAGTCGCCGTTCTCCGATCGGTCGCCATTGGCCGCGGCCCAGGAGACGGTGCGCACCACCTCGGGCCGCTCGACTCGCAGCAGGTCGTCGCGTTCCCGGCGCAGCTTCTCGAACCCGGCCGGGGTGACGTAGTTGCGCGCGCCCATGGGCAGATCTTGCGGACCTGCCGGAGCGCCCGCATCGTCGTCGTCGTCCGCCGCATCTTCCCGGGTAAAGGCCTTGCTCATGGATCGCAGCATAGCGCGCCGCCGGGCCCGGCCGAAGTCCTGGCACGATCGCCCTCGCATCGACCGGGCGGCCGGCCTAGAGTCGACGGCAGGAGATGGCCGCGCCCCTGCCCCCGCACGATCCGCCTCAGCGCCGGCTGCTGCGCAACCCCGCCTTCGTCCGGCTTTGGCTGGCGGGCGTGTTCTCGAACGCCATGCGCTGGCTCGAGATCCTCGCCGGCAGCCTGTTCGTCTACGCCGAGACCCGCTCGGCCCTGGCGGTCGCCGTGGTGGCGATGTTCCGGGCGCTGCCGATGCTGGCGGCCGGCGCGCTCGCCGGCTTCGTCGCCGAGGCGATGAACCGCAAGGACCTGCTGCAGATCGGCCAGGCGCTGAACACCGCGACCTCGGCGCTGCTGGCGCTGTCGGCGGCGGCCGGCACGCTGCAGGTCTGGCAGGTGGCTCTCGGCAGCCTCTCGAACGGGCTTGTCTTCGCCACCGAGATGGCGGTGCGCCGCCGGATGGCAGGCGAGGCGGCCGGCGAGGACCTGGTGGCGCCGGCCGCAGCCATCGATTCGATTTCCAACAGCATCACCCGCATGCTGGGACCCGTCTTCGGCGGCCTTGCCTACGAGCAACTGGGAATCGTCGGCGCCTATGCGATCGGAACGCTCGGCTACGCGCTGGCGCTGATGTCCTGCCGGCGGCTCGACTATTCCCAGCGCGCGCAGCCGGTCTCGCTGCGCACGGCGCCGACCGCGATCGCCGAGGCGATCCGGCTGTGCCTGGACCGGCCGGTGCTGCGGCAGGTCATGATCGTCACCGTGGTCCTCAACGTCTTCGGCTTCGCCTACCCGACCGTGTTTCCGGCCTGGGGCGAGCAGGTTTTCGGCGCCTCGCCGACCATGATCGGCCTGCTTGCGGGCGCCGAGCCGTTCGGCGCGGTGCTCGGCGCCTGGATCATCGCCACGCGCCCGCCGCGCGCGGCGCCGACGACGCTCCTGCTCGGCGGCGCCGTTCTGTTCATGGTGCTGCTCGCGGTGGCCGCCAATCTTCCGGTGCTGGCGGTCGTGTGGCTGCTTCTCGCCATCGGCGGCCTGGGCACCGCCGCCTTCGCGACGATGCAGAGCGCGCTCGTGATCCTGAACGCGCCATCCGAGGCGCGTTCGCGCGTGCTGGGCCTGGTGACGACATCGATCGGGTTCGGTCCGGTGGGCGTCCTCGCCATCGGCGCGCTCAGCGATGCCTTCGGCCCGGCGGCGGCGCTGACGATCATGGGCTCAGCCGGCACGGTGCTCGCCATCCTGACCCGGCCGCGGCGCTGACCGGCCGGCGATCCGACAAGGGAGATCGCAGATGCGCATCCTCGGCTGGCTGTTCCTTCTGGCGGGCGGCGGCTTCCTCGCCGCCGACGCGATCGGCTGGATGCGCGGCGGCGCCGTCTCGCCGACCGCGCTGGGGCAGATCTGGTTCTGGCTCGACCGGTATTCGCTCAACCTGGCGCAGGCCGTGATCGAACGCTATGTCGCGTCGTCGCTCTGGCAGGGGGCGATCGGTCCGGCGCTGCTGCAGCCCGGCTGGGTGGTGTTTCCCGTGCTCGGCGCGGCCTGCCTCGCCATCGGCCGGCTGCTCGGCCGTCGCCGGCGGTAGCGGTCAGTTCTCGCGCGCCTTGAGGGCGGCGAAGAACGCGCTCTGCGGGATGTCGACCTTGCCGAACTGGCGCATGCGCTTCTTGCCCTCCTTCTGCTTTTCGAGGAGCTTGCGCTTGCGCGTGATGTCGCCGCCATAGCACTTGGCGGTCACGTCCTTGCGCAGGGCGGAGACCGTCTCGCGGGCGATGATGCGGCCGCCGATCGCGGCCTGGATCGCGATCTTGAACAACTGCTGCGGGATGAGCTCCTTGAGCTTGACGCAGAGCACGCGGCCGCGGCTCTCGGCCTCGGCGCGGTGGACCATGATCGACAGCGCATCGACCGGCTCGGCGTTGACCAGGATCGCGAGCTTGACGACGTCGCCCTGTTCGTAGCTGTCGATCGCGTAGTCGAAGCTGGCATAGCCGCGGCTGACCGATTTCAGCCGGTCGTAGAAGTCGAACACGACCTCGGCCAGCGGCAGCTTGTAGACCAGCATCGCCCGGCTGCCGGCATAGGTCAGCTGTTCCTGGCGTCCGCGCCGGTCTTCGCAGAGCTTCAGGACCGATCCCAGATATTCGTCGGGGACGAAGATCGTCGCCTTGATCCAGGGCTCCTCGATATGGTCGACCCGCACGGGATCGGGCATGTCGACGGGGTTGTAGACGTCGACGACCGACCCGTCGGTCAGATGGACCTTGTAGACGACCGAGGGCGCGGTCGCGATCAGGTCGAGGTCGAATTCCCGCTCCAGCCGCTCCTGGATGATCTCCAGATGCAGCAGGCCTAGGAATCCGCAGCGGAAGCCGAAGCCCAGCGCCGCCGAGCTCTCCGGCTCGTAGACGAAGGACGCGTCGTTGAGCCGGAGCTTCGCGAGGCTCTCGCGCAGATGCTCGAAATCCGCCGTGTCGGTCGGAAACAGCCCGCAGAAGACGACGGGCAGCGACGGCTTGAAGCCGGGCAGCGGTTCGGGGGCCGGCCGCCGCTCCTCGGTGATCGTGTCCCCGACCTTGACGTCGGCGACCGCCTTGATGCCCGCGGTGATGAAGCCCATCTCGCCGGGTCCCAGCGCCGGGAAGTCCTTGGGCTTGGGCGTGAACACGCCGACCCGGTCGACCTCGTAGGTGGCGCCCGCGGCCATCATGCGGATCTTCAGGCCCTTGGTCAGGCGCCCGTCGCGGATGCGCACAAGTACGACGACGCCAAGATAGGCATCGTACCAGGAATCGACCAGCAGGGCCTTGAGCGGGGCAGCGGCATCGCCCCGCGGCGGCGGCAGACGCTCGACAAGCGCCTCGAGCACCGCGCCGATGTTGAGGCCGGTCTTGGCCGAGACCTCGACGGCGCCGGAGGCGTCGATCCCGATCACGTCCTCGATCTGCTGCTTGACCCGCGCGGGATCGGCGGCGGGGAGGTCGACCTTGTTGAGCACCGGGACGATCTCGTGGCCGTTGTCGATCGCCTGATAGACATTGGCCAGCGTCTGCGCCTCGACGCCTTGCGACGCATCGACGACGAGGATCGAGCCCTCGCAGGCGGCAAGGCTGCGGCTGACCTCGTAGGCGAAGTCGACATGGCCCGGCGTGTCCATGAGATTGAGGACATAGTCCTTGCCGTCGGCGGCGCGGTAGTCCAGGCGCACGGTCTGCGCCTTGATGGTGATGCCGCGCTCGCGCTCGATATCCATCGAATCGAGCATCTGGTCCCGGAATTCGCGCTGGTCGACCGCCCCGCAGAACTGGATCAGGCGATCGGCGAGCGTCGACTTGCCGTGGTCGATATGGGCGATGATCGCGAAGTTTCGGATGCGGTCGGGATCGGTCATCTGGGGTGGCCGGGCCCGACGGGCGGACGCGGTCGAAATTGCGGGGACGGGGGGGACGGCGCGCGGCGGCCGACGCCGCGCGCGCGGGAACATAGAGGCCCGACCCGCCAGTCTCAAGGACGGTGCGCGACGACGCGCCGCGGGCGGGATCAATGGCGATGCGCGCGCCGCCTCGGAAGCTGGATCCGTTCCGCGCAGAAGGGCTCACGGCAATGGCACGATCCAGCAAGCTCCCGACACGTCCCCCCGCGCTTTCCGACGGCAGCGGCTTCGCCGCGATCGCCCACCGCGTGCTGGTTCGCGAACGCCGCCGGCCGATGCGCGACGTCGCGGCCGCGCTGGGACTGTCCTACGCGGCGCTGCATGCGCGCGTGAGCGGTCGGGTGCCGTTCTCGCCGCTCGACATCAGCCTGCTGCTGCAGGAGATCCCCGACCTGCGGCTGGTCGACGCGCTGTTGCGCCATACCCGCTTCGTGGCCTTCGAGAAGCCCCATCCGGCGCGCGGCGTGGCCGGAACGGGCGCGCTGCAGGCGGCCGTGGGTGCGCTCCGCAGCCTCGCCGACCTGGCCGAGGACATCGCGGCGATCGCCGAGGGCCGCCGGCCGTCCCATGACGGCGCTGCCGATCCCGAGGCGCGGCTGGAGGCGGTGCAGCGCGCGGTCGCCGCGCTGGCCTTCGCGCTGCCCCAGTTCCTGGCCGCGCAGCGGCGGCGCGACGCGCGCACGCCGGCCGGCGGCGACGGCCAGAAGGCGCCAGCGGCGGGCGCGCATACGGCGCCGGCCGCAGCGCCGCCCTGACCGGCGGCTCAGGCCCGCCGCCGCGCCGGGCCGCGCGCCGGCTGGCGCTCGTCCTCGTCGAACAGCTCGGCCAGCTTCTCGAGCATCGTTCCGCCCAGTTGCTCGGCGTCGACGATCGTGACGGCGCGCCGATAATATCGGGTGACGTCGTGACCGATGCCGATCGCCGTCAGTTCGACCGGCGAGCGGGCCTCGATATAGGCGATGACCTCACGCAGGTGCTTTTCGAGATAGTTGCCCGGATTGACCGACAGCGTCGAATCGTCGACCGGCGCCCCGTCGCTGATCACCATCAGGATCTTGCGCTTCTCGGGCCGCGGCAGCAGGCGCTCATGCGCCCATAGCAGCGCCTCGCCGTCGATGTTCTCCTTGAGCAACCCCTCGCGCAGCATCAGCCCCAGCGAGCGGCGTGCGCGCCGCCAGGGTGCGTCGGCGGATTTGTAGACGATGTGGCGCAGGTCGTTGAGCCGCCCCGGCGCCGCGGGCTTGCCCGCCGCCAGCCAGCGCTCGCGGCTCTGCCCGCCCTTCCAGGCGCGGGTCGTGAAGCCCAGGATCTCGACCTTGACCCCGCAGCGTTCCAGCGTGCGGGCGAGGATGTCGGCCGACATCGCCGCCACCGTGATCGGCCGGCCGCGCATCGAGCCGGAATTGTCGATCAGCAGCCCGACCACGGTGTCGCGGAACTCGGTGTCCAGCTCGCGCTTGTAGGACAGCGGATGGGAGGGATCGGTCACCACGCGCGACAGCCGCGCGGCATCCAGCATCCCTTCCTCGAGATCGAATTCCCAGGAGCGGTTCTGCTTGGCCAGCAATCGGCGCTGCAGCCGATTGGCGAGCCTGCCGATCACGCTCTGCAGATGGCCGAGCTGCTGGTCGAGATGCAGCCGCAGCCTTGCCAGCTCCTCGGCGTCGCACAGGGTCTCGGCGTCGACCACCTCGTCGAACTCGGTGGCGAAGGATTTGTAGGCCGGCAGCGCGTTCTCCCCGGACCAGTCGTTCTGGGGACGCCAGCGGCGGCCGGGACGCTCGGGCCCGTCCTCGCCCATCCCGACCCCCTCCTCGCCCTCGCTGTCCTCGGCGGCCCCTTCCGCGCCGTCTTCGCCGGCCTCCTCGCGGCTCTCGCCGCTCATGCCGTCGTCGGCCGCATCCTGCTCTGCCTCGCCCTGGGTTCCCTGCTGGGCCTGGTCCTGCTCCTGCTGGCCCTGGCCCTGATCGTCCTCGGGCTCGGATTCGGCGGCTTCGGGCTCGCCCAGTTCCAGGTCCTCGATCAGCCGGCGCGCCAGTTCGGCGAAGGCGGCCTGATTGTCGACGGCCTTGGCCAGCCGCTCGAAATCCGTGCCGGCCTTGGACTCGATCCAGGGCCGCCAGAGCTCGACCATCCGCTGCGCCGATTGCGGGATCGACTGGCCCGCGAAGGCCTCGCGCGCCATCAGTCCGACCGCCTCGACCAGCGGGGCCGCCTCGCGCTCGGTGACGCGCGCGAAGCCCTGGGTGCGGCAGCGCTCCTCGCTCGCGGCGGCGAGGTTGTTCGCCACTCCGGCCATGCGCCGCGCGCCGCGCGCCTCGCAGCGCGCCTGCTCGACCGCGTTGAAGACCTGCCGGGCCAGCGCCCCGGCCGGGGCGCGACGGCGATGCAGGACCTCGTCGTGGAAGCGCAGCTTCAGCGAGATCGCATCCGCCTCGCCGCGGATCACGGCCGTCTCCTCGCGCGTCGCCTCGCGCGAGGGCGCGGGCAGCCGCGCCTCGTTGCCGCGCAGTCCCGCGGGTTCGGGGGCGAAGGCGACCTGCAGTTCGGGCTCGCGCGCGATCGCGCGCATCGCTGCCGCCGTGACCTGGCGGAAGGCCTCGACCGGACCGTCGCTTGGCTTGCTCGCCATGGCGTGCCCTTCCCGTCCCTGGTCGCGTGTCAGGCCAGCCGCGCCCTGCCGGATCCCATGTCGAGTTCGGCGCCGAAGCAGCGCTGGTAGTACTCGGCCACCGTCGCGCGCTCGGTCTCGTCGCACTTGTTCAGGAAGGTGATCCGGAAGGCGAAGGCGATGTCGTTGAAGATCCGGGCGTTCTCGGCCCAGGTGATGACGGTGCGCGGGCTCATCACGGTCGACAGGTCGCCGGCGACGAAGCCGGCCCGGGTCAGGTCGGCCAGCGCCACCATCGCCGCGAGCGTCTTGCGCCCCTCGGCGCTGCTCCAGGCCGGGCTCTTCGCCGCGACGATCCGGACCTCCTCGTCATGCGGCAGGTAGTTCAGGGTCGCCACGATGTTCCAGCGGTCCATCTGGCCTTGGTTGATCTGCTGGGTGCCGTGATAGAGGCCGGTCGTGTCGCCGAGGCCGACGGTGTTCGAGGTCGCGAACAGCCGGAAGGCCTTGTGCGGATGGATCACGCGATTCTGGTCGAGCAGCGTCAGCTTGCCCTCGACCTCGAGCACGCGCTGGATGACGAACATCACGTCGGCGCGGCCCGCGTCGTATTCGTCGAACACCAGGGCGCAGGGATGCTGCAGCGCCCAGGGCAGGATGCCTTCGCGGAACTCGGTGACCTGCTTGCCGTCGCGCAGAACGATCGCGTCCTTGCCGACCAGGTCGATGCGGCTGATGTGGCTGTCCAGGTTGACGCGGATGCAGGGCCAGTTGAGGCGAGCGGCGACCTGCTCGATATGCGTCGACTTGCCGGTGCCGTGATAGCCCTGGATCAGGACGCGGCGGTTGTAGGCGAACCCGGCGAGGATCGCGAGCGTGGTCTCGCGGTCGAAGCGATAGGCGTCGTCGAGCGCCGGCACATGGTCGGACGGCCGGGAAAAGGCGGGGACCTCGAGATCCGAATCGATGCCGAACACGTCGCGGACCTTCGCCGTGGCATCCGGCAGGTTCGGGACGAAGGTGTCGGCGGTAGCGGTAGCCATGTCTTGCATTCCTCGGACTGGGCGGCCGGAGCCGCGATGGGGTTCCCGGCCATCCATGCCACCGGACGCGTCTGGCGAGGCCGATGCAAGCCGCCGGTCGGGCGGGCTAGCGGCCTGGCGCCTGACGGGCGCCCGACGCCTGCGATTTCAGGAGCGTGTATGCCTGGTTGATCGACTTTAGCCGCTCTTCGGCCGCCTTGTCGCCCCCGTTCGCATCGGGATGGTGGCGCTTGACAAGTTCCTTGTAGCGCGACTTGACCTGCGCGAAGGAGGCACCGGCCTGCAACCCCAGCGTGCGAAGCGCTTCCTCCTCCGGCGAGGCCGGGCGGGTCCGGCGCGGGGGCGCGTCGTCTTCGCCCATCAGGCGGCGCAGCGCCGCCTCCAGCGCCGCCGGGTCGAGGCCGCGCAGCCGCGCCTCCAGCACCGTGTCGCCGCGCGGCCCCATCGGCCAGGTCGGCCGCTGGCCGACCGTGTCGCGACGCCGCTCGCGCTCGATCTCCTCGGGGCTCATCCCGCGGTAATAGTCCCAGGCGAGATTGTAGGCCCGGACATGGTCGAGGCAGAACCAGTAGAACCGGTCGAGTTCGGTCCGCGATCGCGGGGCGCGGAACTCCCCGCTCGCGGCGCATCCCGGATGGTCGCAGGCCCGCGGCATCGCCGCCCCGCGGCGCGGATGCTCCAGTTCGATTGCCGGACGCGGCCGGTTCATGTCCCGGCGACCGCCTCGGTGGCGAGCCCGCAAGCGGGCGTGCAGGCCCAGACCCGCGCCGTGACGCCGCCGGGCGCCGGCGCGCCGGCGATGTCGAAAGCCGCATCGGCGAAGAGCGGCGACCTGTTTCGGAATTCGAAGCGTCTCAATGGCTTCCCCAGCCCGGCCTCGGCCAGCGCCATCAGCAGCGTGGCCGTCAGGGGTCCGTGGAACACCAATCCCGGATACCCTTCCGACCCGGTGACATAGGGCTGGTCGTAATGAATGCGATGGCCATTCGCGGTCAGCGCCGAATACCGGAACAGCAGCACCGGGTCAGGCAGGATCCGGCGCCGCCAGACGGCGTCCGTCGCCGGCGGTGCCGGCGGCGCCGGGACCGGCGCGGCATCGGGCGGCGGCGCCTCGCGATAGACGATGTCGTGCTCCTCGATCAGGCATGGCGTCGCGCCGGCGCGCAGGCGATGGCGCACGACGACGAAGACCATCTGCCCGGAGCGCCCGGATTTCGGCTCGACGGACAGGATCCGCGACTCGCGATGCAGCGCGGCCCCGACCGGAATCGGGGCCAGGAACTCCAGCCGCCCGCCCGCCCACATGCGGCGGGGCAGCGGCACCGGCGGCAGGAACCCGCCGCGTCGCGGATGGCCGTCGGGCCCCAGATCGCGGGCGCGCACCATCGGGTTGAAGAACATCCAGTGCCAACCCGGCGGCAGCCGGTCGCCGGTCCCGGGGGCCGCGTCGAGGTCGAGCGTCGCCGCCATGTCGGCGACGCGGCGCGGATCGCAGACATCTTCGGCCGTCTCCTGCCGGTCGATCCAGTCCCGCAGGTCCAGGGAATCGCCGCTCATGGCGCGAACTCCTGCCGGATCGCCGCGCCATGCGCGTCGAGCGCCGGCACCGGACCCAGCACCGGGGCGCGGACGCCATCGACGACGGGAGGCGGCGCCGGGATTGCGACCGGTCCCGCGGGGGTTTCCACCTCGACGCGGCGCAGCTGCGGATGGCGCGAAAACTCGGCCACGCCGTTGACCCGGCCGAATGCGACGCCCGCCGCGAGCAGCCGGCCACAGAGCGCTTCCGTCGGGTGGCAGGCGAAGGCGGCGGCGATGATCGCGTTCATCCGGCCGCGATGGGCGACGCGCTGGACATTGGTCGCGAAATCCGGGTCCTGCGCCAGTTCCGGCTGTTCCAGCACCTCGGTGCAGAAGCGCCGCCATTCGCGATCGTTCTGGATCGAGATCAGCACGGGCGTGCCGTCGGCGCTCGCGAAGGCATCGTAGGGCGCGACCGACGGGTGGCTGAGCCCCACCCGCCGCGGCGCGCCCGGCCCCAGATCGGAGAACAGCAGCGGCACGGTCATCCAGTCGGCCATGCCGTCGAACAGGCTGACCTGGATCGCCGCCCCCTGACCGGTGCGCCCGCGGCGGATCAGCGCTTCCAGCACCGCCTGATGCGCATACATGCCGGCCGCGATGTCGCAGACCGAAACGCCGACGCGCGACGGCGCCTCCGGTCCGCCGGTGATCGCGGCGAGACCGGTCTCCGCCTGGACCAGCATGTCGTAGGACTTCATCGCGCCGTAGGGACCTTCGTCGCCATAGCCCGAGATGTCGACCGTGATCAGCCGCGGATGCGCCGCGCGCAACGCCGCCGACCCGAAGCCGGCGCGCGCCGCCGCGCCGGGAAGCAGGTTCTGGATGAACACGTCGGCGCGCGACAGGATGCGATGCAGCAGGGCGGCGTCGCCGGGATCCTTGATGTCGGCGACCAGCGATTCCTTGCCGCGGTTGAGCCAGACGAAGTAGCTCGCGAGGCCCCTGGCCACGCGGTCGTAGCCGCGCGCGAAATCGCCCTCGGCGCGCTCGATCTTGATCACCCGCGCGCCGGCGTCGGCAAGGCGGCAGGAGCAATAGGGGGCGGCGACCGCCTGCTCCAGCGTGACCACCAGAAGCCCGTCGAGCGGGCGGGGCTGCGGATCCATCGACATGCGGACCGGCTTAGCACGACGCCGGGCGCGATTTCACGGGGGCAGAGGCGGTGCGCCCTGCGCCTGAAGCCACGCGTCGAGATCGTGGCCGATCCTGGCGAACACCCCGTCCCAGTCGCCCGGCGCCGGCTGGCGATAGAGCCGCGCCGTCGGGTACCAGGGGCTGTCCGGCCGCCCGGTCAGCCAGCGCCAGTCGGCGAGGAACGGCAGCATGATCCAGACCGGCCGGCCGATCGCACCGGCAAGATGCGCGACCGAGGTGTCGACCGTGACCACCAGGTCGCACAGCGCGCACAGCGCCGCGGTATCGGCGAAATCCGTCAGCTGCGCCCCGAAGTGACGCGGACCGCCCGGCGCCCCCAGCGCCGCGCGATCCGCTGGACGCACGTCGCGCTGCAGGCTGATCCACTCGGCGCGCGGATCGAGGAGCGGCGCGAGGCGCGCCAGGGCGAGGCTGCGATGGCGATCCTCCGCATGCCCGGGATGTCCGCTCCAGGCGAGGCCGATCCGCGGCCGCCGCGCCGCGCCCAGGTCGCGCCGCCATCGCGCCTCGGCCGCTTGCGGCACCTGCAGATAGGGGACACGCGCCGGAATGGTCTCGACCCGCGTGTCGAACACCAGAGGCAGGCTGAGAAGCGGACACTGGACGTCGAAGGCGGTGTCCGGAAACGGGGTGTCCGACGGCGCGATCTCCGCCACGCCGGCAACACCGTCCATCAGGCGCAGCAGCGGCCGGTCCACCTCCAGCTTCACGCGGCCGCCGCGCGCGGCGACCGCCTCGGCGTAGCGCACGAACTGGATCTGGTCCCCGAAGCCCTGTTCGCGCCAGAGCAGGATGGTCCGGCCCTGGAGGGACGTCTGCCCGCGCCAGGACGGCCGCGCCGTGCGCCGCTGCGGATCGCCGTCGTAGCGCTGCCATATCAGCGCGAAACCGTCGTCGCCATCCGACGACGGATCGCCGGCCGGGCCGTCGCGCCAGCGCCGCTCGTAGAGCGGCCATGCCTCGCGATAGCGGCCCTGGGACAGCAGGATCAGGGCCTTGTTCCAGCGCGGCAGATTGTTGGACGGCGCCAGGGCGATCGCCTGGTCGCACAGCGCCAGCGCCTCGTCCACCCGGCCCAGATCGCGCAGCGCCAGCGCCAGATTGGAATGCGCCGGCGCCGAGCCAGGGTCGCGCGCCAGCACTTCTCCCAGGACCGTCGCCGCCTCCGCCCCGCGGCCCAGCGCGCGCAGCAGCAGCCCGCGCTCGGCATGCGCGGCGACCAGATCCGGCCGCAGCGCGATCGCGCGATCGAAGGCGGCCAGCGCCTCGTCCTCGCGACCCAGGCGCTGCAGGGCATGGCCGCGGTCGGCGTGCACCGCGGCGTCGCCCGGTTCCAGCGCGATGGCGCGATCGAAGGCGGCGAGCGCCGCGCCGTCGCGCCCGGCCTGCAGCAAGAGCCGCCCATGGGCGGCATGCGGCTCGGCGGCGCCCGGCGACAGGGCTGCCGCGCGCGCCTGCATCTCGATGGCCGCCTCGAGCCGGCCGCGACGCAGCAGCAGCGCCGCGAGATTGACATGGGCGTGGACATGGCCCGGCTGCGCGGCGATCGCCGCGCGCAGCATCGCCTCGGCCTCGTCCAGGCGGTCCAGCGCCGCCAGGACGACGGCGAGGTCGGTGCGCGCATCCGCGGCCCCGGGCGCCAGGCGCACGGCTTCGCCCAGACGCGCCGCCGCCTCCTCCAGCTGCCCGGCGCCCTGCAGGATCCGCCCGAGCCCCGTCAGCGCCGCCACGTCGGCCGGATCCAGATCAAGCGACCGGCGATAGGCGGCCTCGGCCGCCGCCTTGTCGTCCTGGCGCCGCGCGACATTCGCCAGATGACGCCACGCCTCGGCGTCGGTCGGCACCACCTCCACCGCCTGCGCCAGCGCCGCGCGCGCCGCCGCGAACGCGCCGCGCCGCGCCAGCAGGACGCCCTGCATCTTCAGCGCCAGCGGCGCCCGCGGCTCGACTGCCAGCAGCGCCGCCGCCTCGCTCTCCGCCCGGGCCAGATCGCCCGACCGGTACGCCGCCAGCAGCGCCTCGCCGCGCGGCGGCGCGGCGGCGGCGGCGGCCGGCGGCACGCCTCGCGCGGCGAGCCACTGCGCGAGGTCGCGCGCCACCTGCGCCAGCACGCCCTGCCAGTCGCCCGGCCGCGTCTGGCGATAGAGCCGCGCTGTCGGGTACCAGGGACTGTCGGTCCGCTCGCTCAGCCAGCGCCAGTCCGCAGCGAAGGGCAGCAGGATCCAGACCGGCCGTCCCAGCGCCCCCGCCAGATGCGCTGCCGCACTGTCGATCGCGATCACCAGATCGCAGCGCGCCGCCAGCGCCGCGGTGTCCGCGAAATCCGTCAGCCGGTCGCCGAAATGGACGAGGCGCGGCAGCCCCGCCAGCGTCGCGCGATCCGCCGGCCGCACCTCGCGCTGCAACGACACCCAGGCCGCCCGGTCGTCCAGCAGCGGCGCCAGCAGCGACAACGCGAGGCTGCGCTCTCGGTCGGCGGAATGCGCCGGATTGCCGCTCCATGCGATCCCGATCAGCGGCCGCGGCCCCGTCGCCAGCGCTCCCGACCATGCCGCCTGCGCGACCGCCGGGACATGCAGATACGGAACCTGCGCCGGGATCGTCGCCAGCGACGTTGCGAAGGCCAGCGGCAGGCTCATCAGCGGACAGTGAAGGTCGAAGCGGTCGTCGGCCAGACGCGCCGGCGACGCCAGCACGCCGGCCACGCCCGCCACCTCCGCGAACAGCCGCGCCAGAGGCGTCGCCACCTCCAGCATCACCCGCGCGCCCAGCCCGGCGCATCGCGACGCGTAGCGGACGAACTGGATCTGGTCGCCGAACCCCTGCTCGCCCGTCAGCAACAGCGTCCGCCCCTGCAGAGGCTCCTCCCCACCCCATTGTGGCCGGCCCGAGACGCGGCGTGGCTCGGCGCCGGGCCGCAGCCAGCGATCCTCGTGCAGCCGCCAGCCCTGCTCGAAATCGCCTGCGGCGAGGGTCGCCAGGGCCAGATTGTTCCGCGCACGGCCATCGGACGGATCGCAGGCGACGGCGCGCAGATAGGCGGCGCGGGCCGCCGCGAGCCGGCCGGCGCGGCGCAGCGCCAGCCCTCGTGTGGCGTGACCGGTCGACCAGTCCGGCCGCAGCCGCACGGCCTCGTCGGCGCATGCCAGCGCCTCGCCGGGGCGGCCCAGCCTGATCAGGGCGAAGGCGCGGTTGTGGTGGGCCTCGGCCGAGCCCGGAAGCAGCGCCACGGCCCGCGTGAGGCTCTCCAGCGCCGCCTCGTGGCGCGACAGGGCCAGAAGGGCGACGCCGCGGTCGCCCCAGGCGCCGCCATCACCCGGCACGGCCGCGACACGCGCGTCGAGCGCGGCCAGCGCCTCCTCGAACCTGCCGTCTCGCAGCAGCTGCGGCACGCGACCGGCCGGAACCTCCGTCGCCGCCGGCGCGGGCGCAGGCCGGGGCGCCGGCGAC
>JBIKLI010000056.1:0-16928 GCA_044359885.1 Alphaproteobacteria bacterium | reverse complement strand
GCGGCGGTGCCCAGCACCGTCGCGAAGCTGGCGCTGACGGCGGCGATCGCGAGGCTGAGCCCGGCGGCGGACAGCAGCCGCTGATTGTCCAGAAGCGCCGCATACCAGCGCAACGAGAACCCGCTCCATTGGGTCAGCAGCGGCGAATGGTTGAAGGAAAAGACCACGAGCACCGCGATCGGCAGGTAGAGGAAGGCATAGCCGAGCCCCAGCGCCAGATAGAGACGACTGCGCGCGACCGCGTTCACCGCCGCGTCTCCAGCCGCTGGAAGAGCAGGATCGGTGCAGCGAGCAGCGCGACCACGGCGATCGCCAGCGCCGCGGTCGCGGGCCAGTCGCGGTTGGAGAAGAATTCGTTCCAGATCGCGCGCCCCAGGAGATTGGCGTCGGGACCGCCCAGCATCTCCGGCACGATGAACTCGGCCGATGCCGGGATGAACATCAGCAGCGCGCCCGCCGCCAGCCCCGGCAGGGTCAGCGGCAGGGTCACCGTGAGGAAGATGGTCACCGGGCGCGCGCCCAGATCCGCCGCCGCTTCCTCGAGGGCCGGATCGAGCTTCTCGATGCTGGCGTAGAGCGGCAGCACCATGAACGGCAGGTAGACATAGACGAGGCCGAGCTGCACCGCGAAGGCGTTGTCGATCAGCTGCAGCGGCGCGTCGATCAGACCCAGCGCCTCCAGCGCCGAATTGATCAGCCCGGTCGGTCGCAGCAGCGCCGTCCACGCGTAGATCCGGACCAGGAACGACGTCCAGAAGGGCAGCATCACCAGCACCAGCAGCAGGTTTCGCCGCCGGGCCGGCGCGCGCGCGATGGCATAGGCCATGGGATAGCCGATCGCGGCGGCGATCGCGGTGGCGGTCGCGGCCATGGTCAGCGACGAGGCCAGCGCGTCGAGATAGACCGGGTCCTCGACCAGAAGCCGCCAGGCTGCAAGGCCCGGCTGATCCAGCCGGAACGGCGGCGCCCCGTCCGACGCGGTGCCGAAGCTGATGGCCAGCGCCATCGCGAAAGGCAGACCAAAGAACAGCGCCAGCCAGGCAAGCGGCAGCCCGATCACGGCAAGCCTGAGGCCCGGCGGCCAGAGCGGGTTCACGACGGCACGACCGGAGCCGTGGCAGGGTCCCAGGCCAGACGCAGCGCCGTCCCCGGCGCCGGACAGATCGCCCGCGAGGCGAGGCTGACCGCCACCTCCCGGCCATCGGCCAGCCGGGCGCCGAGCGACACCGTCTCGCCGTGGAAGGCGGCATGGCCCGCGACCGCCTCCAGCCCTGGCGACCCAGGCGGGCCGTCGAGGCGGAGATGCTCCGGCCGCAGGACCAGCGTCGCGGCTGCGCCCGGGACCAGCCCGGCGGCGGCGCGGCCGGCAAGCCGGCCCAGCGGCCCGGCGTCGACGATCGCGCGCCCCTCCTCGATCGCGGCGACGACGCCGTCGATCAGGGCGGCGCGGCCGAGGAAGGCGGCGACCTGCCGGTCGGCGGGCGCTTCGTAGACCGCGCGCGGGCTGCCAAGCTGGGCGATCCGGCCCGCCCGCATGACCGCCAGCCGGTCGGCGACGGCCAGTGCCTCCTCCTGGTCGTGGGTCACCAGCACGAACGTGATCGCCAGGCGGCGCTGCAGCGCGAGCAACTGGCGTCGCGTCTCGTCGCGCAGGCCGCGATCGAGCGCCGCCATGGGTTCGTCGAGCAGCAGGACCCGCGGCAACCGCGCCAGCGCGCGCGCCAGGGCGACGCGCTGGCGCTGTCCGCCGGAGAGCTGGTGCGGCTTGCGTCCCGCGAATCCCGACAGCTGCACCAGCGCCAGCATCTCCTCGACGCGCCGCGCGACCGCCTCGCGTGCCAGCCCGGCGCGCACGAGACCATAGGCGACGTTGTCGGCGACGCAGAGATGCGGGAACAACGCATAGGACTGGAAGACGGTGTTCACCGGCCGTGACCAGGGCGGAAGCTCGGTGGCATCCAGTTCACCGATGCGGATGCGCCCCGAATCGGGGCGATCCAGCCCGGCGATCAGCCGCAGCAGCGAGGTCTTGCCGCATCCCGACGGGCCGACGAGGGCGAAGAACTCGCCCTCCCCGATGGAGAGATCGACATCCGCGACCGCGGCGACCGGTCCGTAGCGCTTGGCCAGCCGCTCGAGGACGATGCCCGCCATGCCCCCCGCCCCGCCGCCTTCTCAGCGCCCCGTCTTGACCCGGGTCCAGGCGCGGGTGCGCAGCCGCTCGAATTCGGGATCGGCCGGGGTGATCGTGTAGAAGCGCCGCGCGATCTCGTCCGGGGGATAGACGCCGGGATCGTTGCGCACCGCTTCGTCGATCAGCGCACGCGCCGCGGGCACGGCGACGGCGTAGCCCACGAAGCTGGAATTCATCGCCGCGATCTCGGGACGCAGCATGAAGTCGATGAAGCGATGCGCGTTCGCTGGATTGGGCGCATCGGCGGGGATCGCCGCCGTGTCGATCCAGGTCAGCGCGCCTTCGGCGGGGATCGCGTAATCGATCGTCACCCCGCGGCCGGCTTCCGCCGCGCGCGTGGCCGCCTGCTTGATGTCGCCCGAGAAGCCGAACGCGAGGCAGACATCGCCGCTGGCCAGTCCGTTGATGTACTCGGACGAATGCCAGCGCCGCACGAAGGGCCGGATCGCGGCCAGGGCCGCGGCTGCGCGCTCGAGATCCGCAGGCTTCTTCGAATCCGGGTCGAGGCCGAGATAGGTGAGCGCCGCCGGGAACACGTCGGTCGGAGAGTCGAGAACCATCACGCCGCATGACCGGAAGCGCGACACGACCGCGGGATCGAAGATCATGCGCAGCGAGTAGACCGGCGCGTCGGGCATGATCCGCATGACCCGTTCGCGGTTGTAGCCGATGCCGGTCGTTCCCCACATCCAGGGGACCGCGTACCGGTTGCCGGGATCGTACTGCTCCAGACGCTTCATCACCGCGGGGTCAAGCTGACCGTGATTCGTCAGCTTGGCGCGATCGACCGGCTGGAACAGACGCGCCCTCAGTTGCAGCGCCAGGAAGGGCGACGCGGTCGGCACCACGATGTCGTAGCCGCTGCGTCCGGCGCGCAGCCGGGCATCGAGAAGCTCGTTCGAATCATACGTGTCGTAGGTGACCTTGATCCCGGTCTCCTGCTCGAAGCGCTTGAGCGCGTCGGGCGCGATGTAGTCGTTCCAGTTGTAGATCCTGAGCTGGCCCTGCGCCGACGCGCCGGTCGCGGCGAGGGCGAGCAGGAACACTCCGGCGAGACGGGCGGCGAGACGACGCATGGACGACCTCCTGTCGCGGATTCGGTAGGGGGGCGGATTTGCGGGATTGAGCAGGCGATGACGCGCGGCGTCAATCTTTCCGACCATCCTGCCCGCGCGCCAGCGGGGCCACGGGGCCACGGGGTCGAACGCCAGATCGCGGCGCGGAGCCGGGCCCGCTTGCCTCGGGCGGACTTTCGGCTATAAGCGATCGAGATGTTCGGTTCGACCGGCTGAGGAAAGGCTCGCGACGATGGCAAGCGCTCCCGACAACAAGGACTACCCCTACACCAGTTCCCATGCGGAGACCTGGGAAACGTTCTGCGCGGTTTCCAAATGGGTGGTGATCGGTTGTGTCGTCGGGCTCATCCTGATGGCGGCGTTCCTGACCGGCGACCATCAGCGGCCCGGCGGCTGAGCTGCCGGACCGGCGGCGTCAGGACCCGCCGATCGCCCGGCGCATCGCGGCCAGCGCCTCGGGCGCACGGCTGCCGTCTGGCCCGCCACCCTGGGCCATGTCTGCCCGGCCCCCACCGCCCTTGCCGCCAAGTTCGGCGACCGCAACCTTCACCAGCGCGACGGCATCGAGCCGCCCCTTGAGATCCTCGGTCACGCCGACGACGACCGATGCACGACCCTCCTCGGTCGAGACCAGCGCGGCGACGCCGCTGCCCAGCTTCTTTTTCAGGTCGTCGACGAGCGGCTTCAGGTCCCGGCCGGGAACGCCGTCGAGCGACTGCAGGATCACCCTGACGCCGCCGATCTCCTCGATGGCCGGACCGGCGGCGCTGCCGCCGGTCGCGAGCGCCCGGCGCGCCTCCGCCAATTCGCGCTCCAGACGCCGTTTTTCCTCGACGAGCCCGGCGATCCGGGCCGGCAGGTCGGCCGGGGCGGCCTTCAGCGCCGCCGCGCTTTCGCGCACCAGCCGCTCCTGCTCGTCGACATAGGCAAGCGCGCCGCGCGCGGTGACGGCCTCCAGGCGCCGGACACCGGCGGCGACCGCCCCCTCGGACACGATCTTCAAGAGGCCGATATCGCCGGTCCGGCGGACATGCGTGCCGCCGCAAAGCTCCGTCGAGAGGCTGGCCTCGCCCGTGCCCATCGAGACCACGCGCACCTCGTCGCCATATTTTTCGCCGAACAGGGCGAGAGCGCCGGCCTGCACCGCTTCCTCCGGGCTCATCAGACGGGTCACGACATCGGCATTGGCGAAGATGGCGTCGTTCACCGCCGCCTCGACCGCCCGGATCTCGTCGCCCGACAGCGCGACCGGATGGGAGATGTCGAATCGCAGACGCTGCGGACCGACCAGCGATCCCTTCTGCGTGACATGGTCGCCCAGACGCTGGCGCAGGGCCGCGTGCAGCAGATGGGTGGCGGAATGGTTGGCACGCATGGCGGTGCGGCGCTCGCCGTCGACCACGAGTTCGACCGCGTCGCCGACCTTGAGCGTTCCGGACTCGATGCGCCCGACATGCGCATGGATGTCGCCCAGCTTCTTCTGCGTGTCGGTGACGACGAAGCGCGTCGCGCCGCTCCTGACCAGACCGCAATCGCCGAGCTGGCCGCCCGACTCGCCGTAGAACGGGGTCTGGTTGACGATGACCACCCCCTCCTCGCCGGCCTGCAGCGCATCGACCTCCACACCACCCTTGATCAGCGCGACGACCTGGCCTTCCGCCGTCTCGGTGTCATAGCCAAGGAACTCGGTGGCGCCGACGCGCTCGCGAAGCGGGAACCAGATCTTCTCCGTCCCGATCTCCCCCGACCCCGCCCATGAGGCGCGCGCCGCTTCGCGCGCCTTGGCGAGCGCGCTGGCGAAGCCGTCTGTATCGACCTTGAGACCCCGTCCACGCAGGACATCCTGGGTCAGGTCGAGGGGGAACCCGAACGTGTCGTAAAGCCGGAAGGCGATATCGCCCGCAAGGACGCCGCCGGCCGGAAGCGACGACGTCGCCTCGTCGAGCAGCCGGAGCCCACGCTCCAGCGTATCCTTGAAGCGCGTCTCTTCCAGCTTCAGCGTCTCGGTGATCAGCGGCTGGGCCCGGATCAGTTCGGGATAGGCCTGCCCCATCATCTCGATCAGCGCCGGCACCAGCCGGAACATCAGCGGATCCCGGCATCCCATCAGATGGGCATGGCGCATCGCGCGGCGCATGATGCGGCGCAGGACATAGCCGCGCCCCTCGTTGGACGGCAGGACGCCGTCCGCGATCAGGAAGGACGAGGCGCGCAGATGATCGGCGACGACGCGATGCGAGACCTTGTGATGGCCGTCGGGATCGGTCGAGGAGGAATCCGCCGAGGCAAGGATCAGCCGGCGAAGCAGATCGGTGTCGTAGTTGTCGTGCTTGCCCTGGAGCAGCGCGGTGATGCGCTCCAGCCCCATGCCTGTGTCGATCGACGGCTTGGGCAGCGGCACACGCTGACCGGGCGCCACCTGTTCGAACTGCATGAAGACCAGGTTCCAGATCTCGATGAATCTGTCGCCATCCGCATCGGCGCTGCCGGGCGGGCCGCCCGCGATGCCCGGCCCGTGGTCGTAGAAGATCTCGGAGCAAGGACCGCACGGCCCGGTATCGCCCATCGCCCAGAAATTGTCCGAGGTGGCGATCCGGATGATCCGCGAATCCGGCAGCCCCGCGATCCGGCGCCAATGACCGGCGGCTTCGTCGTCGTCATGGAACACGGTCACGAGCAGCCGGTCGCGGTCGACCCCGAAGCTGCGGGTGATCAGGTTCCAGGCCAGTTCGATCGCGGTTTCCTTGAAGTAGTCGCCGAAGGAGAAATTGCCGAGCATCTCGAAGAAGGTGTGATGCCGCGCGGTGTAGCCGACATTCTCGAGGTCGTTGTGCTTGCCGCCGGCCCGTACGCATTTCTGCGAGGTCGCAGCCCGCCGATAGGAACGGGTCTCCTGGCCGGTGAACACGTTCTTGAACTGCACCATGCCGGCATTGGTGAACATCAGCGTCGGATCGTTGCGCGGCACGAGCGGCGACGAGGCCACCACCTGATGGGCGTTCCGGCCGAAATAGTCGAGGAAGGTCGAACGGATCTCGTTGGCGGACGCCATGGTCTATCGCCTCACTGCTGACAGTCTATCGATGCGGGTGTCCGCGGTCGTGCAACGGAAGGCCGTTGCCATGCGACGCAAGGCGCCCGCGCCGTCGCGCGGCAAGCCCTCGCGTGGCAATGCAGATGTAGCGTCGCGATCGCGCCGCTGTCCAGCGCGTGGCGGCGGCGCTCCACACGACGGCCGCATCAAGCGATGCCACACCGGCACGGCGCAGTGCTCGCCCATCAACTATCGGTCATCAACTCGAACTCGGTAACGAGAGGCGGAGCCTCGTGCGGTACCGGTAGGGACGGTAGGGCGCACGAAACTCCGCCTCGCCTCTCGACGCTTGACAGCCGCGGCAGCGATATGCGGCGTCAGCGGAGAGCCCGGGATCCAGGGATACCGACCCTATGGCTCCCCCCGTGTCGCGTCAACCGTCACTCCCCGCATCCCCGGCCGCCAGCATTGCATTGGCCACGAGCCCGGAATTCTGGCGGATCGCCGCCTCGATCGCCGAAGACGTTTCTGGGTGTTCTTTCAGATAGTTACGGGCATTTTCCCGGCCCTGGCCGATCCGCTGGCCCTCGTACGAGAACCACGCACCCGACTTGTCGACCACCCCGGCCTTGACACCGAGATCGATCAATTCGCCGGTCTTGGATATGCCTTCCCCGTACATGATGTCGAACTCGACCACCCGGAAGGGAGCGGCCATCTTGTTCTTGACGACCTTGACCCGCGTCTGGTTTCCGACGACGTCTTCCCGCTCCTTGATCGCCCCGATACGGCGGATGTCCAGCCGGACGGACGCATAGAATTTCAAGGCGTTGCCGCCGGTCGTCGTCTCCGGGTTCCCGAACATGACGCCGATCTTCAACCGGATCTGGTTGATGAAGATGACGAGGCACCGGGACCGGGAAATCGAACCGGTGAGTTTGCGCAACGCCTGGCTCATCAGTCGCGCATGCAACCCAACGTGGCTGTCCCCCATCTCGCCTTCAAGCTCTGCGCGAGGAACAAGCGCCGCGACGGAGTCAACGACCAGGACGTCGATGGCGCCGGACCGGACCAGCGTGTCGGCGATCTCCAGCGCCTGCTCCCCGGCATCCGGCTGCGAGATCAGCAGGTCGTCGACATTCACACCGAGCTTCTTGGCATAGACCGGGTCAAGGGCGTGCTCGGCATCGATGAAGGCGCAGGATCCGCCCTTTCGCTGGGCTTCAGCGATGGCGTGCAGCGCGAGCGTGGTCTTGCCGGAGCTCTCCGGCCCGTAGATTTCAATGATGCGGCCACGGGGAAACCCGCCGATGCCGAGCGCAATGTCAAGAGATAGCGAGCCGGTCGACACGACCTCCGCCGCATCCACCGCCTCGCGCTGGCCCAGGCGCATGATCGAGCCCTTGCCGAAGGCCCGCTCGATCTGGCCGAGCGCCGCATCGAGCGCCTTGGCACGATCCGCCTGGCTGCGCTCGCTCTGTTGCCGGTCCTGCCGGTCGGAATGCCGATCCATCGAATCCTTCTCGCCGGTTTCGCGGGCCGAAGCCCGCAAGGGGGTGACGCTCATGGTTCTGGCTCCTCTTAACGTGACATTGCGATTCGCGAAACCGCGCAAAGCTGCCTTCCGGCGCCCGATCCGGATCTTGTACCTGTTTTGTTCTCATCCCGGATTGCGACGCCCGGCCGAAACGAGCACAACGAATGTACACTTTTTGTTCTCATGCGCAAGCGATTTCAGCGGCGCGCGCCAGCCGCAACGGGACGGCCAGCCAAGAAAGAATTCATTAATCAAATGGCGCGATAACCGAAGCCGATGGTACTAGATTTCGCCACGATCTGCGGTCCTCCGGCCCTTGCCGCAAGAGCTTGCGGGTGCGCCCGGCACCGAAGAGAAGCGAACTGGCAACGAAGGCTCGGGTGACCCTTGTCTGCTGATCTGCAGCGTTTCATGTCTTTCGCGTTTGCCGGTGCTGACCTGCTGGTCGAGGTCGACAAGGACCTACGGATTACCTTTGCGATCGGCGCCACATCGGGCCTTTCCTCTCTTCCGGATTCGCAACTGTCCGGCCAGCCGCTTGGCGAGATCATCGCTGAATGCGACCGCCAATACGTGGCGGCGCTGCTGGGCAGCCTGAAGCCCGCCAGCCGCTGCGGACCGGTTCTGGTGCGGCTCGCCCTGACGCATGGCGACGGCACGCCGCGCGATGCCTTGCTCAACGCCTGCCGGCTGCCCAATTCGGCCGGCAAGGTCAGCCTGACGCTGGGTCAGGTGTCGCTGACCGGGGCGCTGCACGCCGCATCCCGGCTCCGAGACGGCGACAGCCAGCTGCTCGACGAGACCACATTCTCCAATGCCGCGGCTCAGCTTGCCGAGGCCGCGACCGGGCTGCGCAAGCCGCTGGAAATGACCTTCCTCGACCTGCCTCAGCTGCAGAAGGCGGAGACCCGGCTGGATGGCGACCAGGCCCAGTCGCTCGCCAACCGCGTCGGGACGCTGCTGCGCGCCTCCTCGATCGACGGGGCCACGGCCGCCCGGCTGGGTCCCGGTCGGTTCGGCGTCGTCCACGACGCCGCGCAGTCCGCGGAGGATCTCAAGTCCAAGGTGGCCGAGGCGGTCACCCTCACCGGCGGCGTCCCGCTGGAGGTCAACAGCTCCACGCTCGACATCGCGCGCGCCGAACTGCCGCCGGGGACGGCGGTGCAGGCCATCCGCTACGTGGTCGAGCAGGTGTCGCGCAAGGGCGTCGACCCGCAACGCCCCGGCGACCTGCTGGACGTGTTCAACGGGATGGTCAAGACGACCCTGCAGCGCGTGCGCAGCTTCACCGACGCGGTCGGAACCTCGCAGTTCACGCTGGTCTATCAGCCGATCGCCAGCCTCGCCACCGGCCGCTACCATCATTTCGAGGTGCTGACCCGGTTCAAGCCGGACGAGAGCCCGCTGACCATGATCCAGTTCGCCGAGGAGGTCGGGATCATCGAGCGTCTGGACCTGGCCGTGCTGACGCGCATGATCGACGCGCTGCAGCGTCCCGGCCTCGACCGGCGCACGTCCTTCGCGATCAATGTCTCCGGCCAGTCCCTCGGCAACGCCGTTTTCGTGAAATGCATGCTCGAGCTGTTGCGCCACCACAAGTCGCTGGCGCCGCGCCTGGCGGTCGAGATCACGGAAAGCTCGCGCCTGAAGAACCTCGAAGAGACCAACCGCATCATCCAGGACATTCGCTACGAAGGCTTCAAGGTCTCGCTCGACGATTTCGGCGCGGGGTCGGCCAGCTTCCAGTATCTGCAGGCGCTGACCGTGGACTTCGTCAAGATCGACGGCGCCTACGTCAAACGGCTGGGCCGTTCGCAGCGCGACGACGCCATGATCCGCGGACTGGTCAGGCTCTGCGAGGATCTGAACATCGGCACCATCGCCGAGATGGTCGAGACCCGCGACCAGGCCGACCAGCTGCGCAGCCTGGGCGTCCAGTTCGGCCAGGGCTATTTCTTCGGCAAGCCGCTTTCCGAACCGCACCTGCCCTGGGATTTCGCCCAGCAGCAGATGCGCTTCGCAAAAGGCTGAACGGAGCCCCGCGGTCAGGCCATCGCCTGCTTCACCTTGCCGGCCAGCTGCTCGAGCGTGAAGGGCTTGGGCAGGAAATGGACGTCGGCCGCGCTGTCGAGGCGCTTGCGGAACATCTCCTCGGCATAGCCTGAGATGCAGATCACCCGCATGCCCGGCCGCTCGGCGCGCACGCGCTTGATCAGTTCCGTGCCGTCCATCTGTGGCATCACGACGTCGGTCACCATCAGGTCGACCTGCGGATTGGCCGCCAGAAGCTCGAGGGCGTTGTCGCCGGACTTGGCCTCGATCACCTTGTAGCCCTTGTTGCGCAGGGCGCGCGCCGAGAACAGTCGCACCGCGTCCTCGTCCTCGACCAGCATCACCGTGCCGGCGCCGGTCGTGTCCGAGCGCCGCGCCTCGACCACCGGCTCCACCGGCTTCGGCACCTCGCCTTTCCAGCGCGGCAGCAGGATGCGGAAGACCGTGCCCGCGCCGAGGGTCGAGTCGACCGACACGAAGCCGCCGGTCTGCTTGACGATGCCATAGACGGTCGACAGGCCGAGGCCGGTCCCCGACCCGACCTCCTTGGTCGAGAAGAACGGCTCGAAGATGCGGCCCAGGTTCTCGGGCGGGATGCCGACCCCGGTATCCGCGACCTCGATCAGCACATAGTCCCCGGCCGGCACGGTCTCGACGCCGCGCGGCTCGGGCCGGTCGAAGGCGACGTTGGCGGTACGGATGGTCAGCCGGCCGCCTTGCGGCATCGCGTCGCGCGCGTTCACGGCGAGATTGATGACCACCTGCTCGAACTGGCCCTGGTCGACCCGCACCAGATGAAGGTCGCGGGCATGGTTCATCTGCAGCTGGATGTTCTCGCCGATCAGGCGCCGCAGCAGATGCATGAGCTCGCTCAAGGGGTCGGTGATGTCGATCACCGTCGGCTTCAGCGTCTGCTGCCGCGAGAAGGCCAGCAGCTGGCGCACGAGATTGGCCGCGCGATTGGCGTTCTGCTTGATCTGCATGATGTCCGCGAAGGACGCGTCGCCGGGCCGGTGGCGCAGCAGCAGCAGGTCGCAGAAGCCGATCATCGCCGTCAGCAGGTTGTTGAAGTCGTGGGCGACGCCGCCGGCGAGCTGGCCGACCGCCTGCATCTTCTGAGACTGCGCGAACTGGACCTCCAGCCGCTTGCGGTCGCTGACGTCGAGGAAGTGCAGCACCAGTTCGGCGCCGCCCGACGCCCCCTGCTCGACGCGGGCGGCATAGAGCGACACCGAGGCCTCGCGACCGCCCTCGGCGACGAAGCGCGCCTCGAGGGCGCCGGTCGGGTCCTCGCCGCGCAGGATCCGGCCCAGCCGCGTGGCCACGTCCGCGCGCTCGTCCTGGTGCAGGAAGTCGACCAGCGGGCGGCCGCGGGCGGCAGCGCGCGACAGACCGGACAGGCGGCAGAACGCGGCGTTGCAGGCGTCGATCCGCGCCGCGCCGTCCAGCCGGGCGATCGCCACCGGCGCCTCCTCGAACAACCGCGCGAAGCCCTGCTCGGTGCGCGCCAGCGCGGCCGCCATGTCGCGCTCGGGACCGAGGTCCCGGACCACCGCGCGGATCGACACCGTGCCGTCCGCCGCGACCACCGGGATCTGCGAGATGAAGACCGGGATCCGGCGCCCGGCCCGGCCGCGCAGCGCCGTCTCGCCCATGGCGTGGAACCCGCCGCCGATCGGGTCGTGCGCAGGCGTCCCGGGCGGCGGCGGATCGGCGAGCACCTCGTGCAGCGACCGCGGGCGCACCCCGTCCTCGGCGCCGATCCATTCGGCCAGCGTCGCATTCGTGTAGAGGAACCGGCCGGCGGCATCGACGGCGTAGAACCCGACCGGCGCGCGCTCCAGGAAGTCGACCGCCTTGGCTCGCTCCTCGGCAAGGATCCGCTCCATGCGCCGCTGCGCGGTGACGTCGTCGACCTCCCAGGCGGTGAAGCCCGGCCGCCCGGCGAAGGCTTCGACCGAGATGTCCCAGTGTCGCACCTCGTCGCGCGCGCCCGTCAGGATCACCGGCAGCCGCCGCGATGCCCCGCGGCACCCGTCCTCCCATGCCTGCCGCAGCGTCGCCCGCAGCGTCTCGTCGAATTCGGACCGCCCCGCGATCCAGCCGAGCGGCGCGGCCCCGCGCTCGCCGAACAGGGCCCGGAACGCGCGATTGGACCATACGATGCCGCCGGCCGGATCCAGGACGGCCCGTGCCCGCGTATCGGCGCCTTCGAGCAGGCCGAGGATGCGTTCGCGGTCGGCCGAAGCGGGCCATCCGGCGAGACGGCGCGCCCGGCCGAGCGCCCCCAGCGCCCCGCCGACGGCCGCGCCGAGCGCCGCCAGACCGGCGAGCGCCGCGGGATCGCCGTACGCGCCCAGCGCGGCGCCCGCCGCGGCACCGATGGCCGGCAGCGCGGCGGCGACGATGCCCGCCGGCAGGATGGCGGCGGCATGGCGCCGCCAGTGGCTCGTTTCCATGGCGCGAGGGGTTCCCGTCGGATCGACGCGCCGATCCTAGCGCCTTCCGCCGCCCGCGGTCATCCGCGCGTCAGGACGGCCGCGCGCCGCCGCGCGCGCCGGCCTTCAGGCGCCAGACATAGCTGATGATCTCGGCCACCGCCTTGTAGTGTTCGGGATCGATGGCGCGATCGATGTCGACCGAGGCGTGCAGCGCGCGCGCCAGCGGCGGGTTCTCGACGATCGGCACCTTGTTCTCCTCCGCGATCTCGCGGATGCGCAGCGCGACACGGTCCGTGCCCTTGGCGACGACGACCGGGGCATCCATCGCGTCGCGGTCGTATTTGAGCGCCACCGCATAGTGGGTCGGGTTGGTGATCACGACGTCGGCCTTCGGCACCGCCGACATCATCCGCCGGCGCGAGCGCTCCTGCCGGATCTGGCGCAGCTTGGCCTTGACCATCGGGTCGCCTTCCTGCTCCTTGAACTCGTCCTGCAGTTCGGTGCGCGTCATCCGCAGTTCGCGCTGCAGCTTCAACCGCTGGTAAAGAAGATCCGCCGCGGCGATCACCACCGTCGCCGCGACGACGACGAAGAGCAGCTTCAGCGTCAGCGACGACACCTCCACCAGCGACTGCTGGACGTCGCGCAGCACCATCAGCGGCAGCGAGTCGAAGGCCGGCACGACGACGATCCAGAAGATCCACGCCACCAGCGCCATCTTCAGCAGGCCCTTCGCGAACTCCACCAGCGCCGACAGCGAGAGCAGACGCGACAGCCCCTTGAGCGGCGAGATCTTGCTGAACTGCGGCTTGAGCGCCTGCGGCGCCACCATAAAGCCGACCTGGGCGATGCCCGCGGCGATGCCGGCGACCAGCGCCGCGAGGACGACGGGCCCGGACAGCAGTGCGATCGCCAGCACGAGATCCGTGGCGATCGCCTGGACGTCCTCGAGCCCGACCCGCACCAGATGCGCTTCGCCGAGCGAGGCGATGAAAAGCTGGCGCGAGCGATCCGCGATCCACGGCGTGAACCCGGCGAGCGCCAGGGTGGAGGCCAGCAGGATCAGCGTGTTGTTGACCTCGCGCGACTGCGCGACCTGGCCGCGCTTGCGCGCGTCGTCCAGCCGCTTCTGCGTCGGGTCCTCGGTTTTCGAACTTTCGTCCTGCTCTTCGGCCATCGCGCCCGTCCGTCCTCAGCGCAGCCGCAGCAGGCCGCCGAGGGACTGGGACATCTCCTCGGCGTAGATCAGCATCGCGGTGCCGGCCCCCATGGCGAACAGCACCAGCCCCAGCATGACCTGCAGCGGCATGGACACGAAGAAGACCTGCATCTGCGGCATCAGCCGCTGCATCAGGCCGAGGCCCACGAAGAGCAGGGTCGCATAGGCGAGGAAGGGCATGGCCATCCGGACGCCGAGGGAGAAGCTGCGCGAGACGAAGCGCGTCGCGGCCTCGGCGAACTCGCCCGGATCGACCATGCGACCGGCGGGGAACAGCGCGTAGGAATCCGCCACGGCCCGGATCAGCACATGGTGGAGGTCGGCCGCGAACATGACCACGAGCGCCAGCATCGTCATCCAGGAGGCGGTGATGATGCTCTGCTGCTGCGACCCCGGATCGAAGGCGTAGGCGCTCGCGAGAGCGCTCTGGAAGCCGATGATCACGCCGGCCACCTGCGCCGCCGCCATCACCAGCCGCGCGACCAGCCCGAGGAAAAGACCGACGACGGCCTCGGCCCCGATCGCAGCGAACAGGCCCGACGGCTCGACGGGCAGCGCCGGCAGACCGCCCGCGACCGTCGGGGCGACGACGGCCGTGGTCATCGCCGCGAGCAGCAGGCGGATGCGCGGCGGCACGACGCTTTCCGAGAAGCCGGGCAGCACCGCGAAGGCGGCGCCCACGCGCACGAAGACGATGAACAGCGACCACACCTGGCCGGCCAGCATGTCGGCCAGGACCGGCGGCATCAGAAACCGCCGATGATCCGCGCCGCCAGTTCGCGCGTGAAGCCGATCAGGGTCGCGACCATGAAGGGCAGCGTGACCAGGAACACGACGAAGATCCCGAGGATCTTCGGCACGAAGGCGAGCGTCATCTCCTGGATCTGGGTCAGTGCCTGGATCAGCGACACGACGAGCCCGATGACCAGCCCCACCACCATCATCGGCCCGGCGAGCTTGATCGTGACCCACATGGCGTCGCGGGAAACGGTGAGGACGTCGTTGACTTCCATGGCGCTCAGATCGGCATGCGGATGACGTCCTGATAGGCCTGGATGACCTTGTCGCGAACCGCGACCGCGGCCTGGAGCGTGACCTCGGCATTGGACACGGCAGTCACGACCTCGGCCATGTTGGTCGGTCCCGACAGGGCACGAGAGGTGGCGGCCTCGCCGGCCTGCATGGTCCCGATCGCCGACACGGCCGCCCGCTGGACAAGGTCCGCGAAGCCGCCGGGCGCCGCCGCCGGCGCGCCGTCGCCGGTCGACGGCGCGCGGTTGAGGGCGCTGGAATAGGCGGCTGCCGCCGCGTTGAACCCGATCTTCATTGGCCGCTCCCCTCACCCGCCGGTCAGCTGCGCAGGATGTCGATCGTCCGCGAGATCATGTTCTTCGCCACCTCGATCACGCCCAGGTTGGCTTCGTAGCTGCGCTGGGCCTGGCGCATGTCCATCGACTCGATGATGCTGTTGACGTTGGGCACCTTGACATAGCCGGCGCCGTCCGCCGAGGGATTCGAGGGTTCGTAACGGGTCTGGAACGGCCGCTTGTCGAGGACGATGCGGTCGGCGCGCAGCGTGCGCACGCCGCTCTCGCGGTCCATGACGTTGCGGAAGGACAGCATCTTGCGCCGGTAGGGGTCCTCGCCCGGCCGGTTCGGCGCGACGTCGGCGTTCGCCATGTTCTCGGCGACCATCCGCATGCGCAGCGTCTGGGCGTCCATGCCGGCGGCCGAAATCTTGAGGATCGAGGCGAATTTCATGTCGGTATTGCTCCTTCGGGATGTCAGCCGCCGCGCGTCAGCACGGACCGGATCATGCCGATCTGCTTGCGGTACAGGCTGGTGACGAGCTGGTAGTCCATCGCCGTGTCGGCGGATTTCATCAGTTCATGGTCGAGCGTGACCGAGTTGCCGGACTGCGTCGTCTCCTTCTGCTTCACCGTCAGTCCGCCCTGCGCCAGGCTCTGGTCGGTGCCGACCGAATGGGCCGGGCTCGACTGCGCCATGCCGAGGCGTCCGGCGCCCGCGGCACCGGGCGGACGGAACTCGAACGGCCGGATGTCGCGCGCCTTGTAGCCGGGCGTGTCGACATTGGCGATGTTCTGCGCCAGCACCTTCTGGCGTTCGCCCAGCCAGCTCATGCGCTGCACGAACTTCGAGAAGATCTGTAGCCGGGAAAGATCCATCGCCTGATCCGCTGCCGCCTCGCCGCCGGGCCAACGTGACGATGATCGCAGGGCAGGCTTAACGACCGGTAAAGCGGGACCTCTCGCGACTTGCCATCGCTTAGCCGGGCGTTAACCATGACGGCCTAGACTCGGCCACGCCGATCCGCCGGACATGGCGGCCTCCACTGGACCAATCCGGATCCGCGATGTTCGACCTGGAGACCTATCTGCGCTTCGCGGCCGCCCTCGCCGCGGTCCTGGCACTCATCCTCGGCCTCGCCTGGATCGCGCGCAGGCGTCAGGCCATGGCCGGCGTCGGTGGCCGGCCCCGGCGTCGCCTTTCGGTGATCGAGACGGTGCCGCTCGACGCCCGCACGCGGCTCGCGCTGGTCCGCTGCGACGCGCGCGAATACCTGCTCGCCCTCGGACCGAACGGCGTCACCCGGATCGCCGGCCCCGTGTCCGCTCCTCCCGCCTTGGCCGTTCCCCCAGGCTCCACCGAAGGCACCGCCCGATGATTCCGCACGCCCGTCTCCGCCGCCCCGCCCTCGTCGCCCTGGCGCTGCTGCCGATCGTCCCGGATCCGGCGACGGCGCAGAGCCTGTCGCTCGATTTCGGCGACGGCCCGACGAGCACGGCGCGGATCGTGCAGCTCTTCGTGCTGCTGGGCGTGCTCAGCCTGGCGCCGTCCATCCTGATGATGGTGACCTCGTTCACCCGCATCATCGTCGTGCTGTCGTTCCTGCGCAGCGCGATCGGGCTGCAGCAATCGCCGCCCAACGCGGTCCTGGTCAGCCTTGCCCTGTTCCTGACCGCCTTCGTCATGGCGCCGACGCTGGAAACCGCCTATCGCGACGGGCTCGTGCCGCTGATCGAGGGCCGGATCGACGAGATGGAGGCCTTCACGCGCATCTCGCGACCGCTGCAGGAGTTCATGTTCCTCCATACCCGGCCGCAGGACATCAAGCTGTTCGCCGACATCGCCAACATCCCCGACGGCGCGGCGCAGTCGGAGATCCCGCTGCGCGTGCTGATCCCGGCCTTCATGATCAGCGAACTCAAGCGCGCCTTCGAGATCGGCTTCCTGCTGTTCGTGCCGTTCCTGATCATCGACATGGTCGTCGCTTCGGTGCTGATGTCGATGGGCATGATGATGCTGCCCCCGGCGGTCGTGTCGCTTCCGTTCAAGCTGATCTTCTTCGTGCTG
>JBIKLI010000322.1:0-4942 GCA_044359885.1 Alphaproteobacteria bacterium | reverse complement strand
ATCACCAGGGCGACGGGCATGCGGTTGCCGAGGATCTTGCTGAGCACGTCGACGCAGGCGAAGAGCGAAATCGCCACCAGGACGACCGCGATTCCGCGGCGGGTGGACGCTGCGGCGGTCATGGCGCCGCGCGCGCCGCCGCGCGCAGGCGCTCGCGGTGAAAGGTATAGAGGCCGCTGGCCACGATCAGCGTCGCCCCGGCGACGGTCCAGCGGTCCGGTACGTCGCCGAAGATCAGCCAGCCGAAGATCGCGGCATAGACCAGCAGCAGATAGGTGAAGGGCTGCAGCACCGAGGCCGGCGCCATGTTGAAGGCCTGGGAATAGACCAGATGGCCGATCCCGCCCACCAGCGCCGCCGCGACCAGCAGCACCCAGCCCTGGGTGTCGGGCGGGCTCCAGACGAACGGCCCCACCAGCGAGGTCAGCGCAGCCCCCAGCACGGCGGTCCACAGCCCGGTCGTCGCCGCGCCATCGGTGCGACCGACGATCTTCAGCACGATCTGGTAGACCGCCCACAGCACGGCCCCGGCGACGGCGTAGAGCATCGGCCAGCTGAACGCCGTGAAGCCCGGCCGCACGACCAGAAGCATCCCGGCGAAGCCGACCGCGACGGCCGCCCAGCGTCGCCAGCCGACCTTCTCGCCGAGCAGCGGGACCGACAGCGCGGTCACCAGCAGCGGCGCCGCGGCCCCGATCGCATGCGCGTCGGCGAGCGGGATCAGCGCGAAGGCCGACAGGAAGAACCACATCTCGACCAGCAACACCACGACGCGGAAGGTCTGCATCCAGGGCATGCCGCTGCGCCATGCGATCCCGGTCCCGGGCCGCCAGGCCAGCGCCAGCGCGAAAGGCACGAAGATCAGGAACCGGACCCAGATCATCTGGATCACCGACATCTGCTGCCCGAGGATCTTGCTGACCACGTCGAGCACGGCGAACAGCGTCAACGCCAGGATCGCGACCAGGATGCCGTTGCGCGTCGCGGCGCCGCGCGCCGCCGTCATGGACGCCGCCACCGGGTTCAGGCCGGATCGACGGGACGCGGCCGACGATCGGCGCCGATCGCCACGTAGGTGAAGATGCCCTCGGTCACCTTGACGACCTCGCCGCCGTCGCGCCGGCGCACCCAGGTCTCGATGCGAACGGTCATCGAGCTGCGCCCGATCTTCTCCAGCGCGCAATAGCAGCTGACCTCGTCGCCGACGAAGACCGGCAGGTGGAATGTCATCGCGGTCGCCGCGACCGTCGCGACGCGGCCGCGGGCGCGCTGGCCCGCGAGATTGCCGCCGGCCAGATCCATCTGCGCCAGCAGCCAGCCGCCGAAGATGTCTCCGTTGGGGTTGGTGTCCGCCGGCATGGCGATCGCCCGCAAGCTGGGTTCGCCCGCCGGCCGCACCGCCGCCCCGCCCGCGCTCGTCCTGTCGACCGCCATCGCTCCGCCGATCTGCGCTGCGGCCGCGACCGGCCGCATGCGCAGCACCATACGCGATGCGACCGGCGGGGGCGACAGGATCGAACGCGCGACGCGGGACTTGAAACCGGGGAGTCCGCTGCCGCAGGGTTGCGGCCCTTTTCCGATTCGCATGGCGGCAGATGGCAGATCTCTTCGGCGGCGCCCCGAAACCCGGGCCGCGCGGCAAGGACAAGGCGGCCGGCAAGCCGCGCGGCGCCAGCGGCGGCGGCGCTGGCGCCGCGGGGGCCGGCGGCAGCTACACGGCCAAGGACATCGAGGTCCTCGAGGGGCTCGAGCCGGTCCGCCGCCGGCCCGGCATGTATGTCGGCGGCACCGACGAGCGCGCGCTGCATCATCTGGTGGCCGAGGTCCTCGACAATGCCATGGACGAGGCGGTTGCCGGGCACGCCGATCGCATCGAAGTCGAACTGGCCGCCGACGGACGCTGCACGATCCGCGACAATGGCCGCGGCATTCCGGTCGATCCGCATCCGAAGTTCCGCGACAAATCGGCGCTCGAAGTGATCATGACGACGCTGCATTCGGGCGGGAAATTCTCCGACAAGGCCTATTCCACCGCCGGCGGCCTGCATGGCGTCGGCATCTCGGTGGTCAACGCGCTGTCGGACGATCTGGTCGTGGAGGTCGCACGCGAGCGGACCATCTGGCAGCAACTCTACAGCCGCGGTCGGCCCAAGGGCCCCCTGCGCAAGATCGGCACCACGCCGAACCGGCGCGGCACCAGCGTCACCTTCCACCCCGATCCTGAGATCTTCGGCAAGGGGGCCCGGCTCAAGGCGGCGACCATCTACCGCATGGCCCGCGCCAAGGCGTTCCTCTTCCGGGGCGTGGAGCTGCGCTGGTCCTGCGACCCCGCCCTGGTCAAGGACGACGACGTTCCGGCCGAGGCGGTGCTGCGGTTTCCGGGCGGCCTGTCGGACTCGCTCGCCGAGGCGCTGGGCAAGCGGGCCTGCGTGGGCAAGCCATTCGCCGGCGAAGAGAAGCTGCCCGACGGCCTCGGCCGCATCGAATGGGCCGTGGCATGGCCTGGCGACGACCGTGGCGAGACGCATTCCTATGTCAACACCGTGCCGACCCCGCAGGGCGGCTCGCACGAGCTCGGCCTGCGCGCAGCGCTCTCGCGCGGTCTGCGCGCCTATGGCGAGCGCCTGGCGAACAAGCGCGCGCAGCAGATCACCGCGGAGGATGTCGGCGACGGCGCCGTGGTGTTCCTGTCGCTGTTCATCCGCGAGCCGCAGTTCCAGGGCCAGACCAAGGACCGTCTGGGCATGCCCGAGGCCCAGCGCGTGGTCGACGCCGTCATCAAGGATCACTTCGACCACTGGATCTCGGACGATCCGGCGAATGGCCGCCAGTTGCTCGAGACGATCGTCGAGCGCGCGGAGGACCGCATCAGGCGGCGCAACGAGAAGGAGATGCAGCGCAAGAGCGCCACGCGCAAGCTGCGCCTGCCCGGCAAGCTCGCCGACTGCTCCACCAGCGCCCCGGGCGGGACCGAGATCTTCCTGGTCGAAGGCGACAGCGCCGGCGGGTCGGCCAAGCAGGCCCGCGACCGCGCGACGCAGGCGGTCCTGCCGCTGCGCGGCAAGATCCTCAACGTCGCCAGCGCCTCGGCCGACAAGCTGCGCCAGAACCAGGAGCTCGCCGATCTGGTCCAGGCCCTGGGCTGCGGCACGGGCGGGTCGTACGACGGCGAGAAGCTGCGCTACGAGCGGGTCGTGATCATGACCGACGCCGATGTCGACGGCGCCCATATCGCCTCGCTGCTGATGACGTTCTTCTACCGCGAGATGCCGCAGCTGATCGCCGACGGGCGGCTGTTCCTCGCCCTGCCGCCGCTCTACCGCCTGGCACAGGGCGGGCAGGTCGCCTATGCGCGCGACGACCGCCACAAGGACGAATTGATGGCGACGCGGTTCAAGGGCCGGGGCAAGGTCGAGATCAGCCGGTTCAAGGGGCTGGGCGAGATGCCGCCCAGCCAGCTGAAGGAGACGACGATGGCGCCGGGCAAGCGCACGCTGCTGCAGGTGCGCATCGATCCCGAGGCGGCGCAGCCGACCGAGCGGCTCGTCGAAAGCCTGATGGGACGCAAGCCCGAATTGCGGCTTAAATTCATCCAGGAAAACGCCCGGATGGCGCGCGACCTGGACATCTGACCGGGCCGTGCCCACCGCGCACCGGGCAATGAGGAGGCCGTCATGCCGCTCAAGCGCATCGAGCACTACAACATCCACACCACGCGTCTCGCCGAGACCGTGGCCTTCTACGATCGCGTCCTCGGCATGAGGACCGGCGACCGCCCCCCCTTCCCTTTCCCAGGCGCCTGGATCTACCTGGAAGGGGTCCCCGTGCTGCACCTGGTCGACATCTCCGGCGACGGCGCGCGTGCGGCGCGCGCCGGCGCGTCGGGAACCGGCGTCCTCGACCATATCGCCTTCGAGGCCATCGACCTGCCGGGCATGCGCGCCGTCCTGGCGCGCGAGGGCGTGGCCCATACCGAGCGGGTGGTGCCGCGCAGCGGCATCACCCAGATCTTCATCGAGGATCCCAACGGATTGACCCTGGAACTGAACTTCGCCGAGACGGCGGCCGGCTGAGCGCTCAGCAACGTCGAACAGATCGGCACGGGAGCGACGCCGGATCGGAGCGACCGAAGCCGGTCTCCATCGTCTGACGCGTGGGGGTCCCTGGCGCTTGAAGCCTCCGTCCGGCGTCCCCACGGTTTTGCCGGAATGGAAGCCGCTGCACTCGTCATTGTGGCAGGTGAAGGATGGATCTGGACGGGGACACGATGCGGGGGTGGTCTATGCGCCATACCGTCGCGTGAAGGGATCCACCGGGAACCACCGATCCGCATGACCTGCCTGTCGCATGACCTGCCCGCACGCTCGGCATCTTCTGCAGGAGACCGTCAATGAGCGACACGACCACCTCATCAGGCGGGAACTTCACCGCGCCCGGATCCGCCAACGGGATAACCGACCTGATCAACAACAGTTCGAACATGGGGCGCGAGGTGTCGCAGACGGTCGCCTCCGTGACCCTCGAGCAGGGACTGGCCGTCGCAGGCCGCGCAGGCGCGGGCACGATCGCGGGTGCGCTGGTGCAACCCGCGGTCTGGGTGCTGAGCGGCCGGCCGCCTCAGCCGGGGGACATAGCGCTCTGGGGCGGCGGCGTGGTCGCCGGGATCGTCGCGGGCACCCTCGGGGGCGTGGCCTCCGCCGTGACCGGCGTGATCAAGGCCGCGGTCGAGGACCACGAGGACGGCATCATCGAAGGTGCAAAGGCCCGCGAACCCGCGCGCTACCGCCCCTTCATCGCGTCCGTGCGAAATTTCGGCGCCTCGGGCCGGCGCATCGTCGCGATGACGATCGCCAACCAGGGTGGCGTGACCTGGCGTGTCGGCCCGGCGACCTGGGTCTACGTCACCGACGCGATGAGCCGACTGGTCTGCGACTACCGCCCG
>JBIKLI010000055.1:0-16943 GCA_044359885.1 Alphaproteobacteria bacterium | reverse complement strand
TCGAGGGTCAGCGGCATCTCCGGCGAAGCGAGCGGCTGGGGCTCCGGCATCGGACCGGGCGTATGGCCGATCGCGAAGAACCGCGCCCGCCGGCGCGCCGCCGCTTCGTTGGCGTTGACCGGGAAACGGTCGTAGTTGCGGCCGCCGGGATGCGCGACATGGTAGGTGCAGCCGCCCAGCGAGCGGCCGTTCCAGCGGTCGAACAGGTCGAAGGCCAGCGGCGTATGGACGGCGATGGTCGGATGAAGGGCGCTGGCCGGCGCCCAGGCCTTGAAGCGGATCCCGGCGACGAATTCGCCGGCACGCCCGGTGGCGCGCATCGGCACGGCCCGCCCGTTGCACGCGAGCACGTGACGCTCGGGCACGAACCCCGCCAGACGCGCCTGGATGCGTTCGACCGAGGAATCGACATAGCGCACGGTGCCGCCCGCGCCGCCCTCCTCGCCCAGGACGTGCCAGGGCTCCAGCGCATGGCGCAGTTCCAGTTCCATCCCGCGGCAGGCGAGCGTGCCGATCTGCGGGAAGCGGAATTCGCGATGCGCCTCGAACCAGGCCGGATCGAAGGGGAAACCGGCCTCGCCGAGTTCGTCCAGCACCTCGGCGAAATCCTGCATGCAGAAATGGGGCAGCATGAATTCGTCGTGCAGCCGCGTGCCCCAGCGGATCGGCGGCCGCCGGTAGGGCGTCTCCCAGAAGCGCACCGTCAGCGCGCGCAGCAGCAATTGCTGGGCGAGGCTCATCCGCGCGTTGGGCGGCATCTCGAAGGCGCGCAGTTCGAGCAGTCCAAGCCGTCCGGCAGGGCCGTCCGGCGCGTAGAGCTTGTCGATGCAGAATTCCGCGCGATGGGTGTTGCCGGTCGCGTCGACCAGGATGTTGCGGAAGATGCGGTCGACCAGCCAGGGCGGCACGTCGGGACCGGCGCGGTCGACCTCCTTGGCCGCGATCGCGAACTCCGCCAGCGCGTCGTCGCGCGCCTCGTCGATCCGCGGATGCTGGCTGGTCGGGCCGACGAACAGTCCGGAGAAGAGGTAGGACAGCGACGGATGGTGCTGCCAGTAGGCGATCAGGCTGCGCAGCAGGTCGGGACGCCGCAGGAACGGCGAGTCCGCCGGTTCGGCGGCGCCGAGGACGAAGTGGTTTCCGCCGCCGGTGCCGACATGGCGTCCGTCGAGCATGAACTTCTCCGCGCCGAGCCGCGACGCGCGCGCCTCCTCGTAGACCGCGGTCGTCCGCTCGACCAGTTCGCTCCACGTGGCGGCGGGATGGATGTTGACCTCGATCACGCCGGGATCCGGCGTGACGCTGAAATGGCAAAGGCGCGGGTCGCGCGGCGGGGCGTAGCCCTCGACCACCACCCGGCGCCCGAGCCGCGCGGCGCTGTCCTCGACCGCGGCGACCAGGTCGAGATAATCCTCCGCCCGCTCGATCGGCGGCATGAAGACATGCAAGCGTCCGTCGCGCGGCTCGACGCAAAGCGCGGTGCGCACGAGCCGCTTGTGACGGCCGCCGCGCGGCTCCGGCTCGCCCGGCCGTCCCTGCTCGCGCGGGGACGGCAGGTCCCGCGCCCCGTCGGCCTCGCCGCCCGAACCCGGTACGCGCAGCTGCGGGCGCGCCGGCAGCGGCGCGCGCGGCTCGAACGGGTCGATCGGCATGTCCTCGATCCGGTCCGGCGGCGCGGCCCAGGGCAGGCTGTCGAGCGGCAACCGCAGCCCCATCGGCGAGTCGCCGGGCAGGAGGAACATATGCTCCTGGCGCAGGAACCAGCGGCCGGAGATCCATCGCCGGCCGTCGCGTCGCAGCGGCAGCGCATAGCCGATCGTCGCGTCGAGCCCTTGTTCGAAGACCCGCGCCAGCCGGGACCGCTCGAGCGGATCGTCCAGCCGCGCGTCGAGCGGATCGACATTCGCCGGCAGCCGCCGCTCGCGCCACAGATAGTACCAGACGTCCTCGTGACCGGGGATCGCGCAGTCCGGATCGACCCCCAGCCGTTCCGCCAGCGCCGCGACGAAGGCCCGCGCGGCGGCGGCATCGGCGCGGTCGCCATCCGAATCCGTGGCCAGCAGCGAAGGATCGCGCCAGACCGGGTCGCCGTCCCGTCGCCAGTGGCAGGACAGGGCCCAGCGGGGAAGTTGCTCGCCCGGATACCATTTGCCCTGGCCGAAATGCAGCAGCGCGCCGGTGGCGAAACGGTCGGCCAGACGGCGCAGCAGGATGCCGGCGCGTCGCCGCTTTGTCGGGCCCAGGGCCGCGGTGTTCCATTCCTCGCCGTCGGGATCGTCGATGGAGACGAAGGTGGGTTCGCCGCCCATGGTCAGGCGCATGCCCGCGCGCCGCAGCCGCGCGTCGACCGCCTCGCCGGCCGCACGCAGCGCCGCCCATTGCGCGTCGCCGTAGGGCTTCGTGACCCGCGGCGCCTCGTGGATGCGCGTCGCTTCCATCACGACGTCGAAGCGGGTCTCGGCCGGCTCGTGCATGCCGGTGACCGGCGAAGCGCTGCGGGGCTCGGGCGTCGCGGCCAGCGGGATATGCCCCTCGCCCGCCAGCAGGCCGGAGGTCGGATCGAGACCGACCCAGCCGGCGCCGGGGAGATAGACCTCGCACCAGGCATGGAGGTCGGCGAAATCCGCCGGCGGCCCGGCCGGGCCGTCGAGCGGCTTCTCGTCGGGCGCGAGCTGGATCAGATATCCGGACACGAAACGCGCCGCGAATCCGAGATGGCGCAGGATCTGGACGAGCAGCCAGCCGCTGTCGCGGCATGACCCCGACCGGCGCTCCAGCGTCTCCTCGGGCGTCTGGACGCCAGGCTCCATGCGGATCAGGTAGCGGATCTCCGCGGCCAGCCGGCGGTTCAGCTCGACCAGGAAGTCGATCGTGCCGGTCCGGGCATCCGGAATGTCCGCAAGCAGCGCCTGAAGCCGCGGTCCTGCGGGCGCGGCGCGCCGGAAGGGCGCGATCTCTTCGGCGAGCGCAGGATCGTAGGCGAAAGGCCACTGCTCCGCCTCGGGCTCGAGGAAGAAGTCGAAAGGGTTGATCACCGTCATGTCGGCGATCAGGTCGACCACCAGTTCGAAGCGGTCGGTCCGCTCGGGAAAGACCAGCCGGGCGAGGAAATTGCCCTGCGGATCCTGCTGCCAGTTGAGGAAATGCCCCTGCGGCTCGACGCGCAGGGAATAGGCGAGGACAGGCGTGCGGGCATGCGGCGCCGGTCGCAGCCGGACGGTCTGCGGCCCGAGCGCGATCGGCCGTTCGTAGCGATATGTCGTCCGATGCCGGAGGGCGACATGGATCGTCATGGCGACACCTTCATGATCAGCGGCGCAGGCTTCCGCGGCGCGGAAAGGATACCAGTTCCCGCCAGCAAGGGGCGTGCCATCGCGGCTTCGCCCGGCCCGGTCAGGACAGGCGCTTGAACTGCTTGGCGAGTTGCAGCCCCTGGCGCTGGTAGTTCGACCCGGCGCCGCTGCCATAGAGCTTGGACGCCGGCGCGGTCAGCCGCTCGTAGCGCAGCCAGCCGACGGTCTGCCCGTGCTCAAGCAGGAAGGGGACCTCGTGCGAGCGCACCTCGAGGACCGCGCGGCTGCCCTCGCCGTCGCCGCCATGCCCGAAGCCGGGATCGAAGAAACCGGCGTAATGGACGCGGAACTCGCCGACCATGGTGTCGTAGGCCACCATCTCGGCGGCATGGTCGGGGGGGATCGTCACGCTTTCGCGCGTGACCAGGATGTAGAAATCGTCGGGATCGAGGATCAGCCGCCGCGTCCGGGTGTGGATCGGCTCCCAGAAATCCTGGATCTCGTAATGCGCGCGCCGCTCCAGGTCGATCACGTCGGCGTGCTTCTTGGCGCGGTAGCCGACGAGCCCGGTCGCCGCATCGCCGTCGAGATCGACCGTGACCCCGACCAGCCCCTCGCGGAAGATCGGATCGCCCGCGACGCCGCCGATCAGCCTGACGCGCTTGTGCAGTTCGCGCAGCTTGGCGCCGGTGGCGATGTCCGATCCGCGCTGGAAGCGGATCTGCGACAGGCGCGTGCCCGGGCGCACCAGGACGCTGAACGTGCGCGGCGCCACCTCCAGGAAGAGCGGGCCGCGATAACCGCTCTCGATCTTGTCGAACGACGTGGCGCGATCGGCGATCACGCGGGTGAAGATGTCCAGCCGTCCGGTGGAGGATTTCGGATTGGTGAGGCCGGAGATCCCGGACTGGAGGTGGAGGCGCTCCATCAGCGGCACGATGTAGACGCAGCCGCGCTCCAGCACCGCGCCCTCGGCGAGATCGATGCGGTGCATGGTGAACGAAGCCAGCTTGTCCATCACCGTGCTGTCGCCCGGCAGGAAGCTGGCGCGCACCCGGTAGGCCCAGCGTCCGAGGCGCAGATCGACGCTGGCCGGCTGGATCTGGTCCTCGCCGATCGGCTCCTCGCCCACGACCTGGTTGGTCGCGATCAGTTCGCGCAGCGCCGGATCGGCGAACACGCCGGGGCCGCGCGTCGACGGCGCCTGCGCCGCCGCGGGCATCTCGGCGAACAGGGTCCGGTAGGTGGCGGGATCCGGCATCTGGGACCTGCGGAATGGATGGGGAAACGGCGCGTGCGGCTAGCCGGGAACCAGACAGCCGTCCTGGAGACGGACGACGCGATCCATGCGTGCGGCAAGTTCGGGGTTGTGGGTCGCCATCAGCACCGCAAGCCCGGTCTCGCGCACGAGCCGCAGCAGTTCGGCGAAGACGGCCCCGGCCGTGCCCGGATCGAGATTGCCGGTCGGCTCGTCGGCGAGCAGCAGACTGGGACCGTTGGCGATCGCGCGCACGATCGCGACGCGCTGCTGCTCGCCGCCGGACAGGCGCCCCGGACGATGCCCGGCGCGCGCGGCAAGCCCGACCCGCGCGAGAAGATCGGCGGCGATGCGCGACGCTTCGGCGCGGCTCCGTCCGGCGATCATCTGCGGCACGACGACGTTCTCGAGCGCCGAGAACTCCGGCAGCAGGTGATGGAACTGGTAGACGAAGCCCAGCTTGCGTCGCCTGATCGCCGTCCGTCCCGCATCGGCCAGGCGGCCGCAATCCTCGCCGTCGATCAGCACCTGCCCGGCATCGGGCGGCTCCAGCAGCCCGGCGACATGCAGCAGCGTCGACTTGCCCGCGCCCGATGGCCCCACCAGGGCCACGGCCTCGCCGCGCGACAGCCGCAGCGAGGCGCCGCGCAGCACGCTGAGCCCGGCGCCGCCCTGCGCGTAGCGGCGCTCGATCGCGACCAGTTGCAGCGCCGCCTCACTCATGGCGCAGCGCCTCGACCGGATCCAGCCGCGCCGCGCGCCAGGACGGGTAGAGCGTGGCGAGGAAGCTGAGCCCCAGGGCCATCGCGACGACGTATACCACCTCCACGGGATCCATCTTCGCGGGCATGCGCGACAGGAAGTAGATCTCCGCGGGGAAGAGCTGCCATCCCATGAGGCTCTGCAGCCACTGGCGGATGGTCTCGATGTTGGCGCAGAACGCCACGCCCAGCGCGAAGCCGGCCACGGTCCCGACGACGCCGACCGACGCGCCGGCCATCAGGAAGATGCGCATGATCGATCCGCGGGCGGCACCCATGGTGCGCAGGATCGCGATGTCGCGCGACTTGTCCTTCACCAGCATGATGAGGGACGAGATGATGTTGAAGGCTGCGACCAGGATGATCAGCGTCAGGATCAGGAACATCACGTTGCGTTCGACCTGCAGCGCGCCGAAGAAGCTGGCATTCGCCTGCTGCCAGTCGAAGAGCCGCGTCCCCGGCCCGGCCGCCTCGCCGATCGCGCGCCGCATCGGCGCCAGCCGGTCCGGATCGCGCACCATGACCTCGACCCCGGTCACGCCCGACCCCAGCCGGAAGAAGACCTGCGCGGCCCCCAGCGGCATGTAGACGAAGCTGGAGTCGTACTCGAACATCCCGACCTCGAAGATCGCGACGACGCGGTAGGCGCGCATGCGAGGGGTCGTGCCGAAGGCGGTCGCGTTGCCCTGCGGCGAGATCAGCGTGATCGAGTCCCCGATCCCGACGCGGAATCGCTGGGCCATCCGGCTGCCGATCGCGACCGCGTCGTCGCCGTCGAACGCCTCCCAGCTTCCGGCGCGCAGATTGCCGGCGATCAGGCTGCGCGCGCGCAGATCGGCCGGTCGCATGCCGCGAACCATGGCGCCGGCCGACACGCCTTCGGCGGTCGCCAGCACCTGGCCCTCGGCCAGCGGCGCCGCCGACAGCACGTCCGCGACCCGTCGCACGCGGCCGGCGACGGCGTCGAACTCGGTGAAGGCCCCCTGCTGGGCGTAGATCGTCAGGTGCCCGTTGAGACCGACGATCCGGCCGAGCAGCTCGGCGCGGAACCCGTTCATCACCGCCATGACGATGATCAGCGTCGCGACACCGAGCGCGATGCCCAGCAGCGAGAACCACGCGATGACCGAGATGAAGCCTTCCTGGCGGCGCGCCCGCAGATAGCGGAACGCCATCATCCGCTCGAAGGCGCCGAAAGCGGCCATCAGCCCGCGGCGAGGCGGGCGAGAGCCGCGTCCACCGTCATCTCCTCCTTGGCGCCGCTGCGGCGGTTCTTGATCTCGATCGTGCCGGATTTCGCGCCGCGCGGTCCGACCACCAGCTGCCAGGGCAGGCCGATCAGGTCCATGGTCGCGAACTTGGCGCCGGCGCTCTCGCTGCGGTCGTCGTAGAGCGGATCCAGGCCGGCTGCCATCAGCCTGGCGTAGAGATCGCCCGCCATGGCGTCGCAGGCCGCGTCGCCGACGCGCAGATTGACGATCCCGCAGCCGAAGGGGGCGACGGCCGCCGGCCACACGATGCCGTTCGCGTCGTGGCTGGCCTCGATCAGCGCCCCCACCAGCCGCGACACGCCGATTCCGTAGGATCCCATCTCCGGCACGATCTTCTCGCCCGCCGGCCCCTGCAGCGTCAGCCCCATGGCGGCGGAGTACTTGGTGCCGAAATAGAAGATGTGGCCGACCTCGATGCCGCGCGCGCCGACCAGCCGGTCGCCCAGACGCGCCGCGACCGCGGGATCGTGCTTCTCGTCGGTCGCGGCGTAGAAGCCGGTGAACCGGTCGACGGCCGCCTGCATTCCGGCCACGTCGTCGTAGTCGACCGGCAGGTCGAGGAGATTCTGCGCCAGGAAGTCCCGCTCGACATGCACGGCGCTTTCGCCGGTCTCGGCGAGGATGATGAATTCATGGCTGAGATCGCCGCCGATCGGGCCGGTGTCGGCGCGCATCGGGATCGCCTTCAGCTCCATGCGCGCGAAGGTGCGCAGATATGCGACGAACATCTTGTTGTAGGAATGGCGCGCGCCCGCCGCGTCGACGTCGAAGGAATAGGCGTCCTTCATCAGGAACTCGCGCCCGCGCATGACCCCGAAACGCGGCCGCACTTCGTCGCGGAACTTCCATTGGATATGGTAGAGGTTCTTGGGCAGATCGCGATAGGAACGGAACGAGGCGCGCGCGATCTCGGTCACCATCTCCTCGTTGGTCGGCCCGTAGAGCATCTCGCGCTCGTGCCGGTCCGTGATCCGCAGCATCTCCTTGCCGTAGTCGTCGTACCGGCCCGACTCCCGCCAGAGTTCGGCCGGCTGGATCGTCGGCATCAGGATCTCCTGGGCGCCGGCGCGGTCCTGCTCCTCGCGCACGATCCGGGCGATCCTGGTCAGGACGCGATGGCCGAGCGGCAGCCAGGAATAGATGCCGGCCGCCTGCTGGCGCACCATGCCGGCGCGCAGCATCAGCCGATGCGAGACGATCTGCGCCTCGGTCGGCGTTTCCTTGAGCGTGGGCAGGAAGAATTGGCTGAGGCGCACGGGCCTGCTCCTTGTTCGGATGCCGGTCGACGAAGGCCGGGCAATCTAGGCAAACGCTGCCGCCGAGGCAATTTCGCGTGCACCGCCGGGCCCCGGCGGACGACGGGTCAGCGCGCGACGCGCCGGCAGGCGGCCGCGAGCGCGGCGCGGTCGCCGTCGTCCAGGCGCCGGCCGTTGAACAGCACCGTGCCGTCGGTGCCGACGACCACCCGGCCGACATTCAGCTGGGGCTGGAACAAGGCCGATCCCGGACGCAGATACGGGCGCAGATCGGCGTTGAGGTCGAAGGCGAACGACCTCGCCACGGGCGACGGGCCGCCACCCAGATCGGCCGGGGCGACCGGCCGTCCCATCGCGTCGACGCCCGGGCGGAACGCGACGTCGGGGGCCGGTTGGTGGACCGTCAGGACCCGGCACGCCGCGGTGTCGACGACCACGGTCTGGGCCGCCGCGAGGCCGGCCCAGCCCCAGACCAGCGCGGCGGCCAGCAGACCGGGACCGGGGATCGCGCCCCGGCCCGGTGCCGATGACCGCCGCCCGGCCATTGCCGTCAGTTCGGGATCTTCTCGTCGATCCCGCGGATGTAGAAGTTCATGCTCGCGATCTGCTCGTCGGACAGATGGCCGTTGCCCTTGCACTCGACCGTCGCGCCGTCCTGGCGGACGATGGGGCACTTGAACGGATGCAGCGCCTTGGAGCGGATCGCCGCCTCGGTCGTCTCGGCCGCGCGCTTCACGTCGTCGGGCATGTTGGTGTACGGGGCCATCTTGACCTTGCCCTTGTCGAGACCGTCCCAGACCGCGCCGGTGGTCCAGCGTCCGTCGAGCGCCAGGCCGACGCGCTCGACATAGTAGGGCGCCCAGTCGTCGATGATCGAGGTCAGCTGGGCCTTCGGTCCGAACTTGATCATGTCGGAGGCCTGGCCGAAGGCGAACACGCCCCGCTCCTGAGCGACCTGCATCGCCGCGGCGCTGTCGGTGTGCTGCGAGATGATGTCGGCGCCCTGGCTGATCAGCGCCTTGGCCGCATCGGCTTCCTTGCCGGGATCGTACCAGGAGCTGACCCACACGACCTTGATCTTCATGTCGGGCCGCACGGATTGCGCGCCGAGCATGAACGCGTTGATCCCGGCGACGACCTCGGGGATCGGGAAGGAGCCGATATAGCCGATCGTCCCCGTCTTCGACATGCGGGCCGCGATCTGGCCGATGATGTACCGGCCCTCGTAGAAGCGCGCGTCGTAGGTGGCGAGATTCGGTGCGCGCTTGAAACCGGTCGCGTGCTCGAACCAGACGTTCGGAAAGCGCTGCGCGACCTTCGCGGTCGGCTCCATGAAGCCGAAGGACGTCGTGAAGATCAGCTTGTGGCCGGACCGCGCCAGCTGCTCGATCACGCGTTCGGCATCGGGTCCCTCGGAGACGTTCTCGACGAAGGTCGTCTCGACGCGGTCGCCGTAGCGCGCGACCACGGCCTTGCGGCCCTCGTCGTGCTGATACGACCAGCCGAAATCGCCGACCGGTCCGACATAGACGAAACCGACCTTCATCTTCTGCTGCGCCATCGCCGCGGTGCCGCCAAGCGCGAGCGCACCGACCGCCGCGGCAGCGGCCGTCTTGAGAAACCATCGCTTCATCGTCACGTCCTCCGTCTTCCTTCAACTGCCGGGGCTTCGTCACCTGTCGGGCGCGAAGGCCGAGCCGAGCATCGCCGGCGCGGAGCCCCCCCGGCCCCGCGCGCGCGATATGAATACCAGTACCACGATTGTGGCTGCATAGGGCAGCGCCGACCAGAACTGGCCGGGCAGGACGAGGAAATCCGGCAGCGCCGCGCGCATCGCCTGAAGATGCATCTGCCCGATCGACATCGCGCCGAAGAAATAGGCACCGAACAGGACGCGCCCCGGCCGCCAGGCGGCGAAGACCACCAGTGCCAGCGCGATCCAGCCGCGACCGGCCGACATCCCCGTGACCCAGAAGGGGGTATAGACCAGCGAGAGATACCCCCCCGCGAGCCCGGCGCAGGCGCCGCCGAACAGCACCGCCGCGAAGCGGATCCTCCGCACCGGATGACCGAGGGCATGGGCCGAGGCATGATTGTCGCCGACCGCGCGGAGCAGCAGGCCCGGACGCGTCGCCGCCAGGAACCAGGACGCCGCCGGGACGAGCAGGAACGCGGCGTAGACGAACGGATCCTGGCGGAACAGGACCGGCCCCAGGACCGGCAGGTCGGCCAGCAGCGGGATCGCGATCTTTCCGACCGGTTCGATCCGCTGGCCGACATAGCCCTGCCCGATCAGACCGGACAGGCCCAGGCCCAGGATGGTCAGCGCCAGCCCGCAGGCGACCTGGTTGGCGAACAACCCCAGCACCAGGGCCGCGAACAGCGCCGCCATCGCCATGCCCGCCGCCATCGCGGCGAGGATCCCGAGCGTGGGCGAGCCGCTGGAAAACGCCGCCGCGAAGCCGCAGGCGGCGCCCATCACCATCATGCCCTCGACCCCGAGATTCAGCACCCCCGACCGCTCGGCCACCAGTTCCCCCAGCGCCGCCAGCAGCAGCGGCGTCGAGGCGGTCACGATGGTGAGGGCGATGGCCGTCGCGAGATCCATGTCGCTCTCCTCACCCGCGTCCGCGGTCGCCGCCGGCGCCCCAGGTCAGCCGGACCCGGTAGAGGATCAGCAGGTCGCAGGCGAGCACGAAGAACAGCAGCAGCCCCTGCAGCACCCGCGTCGCGTTCAGCGGGATCTTCATCATGATCTGGGCGTTCTCGCCGCCCAGATAGGACAGCGCCAGCAGCGTCCCGGCGAACAGCGCGCCCAGCGGGTTCAGCCGCCCCAGGAACGCGACGATGATCGCCGCGAACCCGTATCCGGGCGAGATCGTCGGGCGCAGCTGGTTCATCGTGCCGACCACTTCCAGCGCGCCGGCCAGGCCCGCCAGCGCGCCCGACAGCGCGAAGACGAGCAGCGTGGTCCGCGCCGGAGAAAACCCCGCGAACGCGGCCGCGCGCGGCGACTGGCCCAGCACCCGGATCTCGAAACCCGCCATCGTGCGGCGCAGGACATGGGCCCCCGCCAGCGCGAAGAGCACCGCCAGGACGGCGCCCGCGTGGATCCGGCTGCCTTCGAACAGGATCGGGACGCCGATGTCGAAGGTGACGCTCTGGGGGAAGTTCAGCGCCCGGGGATCGCGCCACGGGCCGCGGACCAGATAGTCCAGGAGCAGTTCGGCGATGTAGACCAGCATCAGGCTGGTCAGGATCTCGTTGGTCCCCATCCGTACCTTGAGCAGCGCCGGCACCATCGCCAGCGCCATCCCGCCCAGCGCCCCCATCGCGACCACCGCCGGCAGCCCCAGCATCGAGCCGGTCTGGTGGAAGAACAGCGCCGTCCCGCCGCCGAAGATGCCGCCCATCACGTACTGGCCCTCGGCGCCGATGTTCCAGTTGTTCGACAGGTAGCAGAAGCACAGGCCGACGCCGATCATGACCAGCGGCGTCGCCTTGACCACGAGTTCGCCGAGGGACCACGGGTCGGTGAGCGGCGCGACGAAATAGGCGTGCATGGCGGCCAGCGGCGCCTTGCCGAGCGACGCGAAGAGCGCGGCGCTGGTCAGCAGGGTCAGCGTCACGGCCAGCAGCGGCGACAGCAGCGCCATGGCCAGCGACGGCTCGGCCCGGCGTTCGATCGCGAGGACCGCCATCTCAGCCCGCCCGCGCCGCGGCCGCCGGGGCCATGCCGCCCATCAGCAGGCCCAGCCTCTCGGCCGTCATCGCGTCGGCCGGATGGCAGTCGGACAGACGGCCGTCATGGATGACGGCGACGCGATCGGCGATCGCGAAGATCTCGTCGAGGTCCTGGCTGATCACCAGCACCGCGCTGCCGCGACGGGCCAGATCGATCAGCGCCTGGCGGATGATCGCCGCGGCGCCCGGATCGACGCCCCAGGTCGGCTGGCCGACGACCAGGACGCCCGGCGCGCGCAGGATCTCTCGCCCGACGACGAATTTCTGAAGATTGCCGCCCGACAGCGATCCGGCCTCCGGGTCGCGCCGTGCCTTGCGCACGTCGAACCGCGCGGTCACGGCGTCGACGGCGGCGAGGCATGCCGCGCGATCGATCCGCCAGCGCGTCGCGAGGCGCGGCTCCCCGTGCCCGGTCAGCAGCACGTTCTCCGACAAGGCAAGCCGCGGTACCGCCGCGTGGCCGAGCCGCTCCTCGGGCACGAAAGCGGCCCCCAGGCGCCGTCGCTCGGCGATCCCCGCGCGGCCCGCGGCGACCCCGTCGATCTCCACCGCCTCGGCGCGCGCGGCCAGCCGCTCGCCGGAGACCATCGCGAACAGCTCCGACTGACCGTTGCCGGCCACGCCGGCGATCGCGACGATCTCGCCGCCCCGCACCGCCAGAGACACGTCGTGCAGCGCCACCCCATGCTGCGCCTCGACCGTGCAGGACAGGCCGCGCAACGCCAGCCGCACCGGCGCAGCCGGACCGGTGGCGCCCGCATGGGCCCGCAGCCCGTTCGGATCGCCGCCGATCATCATCCGCGCCAGCGTCGTCGCGGTCTCCCGGCGGGGATCGCAGGCGCCCGCCACGCGCCCATGACGCAGGATCGTCGCCCGGTGGCAGAAGCGGCGCACCTCCTCCAGGCGGTGGGTGATGTAGAGGATGGCCCGGCCTTCCGCCGCCAGCCGGGACAAGGTGAGGAAAAGCTGTTCCGCCTCCTGGGGCGTCAGGACGGCCGTGGGCTCGTCGAGGATCAGCAGCCGCGGATCCTGCATCAGGCAGCGTACGATCTCGATCCGCTGTCGCTCCCCCACCGACAGCGTATGCACCGCGCGGCCGGGTTCCAGGGGCAGACCGTAATCGGCGGAGAGCCGGGACAGGCGCGCGGTCAGCGCCGCGCGGCTCTCGCGACCGTCCAGGGCGAGCGCGACGTTCTCGGCGACGGTCAGGTTCTCGAAGAGCGAGAAGTGCTGGAAGACCATGCCGATGCCCAGCGACCGCGCCGCCGACGGCCCACCGATCGCGACCGGACGCCCGGACCAGGCGATGGTTCCGGAATCGGGCCGCAGGAGGCCGTAGAGCATCTTGACCAGCGTCGACTTGCCGGCACCGTTCTCGCCGAGCAGCGCGTGGATCTCCCCCGGCGCGATGCGAAGATCGACCGCGTCGTTGGCGACCAGCGCGCCGAAGCGCTTGGTCAGGCCGCTGGCCTCCACGACCGGCACGGCGTCCGGCGCGGGCTGCCGCCGGTTTCCGGCCATGTCATGCATCCCCGTCGTTTCAATAGCCGCTCGCGCGCCACTTGACCAGTGCGGGCAACGAGGATCGGCCAGCCCAGGGGAACCCGGCCGCGGATCCCGCAGGTCCGGGGGAGCCCGGGGCGGGACGAATCGCTCTGGACACGAGCGAGGCAGGCTGCCTATCCTCCCAGCCTCAACTGCGCGCCGGATAGGCAAAAACGCAGACCCAAGTCTAGGGAAGCGACACGCTCGCGGGAGCCCGGCATTCCAACGAATGCCGGGCTTCTGATTTCAGGGCGCCATTCGGCGCCCCGCCCTAGCGCGCAGCCATCTCCCTGAAACTGATCAGATCCGCTCGGACGATCAGTTCGATCGCCAGCCAGATCCCTGTGCTGATCAGCGTCGTCACCAATGCCTTCGCGCGAAGCCGCGGCGTCGCCGGGGCGCTGGGTGCATGGCCGCGCTCCACCTTGTCGGGCGGTTGCGCGCCCCAGGGCAGGACCGCGAAGATCACCACCCACCAGATCGTGACGTAGATGGCGATTCCGGTCGCCCACCCCATCGCCGGGCTCATGACTGCTCCAGTTCCACCAGCGTGCCGCAGAAATCCTTCGGGTGCAGGAACAGCACCGGCTTGTCATGGGCGCCGATCCGCGGCTCGCCGTCGCCCAGAACCCGCGCGCCCTGGGCCCGGAGATGGTCCCGGGCCGCCAGGATATCCGGGACCTCGTAGCAGACATGGTGCATGCCGCCGGCCGGATGGTCGGCGAGAAACTTGGCGATCGGCGAGGTAGCACCCAGCGGATGCAGCAATTCGATCTTCGCGTTGTCCAGCTCGACGAACACGGTGGTGACGCCATGGGCCGGCAGGTCGACCGGCGGCGACACGCGCGCCCCCAGCGTGTCGCGGTAGACGCGCGCGGCGGCGGCCAGATCCGGCACGACGATGGCGACATGATTGAGGCGACCGAGCATCGAGACCTCCGGCTGGCGACGTCACGCCCCTTCTAGATAGGGTCCCGGTCACAGCCGGACGAGATGTACCCGTACCTCGGGACGCTTGCCGAGCCGCTCCTTGGCCCGGCGCCGGATGGCGCGCCGGACCTCCTCCTCGATCTGGGCGTCGTCGGCCCCGCGCGCCTGACGGCGCAGCGCGTCGGCCGCGGCGTCCTCGAGTTCGGCGCGTATGTCCGCCTCCTCCTCGCCGGACAGGCCGGGTGCGGAGAGCCGCGGCGCGCCGACCGCCCTGCCCTTGCGGTCGATGACCACGGTCGCGAGAACGGCGCCGTGCCAGTTCATCCGCGCCCGCGCCCGGATGACCTCGCCGTCGATCGGCACCAGGCGGTCGCCTTCGACGGCCAGACGGCCGGCCTCGACGTCGCCGACATGGGCGGGACCGTCGCGCGACAGCGCGATCACCTGACCATTCGCGGGAACGATCGTCTGTCGTACCTGGCAGGCGGTGGCGAGCGCCGCATGCGCCGCCATGTGCTGGGCCTCGCCATGGACGGGCACCGCGATCTGCGGGCGGACCCATTGATACATCCGGGCCAGCTCGCCGCGGCAGGGATGCCCCGAGACATGGATCGGTCCCCCCAGATCCGGCGGCGCCGTCTCGTCGTCGACGACCTCGACGCCGAGCCCGACCAGTTGGTTCTTGAGCCGCAGGACGGTTCGCTCGTTGCCGGGGATGGTGCGCGAAGAGAAGACGCAGGTGTCGCCGCGCTCCAGGACCACATGCGGATGCTCGTCGGACGCGATCCGCGCCAGCGCCGCGCGCGCCTCGCCCTGGCTGCCGGTGCAGATCAGGACGATGCGGTCGGCCGGCACATATCCGGCCTCGTCCTCGCGCAGGAAGCCGACGGCCGCGTCCATGTAGCCGTTCTCCCGCGCCGCGTCGTGCATGCGCCAGAGCGAGCGCCCGACCAGCGCCACGTCGCGGCCGTTGGCGCGCGCGGCCGCGGCGATGCTGTCGAGCCGCGCGATGTTGGACGCGAAGCAGGCGACCGCGATCCGGCCGCGGCGGCCGGCGAAGAGACGGGTCAGCGCGGCGCGGACATCCGCCTCGGAGCCCGCCTCGCCGTCGCGCATCGCGTTGGTCGAGTCACCGACCAGCGCGAGCACGCCGTCGCGGCCGAGCTGCTCGACCCGGGCGATCTCGATGTCGCCGCCGACCAGGGGGGTGGGGTCGATTTTCCAGTCGCCGGTATGGAACACGGTCCCGGCCGCGGTCCGGATGGCGAGCGCCATCGGCTCCGGAATCGAATGGGTCAGATGCACGAATTCGATCTGGAACGGGCCGATGGCCACGCGCGCATCGAGCGGCACCACGGTCAGCCCGACATCCTCCCGGAAGCCGGATTCGGCCAGCTTGCGGCGCAGGACCGAAGCCGCAAAGGGCGTCGCCCAGATCGGGCAGCGCAGACGGCGCCAGAGATACTGCACCGCGCCCAGATGATCCTCGTGGGCATGTGTCAGGACCAGACCGTCGAGCCGGCCGCGCTGCGCCTCGGCATAGGCCGGATCGGGCACGATCACGTCGACGCCGGACATGCTTTCGCCGCCGAAGGTGACGCCGCAATCGACCATCAGCCACCGCCCGCGATGGCCGTAGAGGTTGAGGTTCATGCCGATCTCGCCCGAACCCCCGAGCGGCAGGAAGAAGATCTCCTCGGAGCGCGGATCGGCGAAGCGGGCGAACCAGTCGGTCACGGTGGGCGTCTTGGCCGCGCGGCGCGTCAGCCGCGATTGCGGCGATAGATGTCGACCAGACCCAGCAGGGTCAGATCCTGGTCGACATGATGGATGGCCGACGTACCGTCGGCGATCAGCGGCACTAGGCCACCCGTTCCGATGACCGTATAGGTCTGTCCGGTCTCCGCCTCGATGCGCCGCAGCGTGCCCTCGATCAGCCCGACATAGCCCCAGTAGATCCCGGACTGCATCGCCTCGACGGTGGTCCGCCCCACGGCCCGGCGCGGCCGGCGGATCTCGACCCGCGGCAGCTTCGCGGCGCGCGTGTAGAGCGCCTCGAAACTAAGCCCGATCCCCGGCGATATGACGCCGCCGCAATAGTTCCCGGCCGCGTCGACGACATCGAAGGTGGTTGCGGTCCCCAGATCGATCACCACCGCAGGCGTCGCATAGCGGTTCTTGGCCCCGACCGCGTTTGCGATCCGGTCGGCACCGGCCTCCTCGGGCCGGTCGATCAGGATGCCGATGCCTGGATCGCAATCAGGTTCGCCGACGACCAGCGGATCGCCGCCGAAATAGGTCCGGCACAGGGTCTTCATCTGGAAGCTGGTCTGCGGCACGACGTTCGACAGGATGACCCCGTCGATGTCGCCGCGCCCGATCCCGGCCAGCCCCATCAGGCCCGAAAGCCAGAAGGCGTATTCGTCGGCGGTCCGGTTCGCGTTGGTCGCGATCCGCCACGCGCCGCGCTTGGCATGGCCGTCGAACACGCCGAACACCGTGGTCGTGTTGTTGGCATTGATGACGAGCAGCATTCCCGATACCTAGCACGCGTCGCCGGGGAAGAACACGTCGCCGGCGTGGATGCGCAGCGTGGAATCGCCCTGCGCGAGCAGCAGCGCCCCGTCGTCGTCGATGCCGGCGAAGAGTCCAGCGATGCTGTGCCGCGGCAGTCGGGCTTCGATCTCGGCGCCGAGGCCATGCGCGCGTGCCAGCCATGCGGCACGGATCGGTGCGAACCCCTGCGCGGACCAGCGCGCATGGCACCGGGCGAAGGCAGCGAGAAGGGCGTCCAGGACCGGTTCGACCGGCATCTCCGCTCCGGCGGCATCGCGAAGGCATGTCGCCGGTATCCGGGCCGCGGCCGGGGCGCTGGCGACATTGAG
>JBIKLI010000001.1:0-47281 GCA_044359885.1 Alphaproteobacteria bacterium | reverse complement strand
ATGGCCGGCTGCGCGGCGTCGTCGACGACCGGACCCGCATGCTGGCGGCGATCAGCCACGACCTGCGCACGCCGCTGACCCGGCTGCGGCTGCGCACCGAGCAGATCCCCGACGCGGACGAGCGCGCGCGTGCGGCCGCCGACATCGACGAGATGGAGCGCATGATCGCCGAGACGCTGGCCTTTGCGCGCGCCGACGCCCTGGAGGCCCGCGCCGAGCGCTTCGATCTCGCGGCGCTGGTGCAGAGCCTGGTCGACGATCGCGCCGACATCGGCGCGGACATCGCGCTCGAGGGGCCGGTCTCGCTCGCGATCGAGGGCAGGCCCGGCGCGCTGCGCCGCGCCCTGGACAATCTGGTCGCCAACGCGCTCGCCCATGGCGGCCGCGCGCGGGTCGCCGTCTTGCCCGGGCCGCCGCGCATCCTGGTGCATGTCGACGACGACGGACCGGGCCTGCCGCCGCACGAGCTGGAGCGGGTCTTCGCGCCCTTCTACAGGCTGGAGGCGTCGCGTTCGCGCGATACGGGGGGCGTCGGGCTTGGCCTCGCCGTCGCGCGCGACATCGCCCGCGCCCATGGCGGAGACATCGTGCTCGCCAACCGCGCCGGCGGCGGTCTGCGCGCGACCTTGTCGCTGCCGGCCTGAGCCGGCCGTCAGCGGCCGCGGAAGACGGGGCGGGTGCGGGCGAGGAAGGCGGCGGTGCCGGCGCGGAAATCCTCGGTGTCGAAGCAGGCGAAGCTTTCGTCGTGCTCGGCGTCGGTCAGCGCACGGGGATCGACGAGCCGGTCGACGAAGCGCTTGTGCCAGCGCGCCGAAAGCGGCGCGCCTTCGGCGATCGAGGCGACCAGCCCCGCGAGGGCCGCGTCGAATTCGTCCGCTGCCGCGACCCGGTTCACCAGTCCCATGCGCAGAGCCGTCGCGGCATCGAACATGTCGCCGGTCAGCAGGATCTCCTTGGCGTAGGCCGGTCCGACCAGGCGCTGCAGCGGCGCCAGCTCCGCCGTCGCGACCACCAGCCCCAGCCGCTTGGCAGGGATCCCGAGCTGTGCATCCTCGGCGCAGATCCTGAGATCGGCGGCGCAGGCGAGCTCCAGCCCGCCGCCCACGCACAGCCCCCGGATCGCCGCGACCACCGGATGACGGCAGCGCTGGATCGCCGCGAGCGCGCCATGGCTCTGCGCCGCGTAGGCGCGGGCCTGGACGGCGTCGGCGCGCGCGGTGGCGAACTCGGCGATGTCGGCGCCGACGCAGAACGCCTTCGAGCCGGCGCCCGAGATCACGATGCAGCGCAGCTCGCCGTCGGCGTCCAGCTCGCCGAACACGCCGGCCAGCCGCCGCCACATCGCGCCGTCGACGCAGTTGAGTTTCTCGGGCCGGTTGAGGACGACATGCGCGACCCGGCCGTCGCGGCGCACCAGGATCCGCTCGTCGCCCATGCCGGTCGCCTGCCGCGTCAGGTCGCGGCGCGCTTCTGGCCCGGTTCCTCGAAATACTTGTGCTTGAGCTCGCGCTGGTTCTCGTAGATCGACCCCTGGTGCGAAGCGACCGGGAAGGGCAGCCGGACCGGGCAGGCGGTCATGCGCGGGGTCAGGGTTTCCTCGCCCGCGACAAGCTGGCCGGTCCAGCTGTCCCAGCTTTCGGGCTTTTGGATCAGCGGCCAGGCGTCGGCGGTGCGGAACTGCATCAGATAGAAGCGCCGCGAGCGGTTCGAGGTGTTCGGCGCCGAACCATGGACGGCGCGCACATGATGGATCGTGATCGAGCCGGCCTTGCCGGTGCAGTAGACCGCCTTCGAGAAGTCGATCCCGTCGCGGGTCGGATCGATGGCGCCGCAGAAACGGCCGTCGACGTGATGGTCGTAGACCGGACCCTTGTGCGAACCGGGGATCACCATCATCGCGCCGTTGTGCTCGTCGATGTCGTCGATCATGACGCCGACCGCGGCCAGGTCGTCGTTGGTGTGGGGATAGAACGCCCAGTCCTGATGCCACTCCACCGGCGACCCGAAGCCGGCGGATTTCAGGTTCAGCTTCGACAGGTCGAAGCGGATGTTCGGTCCCCACAGCGCCTGCAGGCAGGCGAGGATCCCGGGATGGCGCACGCAATGCGCGTAGGCAGGATGCCATTTGTCCGGGGTCTTGATGCGGCGCACGCGCGGCATGGCGGCGGTATGGCCCGGCTCGAGGTCGTAGATGTCGTCGTGCCCGGTCGCGGCCCGCGACTTTTCGACGAACTCGTCGGTCGCGCGGCGCAGCGCATCGACCTCCGCGGCGGAAAGCACGTTCGGCACCACGATGACGCCGTCGCGATTGTAGCGTTCGATGTCGGCCTTGCTGAGCATGTGCGGGATCCTCCCTGATCGGGGCGGGCCTCAGGCCCGCGGAAGCTGGCGCGGCCCACGCGACCGGCAGGCCGGGCCGGACGCCGGAGGGGCGACCCTGGCGGCGCGTCCGGCTTGCGAGCCGTGCGTGGTTAACGATAACATCGATTGCGAGCGTATCCGTCGCGGCGTTGGGAGGTCAAGGGTGTCGACGAAGGACCTGCCATCCGGCGCGGCCCGCATGGCCGATGTCGCCCGCGCGGCCGGGGTCTCGGCGATCACGGTGTCGCGGGCGCTGCGCATGCCGGACAGGGTGGCGCCCGGGACCCGCGCGCGGGTCGAGGCCGCCGTGCAGGCGCTCGGCTACGTTCCGAACCTGGTCGCGGGCGCGCTCAAGTCGCAGCGCAGCCACATCGTGGTCGCGATCGTGCCCACACTGGTCAGCGCGATCTTCGCCGAGACGGTCGAGGGCCTGACCGCGGCGCTGCGCGAGCACGGCTACCAGCTGCTGATCGCCGATTCCGGCTACGCGCCGGAGACCGAAGAGAGCCTGGTGCGCGCGTTTCTCGGCCGGCGGCCGGACGCGATCGTCCTGACCGGCATCCACCACACCGCCGGCGCGCGCGCGCAGGTCCGCGCCGCCGGCATACCGGTGGTCGAGACCTGGGAACTGGCCGACGATCCGATCGACATGAATGTCGGTTTCTCGAACCGCGACGCCGGGCGGCGCCTGACCGAGGCGCTGCTGGCGCGCGGCTATCGCCGGATCGCCTTCGCCGGCGTCGACCCTGCGATCGAAATGCGCTCGCGCCGCCGCGAGGAGGGCTACCGCGCCGCCATGCGCGCCGCGCGCCTGACGCCCTGTGTCCATCGGCTCGATGCCGGCGAGCGCGGCCTGACGATGCGCAGCGGCGCGCGGGCGGCGGCGGCGCTGCTCGCGGCGCGGCCGCGGATCGAGGCGGTGATGTTCGCCAACGACTTTCCGGCCTTCGGCGCGATGGCCGAATGCGCGCGTCGCGGCGTGGCGGTGCCGGCCGGGCTCGCGATCGCCGGCTTCGGCGACTTCGAGGTCGCGCGCGAGGCCCATCCGGCGCTGACCACGATACGGGTGCCGGGTCGCGAGATGGGCCGGCGCGCCGGCGCCATGATCCTCGACCGTCTCGCCGGCCGTCCGGTCGCGAGCCGCGTCGATCTCGGCTTCGAGGTCGTGCTGCGCGACAGCGCCTGACGCGGGCGACGGCGCTGGACGCGGGCGCCCGTCGCGGGGCTCAATGCGAGGCGGCGGCGGCCAGCCAGGGAGGAACGACGTGACCAGCGGCATGCGGAAGGGCCTGACGGCCTATGGCGACCCGGAATTCTCGCTCTTCCTGCGCAAGGCCTTCATCCGCGCGATGGGGTATTCGGACGAGGCGCTGTCGCGTCCGATCGTCGGCATCGCCGACACGGGGTCGGACTTCAATCCGTGCCACGGCAACGCGCCGCAGCTGATCGAGGCGATCAAGCGCGGCGTGCTGGGCGCCGGCGGGCTGCCGATGGTGTTCCCGACCATCTCGCTGCACGAATCCTTCGTCCATCCCACCAGCATGTATCTGCGCAACCTGATGGCGATGGAAACCGAGGAGATGCTGCGCGCGCAGCCGATGGACGCCGTGGTCGCCATCGGGGGCTGCGACAAGACCATCCCCGCGCAGCTGATGGCGATCGCCAGCGTCGACCTGCCGGCGATCGTCGTGCCGGTCGGTCCGATGCTGACCACGACCCACGACGGCGAGCGACTGGGTGCGTGCACCGATTGCCGGCGCCTCTGGGCGCAGTATCGCGCCGGGACGATCGACGCCGCGGCGATCGGCGCCGTGACCGGCCGTCTGGCGCCGACCACCGGCACGTGCATGGTGATGGGCACCGCCAGCACCATGGCGGCGGTCTGCGAGACGCTGGGCCTGACCCTGCCGGGCGGTGCCGCGATCCCGGCGGTGCATGGCGAGCGCTTCCGCCAGGCCGAGCTTTCCGGCATGCGCGCGGTGGCGCTGGCGCGCGAGGGGCTGCGCGCGTCCCGTTTCCTGACCCCGGCGGCGTTCCGCAACGCGTTCCGCGTCCTGCACTGCCTCGGCGGCTCGACCAACGCGGTCATCCACCTGACCGCGGTCGCGCGGCGCTGCGGCATCGTCGTCGACCTCGACGATTTCGACGCGCTGGGCGAGACGACGCCGGTGCTGGTGAACCTGAAGCCCGCGGGCGAGCATTACATGGAGCATCTGCACGAAGCGGGCGGCGTCCCCGTGCTGCTGCGCGAGATCGCCGACCTGCTCGACGTCTCGACCCTCAACGTCTCCGGCCAGACCCTGGCCGAGATCGTCGCCGGCGCGGTCGAGGCCAGGGGACAGGGAGCGATCCGGCGCCGCGCGGACCCCGTCTACGCCAAGGGCGGGCTGCGGGTGCTGCGCGGCAATCTCGCCCCCGACGGCGCGCTGATCAAGGAATCGGCCGCGACGCCGGCGCTGCTGCGACACGAAGGACGCGCGGTCGTCTTCGAATCGGTCGAGGATGTCGTGCGCCGGATCGACGATCCCGATCTCGACATCCGCGCCGAAGACGTGATCGTGATGCGCAACGCGGGCCCGAAGGGCCATCCCGGCATGCCCGAGGCCGGCTATGTCCCGATCCCGAAGAAGCTGGCGCGCCAGGGCGTCAAGGACATGGTGCGGATCTCCGACGCGCGCATGAGCGGGACGGCCTTCGGCACGATCGTGCTGCACGTGGCGCCCGAGGCGCGGGTCGGCGGTCCGCTGGCGCTTGTGGAGACCGGCGACCGCATCGTCCTCGACGTGCCGGCGCGGCGCCTCGAATTGCTGGTCGACGCGGCGACGCTGGCCACGCGGCGCCAGCGCCTCGCGCCCTACGCCGTGCCGGACGAGGCGCGCGGCTACGAAAGGCTGCTGCTGGAGACCATCGAGCAGGCCGATCGCGGGTGCGACTTCGCCTTCATGGCGCCGCGCGGACTGCGTTGATGCGCCCGAATCCGGTGCTTGCCGCGCTCGGCCGGCCGCTGCGCCTGGGGGTGGCCGGCGGCGGGCCGGAGTCGTTCATCGGCTCGGTCCATCGCGGCGCCGCCGAGATGGATGGACGTCTGCGCGTCGTCGCGGGCGTGCTGTCCTCGGATCCTGCGCGGTCGCGCGCCCGCGGCCGTGCCATCGGCCTGGAGGAGTCGCGCTGCTACGACGATGTCGGCGCCATGCTGGCCGGGGAGGCGGCGCGCGCGGACGGGATCGAAGCGCTGGCGGTGATGACGCCCAACGACACCCACCACGCGATCTGCGTCGCGGCGCTGGCGGCCGGGCTGGACGTGGTCTGCGACAAGCCGCTGGCCAACAGCCTCGCCGACGCGCGCGATCTGGCCGCGCGCGTCGCAGGCAGCGGGGCCGTCTTCTGCCTGACCCACACCTATGCCGGCTACACGATGCTGCGCGAGGCCCGCGCCCTGGTCGCCGCAGGGGCGATCGGCGCGGTGCGCATGATCGATGTCGAGTATCTGCAGTCCGGCATGGCGTCCCGACACGAAGAAGGGTCGTTGAGCGCGAAGCTGCGCTGGAAGCTGGATCCGGCGCGCGGCGGCCCGTCGCTGGTGCTGGGCGACATCGGGACGCATGCCTTCCACATGGCCGAGTTCGTCTCGGGCCTGCGCGCCGAAGCGGTGTCGGCTGAACTCGGCGCGCTGGTGCCCGGGCGGACCGTGCACGACTACGCGGCGGCACGGCTGCGCTTCGCGGGCGGCGCACGCGGCACGCTGCTGGTCAGCCAGGCGGCGGCCGGTACCGAGAACGACGCCGCGATCCGCGTCTTCGGAGCCGACGGTCACGTCGAGTGGCGGCATCGCGACCCGAACTATCTGGTTCTGGCGCCGCAGGGCGGGCCGCCGCGTCGCCTCGGCCGCGCCGATCCCGGCCTCTCGCCCGCAGCCGCCCGCCTGACCCGCCAGCCTCGCGGTCATCCCGAGGGTTTCCGCGAGGCGATGGCCAATCTCTACGCCGACGCCGCGGAAGCGATGCTGGCGCGGCGTACCGGCCTGCCCGCCGATCCCCTGGCGCTCGACACGCCCGGCGTGGTGGACGGTCTGCGCGGCATCGCCTTCGTCGCCGCGTCGTTGCGATCCTCCGCCGCCGGCGGCGGCTGGGCGGCGATCGACACCGACGCGTAGCCGTTCAGGCGCCGCCCGGCCAGGGCAGGACGCGCTCGAGCATGCGCACGGTCTCCGCGCCGAAGCGGATGTCGCAGGGATGGATCGCCGCGCGATCGTGGATCAGCGCGACCAGCGCGCCAGCGGCGCGCGCGAAGTTCGCCACGCGATCGAGTTCCGGCTCCGGCGCCGACACCTCGCCGGCCGGCCCGGCGAAGCGATAGCGGTTGCAGCCATCCTGCGGCGCGGCATGCAGGGTGATGCGCACCTCGGCGCGACCGCCCCCCGCATGCATGGTCTCGAACCGGTCGAAGAGGTCCTCGTCCGGCAGCCGCCGCGCATCGCGCACCGGACCCAGCATGGGCACCAGCATCGACAGCGCATGCGGACCGATGTCCCAGATGCCTGCGCCGGGCGCGCGGCGCCAGACCGAGTTCCGGTAGGGGCTGCCCGGCGCGAACGGGGCCGCCCGCACCTCGGCCGTCGCCGACCGCCACGTCTCCCCGGCGTGCTGCGCCAGGAACGCCGCGATCTCCGGCACGAAGCGACGCGCGAAGAAGACGATGCCGGCGACCCCGGCGCGCGCGGCGGCCGCCGCCAGCGCGTCGGCCGCGCGCGCCGTGCTCGCGACCGGCTTCTCCAGCAGCACATGACGGCCCGCGGCGATCGCCCTGGCGGCGAAGGTCTCCTGCACCGGCGGCGGAACGGCGAAGCTGACCGCATCGACCGCATCGAGCATCTCTTCGAAGGATCCGAAGGCAGGCACGCCGCGCGCCTGCGCCAGCGCCAGCGTCCTGGCGGGGTCGCGTCCCCAGATCCCGGCCAGCCGCGCGCCCGGCGTGCGTTGCAGGCCGGGGGCGTGTACCGCCTCGGCCCAGTACGCGGTCCCGACGACCCCGAAGCGCGTTTCCATGCCCGTCACCCCTCCAAGCTCGCTGCCGCCGGAACGGCATAGCACCACGAACCGAAACGGCAAAACGCCGGCCGGGCGGTCACGCGGCGATCTTCGGACCCGGGATTGACGCCGGGCCCGCAGCGGCGCGCCGTGCGCGGAGGAGCAGCGCATGCAGCGCCAGCGGCGTCGTCGGTCCGCCGCCGAGCTCGCCCATGAAGAACTCGAGATAGCCCTCGATCCGGCCCAGGAACGCCGCGCGGGTGCGCCGGTCGACCACGTAGGGCGTATGGCCCGGCTCCAGGGAGGGGCTGTGGAACGACATCACGAAGATCCGCTGGCCGCGCGCCAGCAGCGCGCGGGTCAGCGCCTTCATCTGGTCGAGGGCGATGCCCTCGGGCGTCAGGGTCACGCGGTCGATCAGCCCGGTTCGCGCCAGCGCGCCGCGCAGCTGGCTCGCCAGAACGGTCTCGCCCTCGACCAGCGGGAAGCAGCGCGTCGCCATGCGGGCCGCGCGGCCGATGAAGCCGCGTGTCGGCGGCAGCTGCAGCAGCGGTCGGCGCTCGCCGAACAGGAACGGCCGCTCGGTGAAGCTTCGCAGATCCGGTCCCTGCTTGAAGCGCAGATCCGTGTAGGGCAGGCCGGAGGTGTCGACCGCGAAGCCGAGCCGTTCCAGCGTCGTGGCGGTCGACGGTCCGAGCCCGTAGCGGCCGGCCTTGTAGATGCGCGGCGCGTCGCCGAACGCGGCGGCGATCTCCGCCTTGAGCGCTTCGAGCTTCTGCCGCTCCAGCCCCGGGGGCAGGTTGCCGGCGAAGGAATTGGCGATCGTCACTTCCTCGACATGAGGCGGATTGACCCACGGGTGCAGCTGCGCGCCGATCTCGCAGCGTCCGGCCGCGTGCCAGTCGCCGATCAGCCCGCGGGCCAGATCCGCGGTCGCGATCGGGTAGTCGAGCAGATAGGCCGGACTGATGCCGAACCGCTCGAACAGCGACTGCGCCAGATGCAGCGACCCGATCGCGGACACCGCGACGTTGTGGCGCGAGAACGGGCCCTGCCAGTCGAACTGCTCCTCGGTGTCGACGACGACGCAGAGCAGCGGGCGCGCGCCGGCATCCATCGGCGCCGGCGCGTGCAGCCGCGTGGCCCGCATGCCGGTGGGGTCGCGCCGGGCGGCGGGCGGCGGGGCCGGGATCGTCCGTGCCGCCGCCTCCCACGCCAGACGCTCGGCGGCCACGAACTGGGCGTCGCGGGTCAGCCCCGACACGGCGTCTTCGGCGAGCGGCGCGATGCCGCCCGCGCGTTTCTCGGCGATCCAGCGGCTCAACTGCGCGGCGATGGCGCCGGGCTCGTTGAGCACGACCCCGCGTCCATGCTCGGCCAGCAGGGCCGCGACCTCGCCACGATCATAGCCGAGGCCCAGCACCGGACGGCGCGCGCCCAGATATTCGAACAGCTTGCCCGAGATCGTGCCGGACTCGCGCGGGTCGTTCCATTGCAGATGCAGCAGGATGTCGGCGCGGCTCTGCAGGCGCAACGCTTCGCGATAGGCGACCGGCGGGATGATCCGCACCCGGTCGGCGACGCCGGCGGCCGCGGCAAGCCCCATCACTGCCGCAAGGCCGGCACCGGCGAACTCGACCTCGACCGCGTCGCGCGCGGCGCCCAAGCGCGCGATCGCCTCGAACAGCGGCCGCGGGTCGCGATAGCCGGGATAGATCATGCCCGTGTAGAGGATCCGAAGGCTGCCGCCCGTGGCCGCGGGCGCCGGCAGGTCGGGCGGCATGTCCTCGGGCGCGAAGCCGTTCATGGCCAGCGCCACCGGCTTGCCGAACTTGGCGCGCAGCAAGTCGCGCCAGATCGACGACACGGTGACCAGCGCCGCGGCGTCGCCGACGACCCGTCTTTCCCACGGCGTTTCCAGACGCCGCCGCCAGGCCGGAAACTCGTAATAGGGGTTGTCGATCCAGAGATCGCGGAACTCCGCGATCCAGGGCACGCCGTAGCGGTGCGCGAGGCTGCGCGCGACCAGCAGCGTCGTGGCGGGCGGCGCGCTGGCATAGACGACATCGGGCCGCCAGTCGCCCAGGAAGGGCTGCGCGCGGCTCAGCGCCTCGGGCAACCAGGCGACGCGGTTGTCGGGGACGTGGAACAAGGCGCTGCGCAGGGCCCCCAGCCGGCGACGCAGGCCCCCGCCCGCCTGGGCAGGGGCGCTGCCCGACGGCGCCTCGTTGGCGCGCCGCCGATCCAGGCGCAGCAGGCGGTCGAGAACCGCGTCGACATTCGTCCAAGAGGTGTGCAGGACCAGCGCGGCGGGGATTTCGAGCGGCAGGGTTTCGGGGGCCTCGGACCGCGCGGCGATCACCCGCACGTCCCAGCCATGCGCCAGCAGGAAGCGCGCGAACTTGCCGGTCCTCACCGCCGCGATGGCGTTGAAGGGCGGAAAGTGGAAGGAGACGAGGAGCAGTCTTTTCATGGTCCGCGGCGGATCCGACGATGCGTGGGCGATGCCGTGTTTGCGGTAGCACGGGGGGCGCCGTCGCCATGCGCAGCCATTGGGCGTAAGGCCGCCGCGCGCCGCGATGGCTGGTGCGGTCTTGCGCGCGGGGCGCGGGTGCGATCATCTGGGCGGGATGGCAGACGCGTTTCCCCCCGATGAGGATCCCCATCTCTGGCTCGAGGAGGTCGGCGGCGACGCGGCGCTGGCCTGGGTGCGTGCGCAGAACGAGCGCACCGAGACGGAACTGGCGACGACGCCGGCGTTCGCGGCGCTGCGCGCGCGCATCCGGTCGATACTCGACAGCGACGCGCGGATTCCCTTCGTCGCGGCGCGCGGCGGGCATCTCTACAACCTCTGGCAGGACGCGGCGCATCCGCGCGGCCTGTGGCGGCGCACGACGCCGGCTGCGTTCCGCGATCGCGATCCGGCCTGGGAGGTCGTCCTCGATCTGGACGCGCTCGGCCGCGAGGAAGGGGAGAACTGGGTCTGGAAGGGGGCGAACTTCCTGCCTCCCGGGCACGACCGCGCGCTGCTGACGCTGTCGCGCGGCGGCGCCGACGCCGTGGTGGTGCGCGAATTCGACGTTCGCGCGAAGCGCTTCGTCGCGGACGGCTTCGTATTGCCCGAATCCAAGTGCCAGGTCGCGTGGCGCGGCCGCGACGAGATCTTCGTCGGCACCGATTTCGGGCCCGGATCCATGACACAGTCGGGCTATCCGCGCGTGGTCAGGCTCTGGCGGCGCGGCAGCGACCTCGCCGGCGCCAGGATCGTGGCCGAGGGCGAGCCGGGGGATGTCACCTGCTACGGGACGCGCGACCATGCGCGCGGATTCGAGCGCGACTTCGTGGTCCGGGTCCGCAGCTTCTACAGCAACGAGACCTTCTGGCTGCGCGACGATGTCCTGGTCCGGCTCGACAAGCCCGACAGCGCGATGGTGCGGCCCCATCGCGACTGGCTGCTGCTGGCGCTGCGCGAGGACTGGCAGGTGGACGGCGCGACCTACGCGGCCGGCTCGCTGCTCGCCTGCCGCTTCGATGCGTTCGTCGCCGGGGCGCGCCGGTTCCACGTCCTGTTCGCGCCGACGCCGTCGACCTCGCTGGCCGGCTGGTCTTCCACCCGCGACCATGTGCTGATCGGCACGCTGGAGGACGTCAAGTCGCGCGTCTCGGCGTGGCGCTTCGACGGCGGCGCTTGGCGGGGGGCGCCCTTGCCGGGCCTGCCCGAATTCGGGTCGGTCGGCGCCACGCCCGTCGACGCCGAGGCGGGCGACGACTATTGGCTCACGGTCACGGACTTCCTGACGCCGACCAGCCTGCGGCATGGCACGATCGGCGGCGGCCCCGCCGCGACGCTGAAGGCGCTGCCGGCGCTCTTCGACGCCGGGGAACTTGAGGTCGAGCAGCGCTTCGTCGCGTCGGACGACGGCACGCGGGTTCCCTATTTCCTGGTCGCGCGGCGCGGCCTGCGCCTCGACGGCCGCACGCCGACGCTGCTCTACGGCTATGGCGGCTTCGAGGTGCCGGTGACGCCGGGATATCAGGCGACGACCGGCGCGGCCTGGCTGGAGCGTGGCGGGGCCTATGCGCTCGCCAATATCCGCGGCGGCGGCGAGTACGGGCCGCGCTGGCATCAGGCGGCCGTCAAGGACGGGCGGACGCGATGCGGCGAGGATTTCGCCGCGGTGGCGCGCGACCTGATCGCGCGCGGCGTCGCGACACCCGCGCGGCTCGGCATCATGGGCGCGAGCAACGGCGGTCTGCTGGTCGCCAACATGGCGATGCGACAGCCCGACCTTTTCGGCGCCGTCGTGTGCCAGGTGCCGCTGCTCGACATGCGCCGCTACCACAGGCTGCTCGCCGGCGCCTCGTGGATGGGCGAGTACGGCGACCCGGACGATCCTCGCGACTGGGAATGGCTGCGGCACTGGTCGCCCTATCACGCCGTGCGTCGTGGGCGGCGCTATCCGCGGATCCTGTTCACGACATCGACGCGCGACGACCGCGTCCATCCCGGGCACGCGCGCAAGATGGCGGCGCGCATGCGCGAGCTCGGTCACGACATCCTGTTCTACGAGAACGTCGAGGGCGGTCATGGCGGCGCCGCCGACAACCGGCAGGCCGCGCATCTGAGTGCGCTCGCCTTCGCCTTTCTCTGGCGGCAGCTCGCGCATTGAGATGCGCCCCGCGCTTGCCCGGGTTTCGCGGCGGCGTTAAGAATGTCGCATGCAGCGGCCGGGCCTTGACCGGCGGCGGCGATCCGGCACTGGCGAGGCGGCATGTTCCGCTACTTCGAGAACCTGCTGCGTCCGACCGAGATCGCGCCCGATCCTTCCCCTCCGGTGGAAGGCGGCCGCCACGGCCTGATCCGCTTCTATCTGCATTTCGTGCGCCAGACGCGCGGCCTTCTCCTCGCGCTTTTCGGCGCCGGTCTGGTCGTGGCGCTGCTGGACGTGACCATCCCGGTGATGATCGGCCATGTCGTGGAACTGGTCGGTCGCGCCGCGCCCGAGACGATCTGGCAGGAGAACTGGCACGTCCTGCTGGGCATGGCCGGCGTGATGCTGGTGCTGCGCCCCGCGGCGCTGTCGCTGCGCGTGATGCTGACCAACCAGTCGATCAATGTCGGCCTGACCAACATGGTGCGCTGGCAGAACCACTGGCATGTCGTGCGGCAGAGCTGGAGCTTCTTCCAGAACGACTTCGCCGGGCGCATCGCCAACCGCGTGATGCAGACCGGCCCGTCGCTGCGCGAGAGCGTGGTCAGCACGACGAATGCCGTCTGGTACATCGTCGTCTACGGCAGCAGCGCGGTGCTGCTGCTGGGCAGCATCGACGGACGTCTGGCGATCCCGATGCTGGCCTGGTTCGTGGCCTATGTCGTCATGCTGCGATATTTCGTGCCGCGGATGCGCGACCGCAGCCGCGCGACCAGCGAGGCGCGATCGGCGATGACCGGCCGGATCGTCGACAGCTACACCAACATCCTGACCGTCAAGCTCTTCGCCCGGGCGCGCGACGAGGACGATTTCGTGCGCGAGGCCGTCGACGACCATACCGGCATGTTCCATCACCAGTTGCGGATGACCACGCGCTATATCCTGACCCTCAACCTGATCAACGCGTGCCTGATCGTCGGCACGGCCGCGACCGCCATCATGCTCTGGCGCGCTGGCGAGATCGGCGTCGGCACGGTGGCGATGGCGCTGCCGCTCGCCTGGCAGATCGCCAACATGGCCGGCTGGGTCGGAGACAACGTGACCACGATCTTCGAGAACGTCGGCGTGGTGCAGGAGGGAATGCGTTCGATCGCCGTGCCGCGGCAGATGCCCGACCCTCCCGGCGCCCGGGAATTGTCGGTGACGCGGGGCGAGATCCGCTTCGAGAACCTGCGCTTCGGCTACGGCACGGCGCGCGGCGTGCTGCACGACCTCGATCTGACCATCCGGCCGGGCGAGCGGGTCGGGCTGGTCGGGCATTCCGGCGCTGGCAAGTCGACGCTGGTCAACCTGCTGCTGAACTTCCATCGCCCCGAGTCCGGGCGGATCCTGATCGACGGCCAGGACATCGCCGGGGTCACGCAGGAGAGTCTGCGCACCCAGATCGCGATGGTGACGCAGGACACTTCGCTGCTGCACCGCTCGATCCGCGACAACATCCGCTACGGCCGCCCCTGGGCCAGCGAGGCCGAGATCCGCGCCGCGGCCGACCAGGCCGAGGCCACCGACTTCATCGAACTGCTCGAGGACTGGGACGGCCGGCGCGGCTTCGACGCGCATGTCGGCGAGCGCGGCGTCAAGCTTTCCGGCGGCCAGCGTCAGCGCATCGCGATCGCGCGCGTGATCCTCAAGAACGCGCCGATCCTGGTGCTCGACGAGGCGACCAGCGCGCTGGACTCGGAAGTCGAAGCCGCGATCCAGGGCCAGCTCGAGACGCTGATGCGCGGCCGCACGGTGATCGCCATCGCGCACCGCCTGTCGACCATCGCGCGGATGGACCGCCTGGTGGTGCTCGAACATGGCCGCATCGTCGAGCAGGGCACCCACGCCGCCCTGCTCGAAGCCGGCGGCCCCTATTCGCGCATGTGGCTGCGCCAGTCCGGGGGCTTCGCCGCGGCGGCGGATTGACAGCCGGTCGCCCGGCGACCGTGCGACCGTGATGCGTGACCCGCGCGCCCTTCGCGCCCCCGGCCGCGCCGGTCAGCCGCGGCGGATCGTTCCTGCCGCCGCCATCGCGTCGATCTCGGCCGCGGAGTAGCCGAGGCCGGCCAGCACCTCGCCGGTCTGCGCGCCCAGGCGCGGCGGATCGAGGCGCTTGGGCAGGCGCCTGCCGTCCAGGTCGAGCGGCAGGATCGGCAGCTTGACATGGCCGCCCTCGGGCAGCGCCGTGTCGGCAAGTCCCCCCGAGGCATTGAGATGCGGGTCGTCGAACAGGTCCTCGGGCCGGGCGATCGGCGCATAGGGCAGGCCGGCGCGTTCGGCGAGCGCCACGATCTCGGCGCGCGTCATGGCCTTGAGCAGGGCCGCGACCTCCGGGATCAGCGTGGGCCGGGCCGCCACGCGCAGCGTGTTGGTCTTGAGCGCGGCATCGGCGAGACGCGCCTGCCAGCCGACCGCCTCGCAGAACGCAGCCCATTGGGAATCCGTCACGACCGAGAAGAAGATCTGCTGGCCATCGGCGGTCTCGAAGACGTCGTAGATGCCCCAGGCCGAGACGCGCACGGACATCGGCGGCAGGGCCTTGCCGGTCACGCCGTAGGCCGCCATGTGCTGCGAGACCAGGAAGGCGCAGTTCTCGAACAGCGCCGCGCGTACCAGCTTGCCGCGGCCGGTCTCGCGCCGTTCGACAAGCGCCGCCAGCACGCCGATCGCCGCGAACATGCCGCCCATGATGTCGTTGACCGATGTCCCGGCGCGCAGCGGCCGTCCCGGCGGTCCGGTCATGTAGGCGAGCCCGGCCATCATCTGCACGACCTCGTCGAGCGCGGTGCGCTCCTGGTACGGGCCGTCGAGGAAGCCTTTGTGCGAGGCATAGATCAGCCGCGGGTGGCGTGCATGCAGATGCTCCCAGCCCAGGCCCAGCTTCTCCATCGCGCCGGGACGGAAATTCTCGGTGACGACGTCGGCGGTCGCGATCAACCGGTCGACCGCCTCGCGCCCCGCGGGCGATTTCAGGTCGACGGCGAAGGACTTCTTGTTGCGGTTGAAATTGGCGAAGAATCCGGCACCGGAGCCGGTCAGGCGACGCGTGTTGTCGCCGTCGGGCGCCGGTTCGACCTTGATCACCTCGGCGCCGAGATCTGCGAGCACCAGCCCGCAGGTCGGACCCATGACCATGTGGACGAACTCGACGACGCGGATCCCGGCGAGCGGCAGCCCGGTCGTCTGCGCCGCCTCGGTCATGTCAGCGTCCGCCGCTGACGGTCACCACCGTGCCGGTAACGTAGGACGCCTCGCCGGACAGAAGCCAGGCGACAGCGTTGGCGCATTCCATCGCCGTGCCCGGGCGTTTCATCGGCACGAGACCGGCGGAGGACGTGGCGCGGGCCGGGTCGCCGCTGTCGGCGTGGATCTCGGTGTCGATGATGCCGGGCCGCACCGCGTTGACGCGGATGCCGTCGCTCGCCACTTCCCGCGCCAGACCGATGGTCAGCGAGTCGATCGCGCCCTTGCTGGCCGCGTAGTCGACATACATGCCGGGTCCGCCGAGCACGGCGGCGGCGCTCGACAGGTTGACGATCGCGCCGCCGCGGCCGCCGTGGCGCGTGCTCATCCGGCGCACGGCTTCGCGTGCGCAGAGCATCGAGCCGATCACGTTGACGTCGAACATCCGCCGCCAGCGTGACGTCTCCATCTCTTCCAGTCGCGCCTGCATCGCGACGATGCCGGCGTTGTTGACCAGGCCGCCGATCGGCCCCCACGCGTCGTCGAGCCGCGCGAACATCGCCAGCGTCGCCGCCTCGTCGCCGACATCGGCCTGGAGGATCAGCGCGCGGCGTCCCTGCGCGCGCACCGCGGCGGCAGTACGTTCGGCGGCGGCGGCGTCGCGCGCGTAGTTGACGGCGACGTCCCAGCCCTGCATGGCCAGCCGCGTCGCGCAGGCGGCGCCGATGCCGCGGCTGGCGCCGGTGATCAGGACGGTGCGGGGAAAATCCATGATGCGATCCTCGGATGCGATGCCGACGGCAGTCTGGCCTCCGCCGGGGATCCCCGGCAAGGGCGGCTCACGTCTCGCGGGTCCAGAACACCATGGGGTGCGGCGTCTCGTCCTCCTGTCCCAGATCGCGCCACGCGAAGCTTGCGCGCAGATCGGGACGCCGGAGATAGCCGCGCCGGCCCCAGAACGCGTCGAGCGGCACGTAGCCGGGCGGGCGCTGGGGATGGCCACCGGGGCGCTCGACGGCGCAGAACGTCGTGCGGCGGAAGCCCAGCGCCGCGGCCCGGGCCTCGCGTCCGGCGAAGAACGCCACGCCGATGCCCCGTCCGCGCCAGTCGCGCTCCAGGACCGACTCGCCGAAATAGCACCAGTCGCGCGGATCCATCCCGGCGGCGACGAAAGGCGCCTGCATCGCGTCCTCCGCCGTCGCCAGCGGCAGCGCGGTCGCGGCGCCGACGACGCGTGTGCCGTCGCGCGCGACGACGATCGTGGCCTCGGGGATCCGGGCGTATTTCGCAAGGTAGCGTTCCTCGTAGTCCGCGTCGCCGTCGTAGAGATAGGGCCAGTCGCGGAAGACCTCGACGCGCAACCGGGCCAGATCCCCGACCACGTCCATGACCGCGGCGCCGGACAGCGTCTCCAGCCGGATCCCCGGCGGCGGCGTCATCGGCCGACCTGGCGCAGCCAGTCCTTGAGATTGTAGTGGTTCGAGATCCGCGCGATGCGCCCCTCGCGCACGACGAAGAACGCGCCGACGCGCAGGCGATAGCGCTGCCCGGTCGCGGGCAGGAAGTCGCCGTCGGTCTCCAGATAGCGGCCGTCGAGGCGGAACTCGGCGGCGGCGCGCGTGCCCGCGGCGTCGGTCATGATCGCAAGTTCGCTGACGCGCTCGCGGTAGCAGCGGTTCATGCGCAGCAGGAAGGCGCGGAACTTCGCGCGGCCCTTCTCGCTGCCGCCCTGGCTGATCTCGTGGACGACGTCGGGCGTCAGCAATTCCAGGAAGCCCTCCACGTCCTGGGCGTTGAAGCGATCGTAATAGGCGCCCACGAGCTTGCGGGTGGCGGCAGCGGTCATGGCGTCATTGTCCTTCGAAGACGGGTCTGCGCTTGGCGAGGAAGGCGGCGATCCCGGCGCGGAAATCCGCGCTGGCGATGCAGGCATAGGCCTGGTCGACGGTCTCGGCCGGGACGACGCGGCGCTCGGCCCAGGCCCGCGCGACGCGCTTGTGCGCGCGCGCGGCGAGAGGGCCGCCCGCGGCGATGCGCGCGGCGGCGTCGTCGATCTCGGCGGCGAAATCGCGGTCGGCCACCACGCGCGTGACGAGGCCGATCCGGTCGGCTTCCGCCGCGTCGATGAGCCGCGCCTCCAGCAGCAGCGACAGCGCGCGGTCGAGACCGACCAGGTCGACCAGCGCCTCGACCGCCTCCGGTGGCGCCGCCATGGCGAGGCGGCCCACGGGGATGCCGAAGCGCGCCGCGGCGGCGGCGATGCGCAGGTCGCAGCTGGCGGCGATCTCCAGACCGCCGCCGACGCAGTCGCCGTTGATGGCCGCGATCACCGGATGCGGGCAGGCGGCGAGCGCGGCCGTCGCCCGGACGACGCGCGCGTCGTAGGCCTTGGCCTCCGCCGGCGTCCGGCGCACGCGCTGGAATTCCTCGATGTCGCCGCCGGCGGCGAAGGCCCTGCCGGCGCCGGTGACGACGACCACTCGCAGCGTGGGGTCCGCCGCGGCGGCAAGCGCCGCGTCGCCCAGCGCCTCCCATTCGGCGCGGCCCAGCGCATTGAGGCGCTCGGGCCGGTTCAGCGTCAGGGTGAGTCGTACGCCGTCGCGCGCGACAAGCAGCGTGTCGGTCATGGCGTCGCCAGCTATACCCAAGCCGGGGGCGGTGCGGGAAGCCCCCGGCCGCGCGTCACGGCCGCGTTTCGCGCGAGACCGCGACGGCGGCCAGCGCCGCCAGGAACAGCGGCGGCAGGAGGGCGAGCGCGGCGCCATAGGCGGCGGCATCGTAGATCCGGGCGCCATCGGCCATCGCGCCGGTCCAGCTGCGGTCGAGCAGCCAGCCGATCGCCGGCTGGAGCAGCGCGCCGGAGCCGACGACGAAGGTGTTGACCACGGCCAGGGCCAGCGCGGCGGCGCCGGCCGCGTTGCGCTCCTTGACGACCGCGAAGCCGAGCACCATCGCCGAGGCGGTGAAGCCGTGGAGGGTCAGCATCGCGGCCAGCACCGGCAGCGGCCAGACCGGACCGAACACGATGGCGGCCAGCAGCGCGCCGCTGAGAGCCGCGCAGACCGCCATCGGCGCGCGGCGCCGTCCCAACCGGTCGGAGATCCAGCCGATCGCCGGCGCGCCGACGCCCCAGCCGGCGAAGAGCAGCGAGGTCAGCCCTGCGGCCGTGGTGCGCGGCAGCCCATAGACGGTGGTCAGATAGGGAACGGCCCAGAGACCGCCGAAAGCCAGCATGGGACCGGTCATCGCGAAGCCGTAGACGGCGCTGGTCCAGGTCTCGCGCACGGACAGGACGCCACGGATGGCCGGGCCGAGGCGCATCGGCGCGACGCCGCCCTGCGGCTTGTCGCGCAGCAGCAGGTGAAGCGCCACCGCCAGCATCGCCGCGAGCGCGCCCAGCGCGGCCAGCGCGCCGCGCCATCCGCTCGCCGCGACCAGCGCGGCGAGCGGCGCCTGTCCGAAGATCGCGCCCGACATGCCGAGCAGCTGGACCAGCCCCGCGAGCATCGCGAAACGCGCGGGCGGCAGCCAGAGCGCGGTCACGGTCAGTGCGCCGACGAAACTGCAGGCTGCCCCCGCCCCGATCAGCGCGCGGCCCAGATAGGCGATTTCGACGGCCGGCGCGGCGGCGAAGATCAGCGACCCGGCGCCGGAGAGCGCGATCGAGGCCACCATCAGCCGCCGCACCCCGAAGCGGTCGAACAGCAGGCCGAGCGGGATCTGCAGACCGGCATAGGCGTAGAGGTAGAAGGCCGACAGGCTGCCCAGCACCGCCGCGCCGACCCCGAAATCGCGCATCAGGTCCTCGACCATGACCGAGGGCGAGACACGCTGCAGGAACGCGTAGAGGAAAGTCGAGGCGGCGAGGCCCCACATCGCCAGCAGCCGCGGCGGGATACGGTCATTGTCCATCGCGACAGCGTAGGCGAAGGCACCCGCGCCCGACAGCCCCGAGGTCAAGGGGGCGAGGGGTCTGACCCCGATGGGCTCAGGCCCCTTGAGGGCTATGGATCGCGGGACGCGGACGCCTTAACCTGCGGTTGCGTATCCATCAGGGGAGGAAACGAATGACGACGGATCAGACCATGCGCCGGGCGTTGTCGCGCCGGGCGGCGTTGCGTGGCGGTGCCGGTCTGCTGGCCGCGCCCGCGATCATGAAGGTCGCCACGGCCCAGACCGGCGGCGCCTTCAATTGGCGCCGCTTCGCCGGCCAGAGCATCGAGGTCTCGCTGACGCTGGGGCCGCGCGCCAACGTGCTGCGCGCCCACGAGAAGGAATTCACCGAGCTGACGGGGATCCGCGTGGGCTCCGAGGCGGTGCCCGAGCAGCAGCATCGCCAGCAGGTCGTGATCCAGTTCAATTCGGGCAATCCGCAATTCGACGTGCTGAGCGTTTCGCTGCACGTCCAGAAGCGGCTGGTCGGTCGCGCAAAGTGGATGATCGACATGAAGCCGATGCTGGCGGATGCGCAGCTGACGGCGCCGGACTATGATTTCCCTGACTTCACCGCTGGCGGGCTGCGCTGGGCCACCCAGGCGGACGGGCGCATGGACACGCTGCCGCTGAACATCGACCCGTGGATGATCTACTACAACAAGGAGCTCTTCGCCGCGAAAGGCCTCGCCTTCCCGCGGAATTTCGACGAGATCGTGATGGCGGCCGAGAAGCTGACCGACAGGTCATCGGGCCAGTTCGGCTGGGTGTCGCGCGGCCTCAAGAACGCGAATGTCCCGGTCTGGACCAGCTTCATGATCGGTCATGACATCGACCCCGTGAACCCGAGCACGATGCAGTTGCAGACGACCTCGGACGGCGCGGTCGCGGCGGCCGAGCTCTACAAGAAGCTGAATCGGGAGTTCGCCCCGCCCGGGACGGTCGGCTTCAACTGGAACGAGGCGCAGACCTCGTTCAGCCAGGGCCGGATCGGCATGTGGATCGACGGCATCGGATTCGCGCCGCCGCTGGAAGACCCGACCAAGTCGCGCATCGTCGGCAAGGTCGGCTACGCCGTCATGCCGCAGGGCCCGAAGGCGCGGCACTCCGCGACCTTCGCCGACGGCATCGGCGTCGCCGCCGCCAGCAAGAAGAAGGAAGCCGCCTATCTCTACTGCCAGTGGGCGACATCCAAGCTGATGTGCAACCGCCTGCTGCAATCGGGCGGTGGATCGCCCTGCCGGGCCTCGCCCTACGTGAATCCCGACGTGATCAAGGACATCAAGCTGCCGCGCGAATGGCTGACCTGCCTGCAGGAATCCGCCGCGATCGGCCGCCAGGGCCTGCCCGAGATCGTGCCGGTCACGGAGTTCCGCGACGTCTTCGGCGTCGGTCTGACCAACACCATCGGCGGCGCGGATGCGCGCGCCGAGATGCAGAAGGCCACCGAGGCCTTCGCGCCGGTGCTGGCCAAGTCCGAGGCCTGATCGCGACGCGTCCCCGCCGCGCCGGTTCCGGCGCGGCGGGGATGTCCAGGGAGTTCGCCGCCGCATGACGTCGAAAGCCGGGGCCGCCGCGCGCGGCTATGGCCGCAACTATCTGCCCTTCGCCTACCCGGCGCTGCTGATCACCGGGGCGGTTATCGTCTTCCCGTGGATCTTCACGCTGTTCATGAGCGTCCACGAGTGGAAGATCGGCTCGCCGCGGGCCTTCGTCGGCTGGGACAACTACGCGCGACTGGCCGGCGACGAGCGCTTCATCGAGTCGATCGGCCATACGCTCTATTTCACGCTGCTGGCGGTTGTGCTGCCGGTGCTGCTCGGCACGGCCGCCGCCCTGATCTTCAACGAGCGGTTCCCGCTGCGCGGCCTGTGCCGTGCGATCTTCATCCTGCCGATGATGGCGACGCCGGTCGCCGTCGCGCTGGTCTGGAAGATGATGTTCCACCCGCAACTCGGTGTGCTCAACTACCTGCTGAGCCTGGCCGGCCTGCCGCCCTCGCTCTGGCATACCTCGCTCGACACGGTGATCCCCACCCTGGTCATGGTCGAGGTCTGGCACTGGACGCCGCTGGTTATGCTGATCGTGCTGGGCGGGCTGGCCGCGGCGCCGACCGAACCTTATGAATCCGCGCGGCTGGACGGGGCCAATCCCTGGCAGATGTTCCGCTACATCACCCTGCCGCTGATCATGCCCTTCGTCGTGCTGGCGGTGGTCATCCGCACCATCGACGCGCTCAAGGCCTTCGACACGATCTTCGTGATCTCGGAGGGCGGACCCGGCACCGCTTCGGAGACGATCAACATCTATCTCTATCTGCAGGCCTTCGCCTTCTACAACATCGGCTACGCCTCGGCGATCGTGGTGGTCTTCTTCGTCCTCATCATCCTGATGGCCATGGTCCTGCTGTGGCTGCGGCAGAAGGCGAAATGGTCATGAGCGCCGCTTCGCCCGGGATCCTCTGGCACGCCAAGCAGGCGCTGTCGAAGCTCGCCTTCGCCTTCGCGGTGTTCGTCATCGTCTCGCCGGCCATCCTGGTCATGCTCTGGATGCTGTCGCTCTCGCTGAAGAACGAGGTCGACAACATGGCCTATCCGCCGGTCTTCGTCCCCAACCCGCCGACCTTCGCGAATTTCGCGGCGGTGTTCGAGAACAGCAACCTGATGCGCTACCTGGTCAACAGCCTGTTCGTGACGGGCGGCGCGACGCTGGTGGCGATCCTGGTGGGCGTGCCGGCCGGCTACGGCATCGCCAAGGCTTCCGCGCACCGCACCGCGATCTGCATCCTGATCGCGCGCATCACCCCGGCGCTGAGCTACCTGATCCCGCTCTACATCCTCTTCCAGATGCTGGGCCTGACCGGCAGCCTGTGGCCGATCTTCATCACCCATCTGGTGATCACGATCCCGATCTTCGTCTACGTGATGATCGGGTTCTTCGAGAGCCTGCCGCCCGACCTGGAGGAGGCGGCGCTGATCGACGGCTGCACCCTGTGGCAGGCCTTCCGGCATGTGGCGCTGCCGCTGGCCCGGCCGGGGATCGTCGTGGCGATGATCCTGTCGATCATCTTCAGCTGGAACAACTTCGTCTTCGGCGCCGTTCTGGGCGGCCGCCAGACGCGGACACTGCCGGCCGCCGTCTACAACATGCTCACCTTCGAGCAGGTCGCCTGGGGCCCGCTGGCCGCCGCGGCGCTGCTGGTGACGGCGCCGGTGCTGATCCTGACGCTGTTCATCCAGAAGGAGATCGTCGGCGGCCTTACGGCCGGGGGCGTCAAGGGCGGCTGAAGCGGAGGGATGGCGATGGAACAGCGCAGGCTCGGCAATTCCGGGCTCCTGGTGTCGGCGGTCGGTCTGGGCTGCAACAATTTCGGCGGCCGGATCGGCCTCGACGCGACGCGTGCGGTGATCCACAAGGCCTTCGATCTCGGCATCACCCTGTTCGACACGGCCGACATCTACGGGAACCGCGGTGGGTCGGAGAGCGCGATGGGCGAGGTGCTGGGCCCGCGGCGCAAGGACATCGTGCTCGCGACCAAGTACGCCAAGCCGATGGACGAGGCCGGACGCGCGCGCGGCGCCTCGCGGCGCTACATCGTCGCGGCGCTCGAGGCCAGTCTGCGTCGCCTCAAGACCGACTGGATCGACCTCTACCAGCAGCACGAACCCGATCCCGGAACGCCGATCGAGGAGACGCTGCGCGCGCTGGAGGATCTCGTGCGCGCCGGCAAGGTCCGCTATGTCGGCTGCTCCAACCTGCCGGCCTGGCAGGTGGTGGAGGCGGAGTTCGTCGCGCGCCAGGCCGGGACCACGCGCTTCGTCTCGTGCCAGGACGAATACAGCCTGCTTGCGCGCGGCCTCGAGGCGGATCTTCTGCCGGTCATGCAGCGTTACGGGATCGGCCTGCTGCCCTATTTCCCGCTCGCCAGCGGGATGCTGACCGGCAAGTACAGGCGCAACCTGCCGATGCCCGCGGGCGCGCGGCTGACCGGAACCCAGCGCCTCGCCGATCTCTACCTGACCGACGCCAACTGGGAGATCGTCGAGAAGCTGGACGCCTTCTGCACCGCGCGCGGCCGGACATTGCTCGAACTGGCCTTCGCCTGGCTGCTCGGGAACCCGGCCGTCGCCAGCGTCATCGCCGGCGCGACGCGCCCGGAGCAGCTGGAGGCGAACGTCGCGGCGGCGCGTTGGACGTTGAGCGCCGAGGATCGCGCCCTGGTCGACGCGGCGACGGCCAGGGCCTGAACCCGGATCGCCGGGCTCAGCGTCCCTGGGCCTTGCGCCAGGCGAGGAAGCGCTCGCGCGTCGCCGGATCGATCATGGGGTAGAGGCCGAACAGCCCCGCGCCGCCATCCACCTGCTCCTGCACGAAATCCTCGTAGACGGTCTGCTCGAAGGCCTCGTTCGCGACGTCCTCGGCGAGATGCGCGGGGATGCAGGCCACGCCCTCGCCGTCCCCGACCATGATGTCGCCCGGATAGACCGCCACGCCGCCGCAGCCGATCGGCACGCCGAGATCGACGGCATGGTGATGGATGAGGTTGGTCGGGGCGGACGGCCGGACATGATAGACGGGCCAGTCCATCGTCGCGATCTCGGGCGTGTCGCGGAACCCGCCATCGGTCACCGCGCCGGCGCAGCCGCGCCGCATCAGCCGGGTCAGCAGGATCCCGCCCGCGGAGGCCGCCCGCGGGTCGCCGCGGCTGTCGACGACGAAGACGGCGCCGGCTGGGCATTCCTCGACGCCCTTGCGCTGCGGATGGCTGCGGTCCTCGAAGACCTTGAGGACGTCGAGATCCTCGCGGGCCGGGATGTAGCGCAGCGTGTAGGCGGGTCCGACGAGCCGCGGGGCGCGCGGGTTGACGATCTGCGGGCCCTGGAGGAACTGGTTGCGGAATCCGCGCTTGAACAGGACGGTCGTGATGGTGGCGGTCGAGACCTGGGCGAGCTTGTCGCGGGCGGTGGCGGTCAGCATGTCGGACGGGTTCCTTTCTCCTGCGGCCGGGTGCCGCGAGACTACCGTATCGCCGCCCAGGCGCCGCCCGAATTCGCTTGGTAGGATGCAGCCGTGTCCGCGACCATCGATCTCGTTCCCGGGACGCCTCGCCCGTCGGCGCGCCGTACCCTCTGGCAGCTCGTCGCCATCCTGGCGGGCGCCTTCCTCCTGCAGATCGCCGGCGCGGCGCTCGGCCTGACGGTGCCGCTGCGCATGGCGCTCGACGGCCGGCCCGCCGAGCTGATCGGTCTTGCCGGATCGGCGGGCGCGGTGGGCTTTCTCGGCGGCTGCCTCTTCGCGGGCTTCCTGGTGCGCCCGATCGGGCATATCCGCGCCTTCGCCGTTCTCGCCTCGCTGCAGGCGGTGGTCACGCTGGTCTTCGCGCTGACGGACGATCCCTGGCTCTGGATCGCCCTGCGCCTCGCCAACGGCCTGATCAACGCGATGCAGTTCGTGATCGTCGAGAGCTGGGTCCTCGACCGGACCCCCGAACAGCTGCGCGGTCGCATGATGTCGGTCTACGTCGTCTGCTCGCGCGCCGGGCTGGTTCTGGGGCAGATGATGCCGCTGGCCTTCCCCAGCGCCGGCTTCGAACTCTTCCTGTGCGCCAGCGTCTTCTATTCGCTGGCGCTGATCCCGGTGGCGCTGAACCAGGCGCCGGGGCCGGCACCGCCGCCGGCGGTCGCGGTGATGAGCCTGCGCGACCTGTTCGCGGTGGCGCCGGTCAGCATCGTCGCCTGCTTCTATGTCGGTCTCGTCGGCAGTGCCGTGTTCAACGTGCTGCCCTTCTATGGCGTCAGCATCGGTCTCGACAACGTCGCGATCAGCCTTCTGGCCGCTTCGCTGCAGGCGGGATCGCTGATGATCCAGTGGCCGCTCGGGTGGCTCTCGGATCGCCGGGACCGCCGCGCGGTGATGATCGGCGCGTCGGCGGCGACGGTGACCGGGACCGCGGTGATCGCCTGGATCGGGGAGATGCCCTTCCCGGTGCTTGCCGCGACCCTGGCGATCGCGGTCGGCGGATGCCAGGCGGTCTACGCGATCGCCGTCGCCCATGCCTTCGATTTCGCGGGCCGGGAGCGGACGGTGGCCCTGTCCAGCAGCCTGATGCTGGTCTGGGGGACCGGGGCTTCGCTGGGGCCGGTCGTCGCCGCCGCCGCGATGGCGCGGATCGGCCCGGTGGGCCTGCTGGCGCATGCGGCGCTGTTCTCGCTCGCCTTCATCGGCTTCGCCATCTGGCGCATGCGACGGCGCAAGCCGCGGCCGCCGGAGGAACGTGAACGTTTCGTCGATCTGCCGCCGACGCCGCCGACGACGGCGCGCCTCGACCCGCGCACCGAGGCCGGGCGCCGGCCGGAATGAGGAACGGACGGGCCACGCGCCGGCGCGCGGCCCGTCCGCGGCCCGATCAGCCTTCCTTGACGACGTTGCGCAGCGTGCCGACGCCGGTGATCTCGATCTCGGCGACATCGCCGGGCTTCATGAATTCCGGCGGCGTGCGCGCAGCGCCGACGCCGCCTGGCGTGCCGGTGACGATGACGTCGCCGCCCTCGAGCGGCACGAAGACCGAGATGTAGGCGATCAGCGCCGGGATGTCGAAGATCAGCAGGTCGATACCGGCCTGCTGCTTGACGACGCCGTTGACCCGTGTGGTCAGCGTCTGCTTCGTGATGTCGCCGACCTCGTCCTTGGTCACCATCCACGGCCCGAAGCCGCCGGTGGCGGCGAAGTTCTTGCCGGGCGTGAACTGGGTCGTGTGGCGCTGATAGTCGCGCACCGAGCCGTCGTGATAGCAGGCGTAGCCGGCGATATGGTTCATCGCCTTCTCCCGGGCGATCCGCCGACCGCCGCGGCCGATGATGACCGCAAGCTCGCCCTCCCAGTCGAGCTTGTCGCTTTCCCTGGGCTTGATCATCGGCTGGTTGTGGCCGACCTGGCTTGCCTGCATGCGCAGGAAGAGGGTCGGGTTCTCGGTCGCGGTGCTCTTCGATTCGGCCTGGTGATCCTTGTAGTTCAGACCGACGCAGATGATCTTGCGCGCATCCGGGATCACCGGCAGGTACTTCACCTTCTTGAGCGGCAGATCGGTCTTCTTCGCGCCGCTGGCGACCTTGGTCAGTTCCGCGAGCGCGCCGGCGGCCAGCGCCGCGCGCAGCGTGGGATATTTCTTGCCCAGGCGCTTGCCCAGGTCGACCACGCCGTCGCCGACGACCGCGCCATAGCTGGCGTCCTTGCCGGACTGGAAGCTGAGGAATTTCATCGCGTCTCCCTTTCTTGCCTGGCCGCGATCTGGCGATCGCGGCGCCCCTAACGCACTTCCCGCCTTAGCCCGCGGCCGCGCGGCGGCCAAGGGCAAAACGTCGGGCGGCAAGACGTCGGGCGGCGTTGCCCGGCCCCGGCGCGCGGCGCTAGCCTGACGGCATCGCCCGCGGCCGCCGTGCAACGGAGGAGATCGCCATGGACCCGACGCGCAACCTCGATCTGGGATCGGCCCTCGCGGAGGCGGAGCGGCGCTTCGTCGACGCCCATCCGCTGAGCGCGCGCCGTCATCACGACGCGCGGCGCGTCATGCCGGGGGGCAACACCCGCAGCGTCATCTACTACCCGCCCTTCCCCGTCGCGATCGCGCGCGGCGAGGGCTGCCATGTCTGGGACATGGACGGGAACCGCTACGCGGATTTCGTGTCCGAGTACACGGCCGGGCTCTACGGGCATTCCGAACCCGCGATCGTCGAGGCGGTCAAGGCCGCGCTCGACGACGGCATCGTGCTGGGCGCGCCGAACCGCTACGAGGCGCGCCTCGCCGAGCTGATCGTCGAGCGCTTCCCGGCCCTGGAACTGGTGCGCTTCACGAATTCGGGCACCGAGGCGAATCTGATGGCCGTCAGCGTCGCCCGGGTCTTCACCGGGCGCACCAAGGTGATGGCGATGCAGGGCGGCTATCACGGGGGCGTGTTCATCTTCTCGGGCAACGGGTCTCCGCTCAACGCGCCGTTTCCGTTCGTGGTCGTGCCCTACAACGACGTCGCCGCCGCCCGGGCCGCGATCCGCGCGCACGCCGCCGATCTCGCCTGCGTGATCCTGGAGCCGATGCTGGGCGGGGGCGGCTGCATTCCGGCGTCGCCCGAGTTCCTCGCCATGCTGCGCGAGGAGACGCGCGCCGCCGGCAGCCTGCTGATCTTCGACGAGGTCATGACGTCGCGCCTGTCGCCGTCCGGCCTGCATGGAGCGCTCGGCATCGTCCCCGACCTGATCACCCTCGGGAAGTATCTCGGCGGCGGGCTCAGCTTCGGCGCCTTCGGCGGTGCCGCCCGGATCATGGAACGCTTCGATCCCGCGCGCCCCGACGCTCTCGCCCATGCCGGGACCTTCAACAACAACGTCCTGACCATGGCCGCGGGCGTCGCAGGCCTGGGCAAGGTCCTGACTCCCGAGCGGTCGATCGCCCTCAACGGCCGCGGCGACGCGCTGCGCCAGCGCATGAACGCATCGATCGCCGCGCGGGACCTCGCCGTCCATGTCGCCGGCCGCGGCTCGATGATGAACGTGCATTTCGTGCGCGGACCGGTGACCAGCCCCGCCGACATCGCGACCGCCTCGAAGGATTGGCTGAAGCTGCTGCAGCTCGAGATGCTGGCGCGCGGTTTCTACGTCACCTTCCGGGGCATGCTGGTCCTGGCGCTGCCGCATGGCGACGCCGAGATCGACGGCTTCGCCGCGGCCTTCGAGTCCTTCCTCGACGACTACGCGCCGCTGCTGCGCTGACGTCGCGGGCCCGCGCCCTCAACCCAGGCCGAATTGCGCGCGCCAGCGCGCGACGTCGTCGAAGGCCACGTTGCTGCCGCAGAGCACCAGGACGATGCGCGGCCGTGCTCCCAGGGCGCCACGGCGGCGCAGCGCCGCGGCGACGGTGCACGCGGCGGCCGGCTCGCACCAGACATGCTCCTCGGCCACCAGGGCGTCGAGTTCGGCGACGGCCTCGCGGTCGGGCACGATCTCGATGCCTTCGAGGAAGCGTCTCGCCGCGGCCATGGTGCGTTCGGTGGCGAAGGGCGCGCCCAGCGTGCGCGCGATCGAGCTGGGGGCGATCGTCTCCGGCCTTCCCGCGGCCAGCGCGCGCGTCATCGTCTCGGCGCCCTCGGTCTCGACGCCGTGGAGGCGTGCGGCGGGCCGCAATCCCTTCACCGCCGCAGCGACGCCGGCCATGAAGCCGCCGCCGCCGATGCTGACGAAGACGTCGGTCAGGTCGGGGACCGCGTCGACGATCTCGAGCCCCACCGTGCCGTGGCCGGCGATGACCTCCGGATCGTCATAGGGATGGACGAAGGTCATGCCCGCGCGGCCAAGCTCCTGCGCGCGGGCGAAGGCGACGGCGGCGGTCTCGCAAAGCTCGACCTCGGCGCCGGGCCCGCGCGTGCGCGCGACGTTGTAGGCCGGGGTCACCTTGGGCATCGTCACCAGCGCGCGCGTGCCGGTCGCGCGCGCCGCCTCGGCGGTGGCGATCGCGTGGTTGCCGCCCGAGACGGTGACGATGCCGCGTTCGCGGGCGGCCGGGTCCATCGTCGCGAGCTTGTTCAGCACGCCGCGCATCTTGAAGGACCCGCCCAGCTGCAGGCATTCGAGCTTCAGGAACACCTCCGCGTCGAGGCGCCGCGACAGCGCCTCGCTGCGCCAGGTCGGCGTGGCGCGCACCTGACCCGCGATGCGGCCGCGCGCCGCCTCGATCCGGGCAAGGCCGACGTCGAAGTCCATCGTCACTCCCTCCAGCCGCGGCGGCGTCGCGCCGCGATCAGCGTGTTCTCCAGCAGGCAGGCGATGGTCATCGGTCCGACCCCGCCGGGCACCGGCGTGATGGCCCCGGCGACCGCGGCGGCCTCGGCATAGGCGACGTCGCCGACCAGGCGGGACCTGCCGTTCTCGTCCTCGACGCGATTGATGCCGACATCGATCACCGTCGCTCCCGGCTTGATCCAGTCGCCGCGCAGCAGCTCGGGCCGTCCGGCCGCGGCGATCAGGATGTCGGCGCGCCGGCAGACCGCCGCCAGATCGCGGGTGCGTGAATGGGCGACGGTCACGGTCGCGTCGGCGGCCAGCAGCAGCTGCGCCACCGGCTTGCCGACGATGCTGGACCGGCCGACGACCACCGCCTCGGCGCCGGCGAGGGCGGTCCCCGTCTCGCGCAGCAGGATCATGCAGCCGCGCGGCGTGCAGGGAACCAGGCCCGCGCCGCCGGTGGCGAGCAGCCCGGCATTGACGACATGGAACCCGTCGACATCCTTGGCCGGATCGATGGCGGCGATGACGGCCTGCGCATCGACATGGCCCGGCAGGGGCAGTTGCACCAGGATGCCGTCGATCTCGGGATCGGCGTTCAGCCGTGCGATCAACGCCAGCAGTTCGGACTGGCTCGCGGTCGCGGGCAGGCGGTGCTCGGCCGAGCGCATCCCCGCCTCGCGCGTGGCGATGCCCTTGTTGCGGACATAGACGGCACTGGCCGGGTCCTCGCCGACCAGCACGACCGCCAGACCGGGCGGCGCCGGCAGTCGTGCGACCGCGCCGGCCAGCCTGGCGCGCAGGGCGGCGGCGACGGCTTTTCCGTCGATGATCCGGGCGCTCATTGCGTCGTTTTCTCTCCCAGGGCGCGCGGCGGCCGCGCGCGTCGACAGGGCGCGGTCCCCGCCAGCGCCGGTTCCGCCGTCACTGCAGCGCCGGGAAGAGGTCGTAGAGGACGAGGTCGCGGACGAAATAAAGCACGAGGATCAGGACGATCGGCGACACGTCGACCCCGCCGATCGCCGGCACGAAGCGTCGCAGCGGCCGCAGCGCCGGCTCGGTGATCCGCCACAGGAATTCGCCCAGCCCGCGCACGAACTGGTTGTAGCCGTTGATCACGTTGAAGGCGATCAGCCAGGACAGGATCGCCTGCGCGATCAGCACCCAGATGTAGAGGGTGACGACCGTGTCGACGAGGCGGGCGATGGCGTTCATGGCGCGTGTCCTGGTGGGCGTGAACGGTTGAATCGTTCGGCGCGCAAAGCGTACACGACGCGCCGGCGCCGCGGCAACATATTGGGGCCGCGCGGTTTTTGCCCGGATGCCGGCAACGGCTGCGGTTGCCGGGCGATGTCTTGACACGCGGGTGCCCGCGCCTATTATCCGGCCCTCTTCCGGACCGGTGGGGCTGTAGCTCAGCTGGGAGAGCGCCTCGTTCGCAATGAGGAGGTCGACGGTTCGATCCCGTTCAGCTCCACCAATCCTGCCTGTGGCGGCCTTGGCCGCGCCGATCGGCGGTGCCGGAAAAACGGATCCAGGACCTCCGCCCGGGCGTGACGGCGATCCGGCAGCCGGGCGCCGGAAAAAGACCCTGCGCGCGGTCGAGGGATCATGGACGACATGTCGCTCTGGTTTCTCGCCGCGGCGGTCGCCGTCAATGCGGCCCTGACCCTGACGCTGCTGCTGCGTCGTCCGCGCTTCGAGACGCCGGCGGATCTCGAAGCGCGGCTGCGCGTTCTGGCGGGCGATGTCGCGGCGCTGCAGCAGGGCCTGGGGCGCGCGGAGGGGCGGGTCGCGGCGCTGGCCGACACTGTCCAGGGGCTGGAGACCGAGCTGCGCGCGGGCGGCGAGTCGCTTCGCATGGCGGTCGAGGCGAAGCTGCTGCAATCGGTCGAGGAGGGGCGCAGCGGTCGCCGCGAGATGGCCGAGGCCTTCGCGACCTTCGAGACGCGGCTGTCGGGCACGCTGGCCACACGCCTCGAGGAGATCCGGGCGGACAGCGCGCGCAAGCTGGACGAGATGCGCCAGACCGTCGACGAGCGGCTGCAGGCGACGCTGGAACAGCGGCTGGGCGAATCCTTCCGGCTGGTCAGCGAACGCCTGGAGCAGGTCCATAGCGGCCTGGGCGAGATGCGCAGCCTGGCCGGCAGCGTCGGCGACCTCAAGCGGGTGATGGGAAATGTCCGGGCGCGCGGGACCTGGGGCGAGCTGCAGCTGGGAGCGATCGTCGAGACGCTGCTGACGCCCGACCAGTACGCGCGCAACGTCAAGCCCGTGCCCGGCAGCGACGGCATCGTCGAGTTCGCCATCCGCATGCCCGGACGCACGGACAGCGAACCGGTCTGGCTGCCGATCGATTCCAAGTATCCGGTCGAGGACTATCAGCGCCTGCTCGACGCGCACGAGACCCTGGACAGATCGCAGATCCAGCGCGCGGAGGCGGCCTTCGAGGCATCGCTGCGCGCCGAGGCGCGCAAGATCGCGGGCAAGTATCTGAGCCCGCCGCACACCACCGATTTCGCGATCCTGTTCGTCCCGACCGAAGGCCTGTTCGCCGAGGCGCTGCGCATTCCCGGCTTCGCGGAGTCCCTGCAGAACGAGCACCGCGTCGTCCTCGCCGGCCCGACCACGCTGGCCGCGACGCTGAACAGCCTGCGGCTGGGCTTCCGGACGCTGGCGATCGAAAGACGTTCCTCGGAAGTGTGGACCCTGCTGGGTACCGTCAAGACCGAGTTCCGCAAATTCGGCGAGGTCGTGGACGCGACCAAGCGTTCGATCGACAGCGCCGCCGACAGGTTCGCCGAACTCGGTCGCCGGACGCGCGCGATCGAGCGGGGCCTGCGCGCGGTGGAAGCGCAGCCCGAGGGGATCCCGGGCGCGCCCGGCATCGCCGGCGACGAGGCCGACGACGTGCCGCGCCGCGCGTGAGCCGGCGCCTATTCGCGGCGCGGATCCTCGTCCGGGCCGATGCGCCCGATCCCGGGCAGACGCAGGGCCAGACCCATCGGGTCGACCCCGAAGCCCAGGCCGGCGATGTTGATCTCGACGCCTTCCTCGCGTGCCAGCGTGATCCCGAACAGCCCCCAGAGCGAGAGCTGGTAGCCGGTGCCGCTCGGGGCGGCGGCGGCGAAGGTGGTGGCGCCGAGATAGTCCTTGCCGATGGCGGTCGCAGGCAGGTCGAGGCGCAGTTCGGGAACCGTGCGCGCGATGGTCGCCGTGAAGGTGTTCGAGTTCGGGCCCGGCCAGAGCGTGTAGCTGCGCCGATGGGGATAGGCCTCGGCGGCGGTCCGGATGCGATCGATCGCCGCTTCGGCGGCCTCGCCCGTCAGCGCCGCGTAGAGCTCGGGCCTGGCGCCGAACCAGCGGCGGTCCGGGGCGCCGTTCGAGACCGCGAGCGCGTCGCCGCCGCGCAGCGCCCGCCAACCGATGATCTGGTAGCTGGTCCAGTCGGCGGCGTCGCGCGGCTTGACCGCGATCCACGTGTGGACCCCGAAGGCACCGCGCCATCCGACGGCGCGCGCGCCGTAGACATGCACCATCGCCTGTGGGGAAAGCGCCGGATCCGGCGCGAGTCCGACGGGTTCGCGGCTGGCGCCGCGCCAGTCCGCCGCGGCGCGGCCATCGGCCAGCAGGCTGACGGCAGGCCCGGCCAGAAGCAGACCGAGCACGAGCGCCGCGCGCCGCAACAGACGCCATGTCGCCGCGCCATGTCGTCGCGCGGCGCGATCCGGTTCGCCCATTGCCGTCTCCGTCCCTTCCTGACGTCCGCCGGTCCGGGGATCGAATATGGGGCCTGCCGGCGCCGCCGGCCATGCCGTCACGGTCACGCGAAGCCCAGTTCGGCCCGCAGCGCCCTGGGATCGGCACCTGCCGCACGCAACGATGCCAGACTCGGCGCGCCGCTGCGCTTGGCGAGGCGCTCGCCGTCGGGGCCGGCGAGCAGACGGTGGTGATGCCATTCCGGGACGGGGAGGTCCAGCAGCGCCTGGAGCAGGCGGTGGACATGGGTGGCGTGGAACAGGTCGGCGCCGCGGGTGACGAGGGTGACGCCCTGCAGCGCGTCGTCGACCGTGACCGCCAGATGGTAGCTGGCCGGCATCTCCTTGCGCGCCAGCACGACGTCGCCCAGCGCGCCCGGATCGGCCGCGCACAGTCCCGCCGCCCGGTCGCGCCAGGTCAGGGGACCGGTCAGCGCGAGCGCCCTGGCGATGTCGAGCCGCAGCGCATGGGCGTCGCCGCGTGCGGTCCGCCGTGCCGCTTCGGCGGGGGGCAGGGCGCGGCAGGTGCCGGGATAGACGGGGCCTTCGGGCCCGTGGGGGGCGGCGCCGGCCCGCGCGATCTCGGCGGCGATGTCCTTGCGCGTGCAGAAGCAGGGATAGAGGACGCCGTGCCCGGCGAGCCGTTCGAGTGCCGCGCGATAGTCCCGCATATGCGCCGATTGCCGCCGGACCGGCTGTTCCCAGACCAGACCGAGCCAGGCGAGGTCCTCGAGGATCGCAGCGACGAAAGGCGGCCGGCAGCGTCCGGGATCGATATCCTCGATCCTGAGCAGGAAACGGCCGCCGGCGCGCCGCGCCGCGTCGGCGGCGAACAGCGCCGAATAGGCGTGGCCGCGATGCAGCAGGCCGGTCGGCGACGGGGCGAAGCGCGTGACGACGGTCATGGCCCTCGACGCTACCACGCCTCTTCGGCTAGCAAGTCCGGATGAGCGCATTCTTCACCCTCGACGGTCCCACCTATGGTCCTGCCGCCGGCGGGCGCGCGCGTTCGCTGGTCGTGCTGCTTCATGGCCTTGGCGCCGACGGCAACGACCTGATCGACCTGGCGCCACATTGGGCGGCGCGGCTGCCCGGAACGGTCTTCGTCTCGCCGCACGCGCCGTTCCCGTGCGACATGGCGCCCTACGGCCGTCAGTGGTTCAGCCTGCAGGATCGCGACCCCGACCGGCTGCAAGCAGGCGTGGCCGCGGCGGCGCCGATCCTGGACGCCTTCCTCGACGCGACGCTGGAGGCTCACCGCCTGGACGATTCGGCGCTGGCGCTGGTCGGCTTTTCCCAGGGCACGATGATGTCGCTGCATGTCGCGCTACGCCGGGCGCGGGCGCCTGCCGCCGTGGTCGGTTTCTCGGGTGCGCTCGTCGGCGCCGCCGCACTGGGCGCGGAGCTGCGCGCCCGCCCGCCGGTGCTGCTGGTCCATGGCGACGCCGATCCGGTCGTCCCCTTCGCCGCGATGGACCAGGCCCGCGCGGCGCTCGTGGCCGCCGGGATCGAGGTCGCGACCGAGCGCCGGCCGGGTCTTGCCCATTCGATCGATCCGCAGGGCCTTGAAAAGGCGGGTGCCTTCCTGGCGCGTCGCCTGCCTCGCTGAGCCGCCCCGCTGATCCGGTTGTTTCGGGCGGCGACTCGTCCTAGCTATTGTGGGAGGAGCGGCGGCGCGTCGCGCCGCCGCGCCGTCGGCAACAGCGATGGCGAGGTGACCCTTTGTCGGTCGAGGCCTGTCCCGCCCTGGTGCTCAACGCGGATTTCCGCCCGCTGAGCTATTTCCCGCTGTCCCTCTGGCCCTGGCAGGAAGCGGTGAAGGCGGTGTTCCTCGGCCGCGTCAACATCGTCTCCGAATACGATCGCACGATCCGCTCTCCCAGCCGCGAGATGCGCCTGCCCTCGGTCATCTCGCTCAAGGAATATGTCGCCGCGGAGCGCCGGCCCGCCTTCACGCGCTTCAATGTGTTCCTGCGCGACCGGTTCTGCTGCCAGTATTGCGGCCAGTCGTTTCCGACCCAGGACCTCACCTTCGACCACATCATCCCGCGCTCGCGCGGCGGGGCCACGACCTGGACGAATGTCGTGACCGCGTGCAGCTGCTGCAACCTGGAGAAGGGCAACCGGACGCCGGCCGAGGCGCGGATGTTCCCGCGCGCCGGCGCCTTCGCCCCGGATCCGCACCTGCTGAAGGAAAACGGACGGGCGTTCCCGCCCGGCTTCCTTCATGCCAGCTGGCGCGACTTCCTCTACTGGGACAGCGAACTCGATCCGTCCTGATCGTCCGGGATGCAGGCCAGACGCGCCCGCGCGACGGCGATCGCCGCCTCCAGGTCGCCGAGGCTGAGCCCGTCGCGACGGAGGATCGCGTGCAGGACCGGATCGGCCAGCAATTCGTCGAGCATGGGCTCGCCGGCGCTGCAATCGGCGAAGACGAGATCGGCGTCCATCTTCCTGCTCCTGCCCTGCGAGCCGAATGGGCCCGCGCCTCGACAACGCACGGAAATCAACTTCGTTCCAAGGCAGCACCGTGGCGCCCGCGCGGCAGATGGATGAATCCGCGCCGTTGCGGTGTTCTCGACAGCCCTCCGCTGCGCGTCTAGAACGGTCGATGGGGGAGTTTCCATTGCCTGGGGAGGGGCGGAAACATGAAGATCGTCGATGGAGCCATGCGCCGCCGGCGCGTGTTGCAGGGCGGGGCAAGCGCGGCCGCGCTGACGGGTCTTGCCGGACGTCCGGCGCGCGCGCAGACCGCCGAAGCGTTCAACATCCTCGCCCACCGGGTGCACCAGCAGGTGGCGACCGACGCCAACCGTCCGGGCGGGGACGTCACCGCGGAATGGGCGCGGCGGAACAACCGCCGCCTGGCCTGGATCACGCTGGACGTGGCGCCGATCCACGACCGGCTGCAGCGCGAGCTCAGCCTGGGCGAGACGAGCATCGACCTCGCCTACGCGGCGAACACGGCCATCTCCGCGCGGCTGCTGCGTCAGCTGGAGCCGCTGGAGCCGTTGATCGCGGCGGCGCCGCTCGAGGATCCCGCCGACATCTCCGCCGGGATGATGCGCGCGGTCACGCTGGAGGGCAGCCTGCGCGCGCTGCCGATCCGCCATGCCACGGTGGGCCTCTTCTACAACGAGGAACTGCTCGCCGAGCGGGGCCTGTCCGGGCCGCCGACGACGATGGAGGAACTGGTCGAGCATGCCCAGCGCCTGACCTACACGCGCGCCGACGGCACGCCGGTGCACGGCTTCGCGTTCCAGGGCAATTCGCATTTCAACATGCTGACGATGGCGTTCGGGTTCGATGCGCCGCTGATCGATCCGGCCATGACCCTGCTGCCGAACGAAGCGGGCATGGTGCGCATGTACGAGACCCTGCGCGGGATGTTCCAGCGCGGCGTCCTGCCACGCAATTTCACCGCCATGGGCCAGGACGACGTGTTCACGATGATCCAGAACGGCCGTGCGGCGATGGTGCTGGCGATCATGGGTCGCCACGCCGATTTCAACGATCCACAGAAATCGCGCTTCCCCGGACGGATCAAGCTGACGCCGGCGGTCGCGGCGGCGTCGCTCGCCGCGCGCGTGCCGGTGGTCGCGACGTCGGATTTCTGGTCGATGGGCATCCCGCGCAATTCGCGAAACAAGGCGCTGGCCTGGTCGCTGATGCGCGAGCTGTCCGGCAAGCAGGCGACGATCCGCCAGGCGCTGAACGGCAACGGCCCGGTGCGCGCGTCGGCCTATGCCGATCCGCGCCTGATGTCGGCGGCCCCGTCCGCCGCGGTCGAGGCGCGTGTGCTGCCCTATGCCCGGCCGCCGCTGCCGCTTTTCGACAAGGCGCAGCAGGCCGCCGACGTGATGATGCAGACGACCCAGGCGGTGGTGATCGGCCAGCTCTCGCCCGCCGACGGCGTCGCCGAGCTCCGGCGCCGCACCGCACCTCTTCTGGCGGGGTGAGGCGATGCTGTCGATCGATCTGGGAGGGCGCGTCGCCCTCGTCACGTCCTCGTCCCGCGGAATCGGCCGGGGAATCGCTCTGATGCTGGGCGAGGCCGGTGCGCGCGTCGTCGTCACCTGGGCCGCCGACCGCGCGGCCGGCGAGGCCACCGTCGCCGCGATCGAAGCGAAGGGCGGCGAGGCGATGCTGGCCCATTGCGACGTCACCGACAGCGCCGAGGTCGATTCGGTGATCGGCGAGGCGGTGGCCCGCTGGGGCGGCATCGACATCCTCGTCAGTAACGCGGGCGTGGGAACGGCCAAGCCGATCACCGAAACGAGCGACGCCGAGTTTGCCCGGGTCTTCGATCTCAATGTCCGCGGCTTCCTGGCCACGGCGCGCGCCGTGCTTCCCGGGATGAAGGCGCGGCGCAGCGGCAAGGTGATCGCCATCAGCTCGGCGACCGGGCGCAGCGGCAAGGCCTTCCGGTCCCCGTCGCCCACCTATGCCGGCGCGAAGGCGGCGCTCATCGGCTACGCCAAGGGCCTGGCGCGCGAAGGCGCGCCCTTCGGGATCACCGCCAATTGCGTCTGTCCGGGCTGGATCGACTGGGGAACCAAGCACGCCGCAGCGCCGCCGGAGGTCCGGGCCCAGGCCCTGCGCGAGATCGCCTTGGGGCGGACCGGCACGCCCGAGGATGTGGCGGGGGCCGTCCTCTTCCTCGCCTCCAGCCTCGGCGACTACGTCACCGGCGCCACCATCGACGTGAATGGCGGCCTCTACATGGGGTAGGCGCGGCGGGGTCGATGGCCCGCCGCGCCGGGGTGGCCGGTCGCCGGCGGACCGCGGCGTACGCGCTTGTCCGCGATCTCGCGCGCGAGCGGGTCAGATCCGCGTGGAAAGCCAGATGGCGAGGCGCGAGCCGGCCTTGATGGCGGCGGCGAGGGGCTCGTAGCCGGGCGTCTCGCGCGCCCCGGCGGCCAGCGCCTCGTCGCGGTGCTCGACCTCTTCGCGGCGGAAGCCTTCCAGCTGCTGGGCCAGTTCCGGATCGCTGCCGGCCAGCTCCTCGACCTGGGCCGCGTAATGCGCGTCGATGACTTCCTCGACCGCGGCGGTGCAGGCCATCGCGGCTTTCTCGCCCATCAGCGCCGTGCCGGCGCCGAGCGCGAAGCCGGCGACATGCCACAGCGGCGTCAGCAGGGTCGGGCGTACGCGTCCGGCCGGCAGCATCGTCTCGAAGGCGCGCAGATGGGCGCGCTCCTGTTCCATCATCCGGCGTATCGCTGGCGCCGCAGCGCTGCGGCCGAGAATCGCGAGCTGGCCTTCGTAGATGCGCACGGCCCCATACTCGCCGGCGTGGTCGACGCGCAGGATCTCCGCCAGGCGTTGCGCCGGCGTCGCGTCTCCGGGCCAGGCCCGTGTCTTGGCGTCGTCGTTCATGCCGTTCCCTCGCGCCCGCCGATATGGCGCCGCAGCGCGGCGAGCGCAAGTGTGCCGCCCAGGGCGGCGACGGCGCCGTTCCAGGCGGCCATCGAAAGCCCGGCGAAGGACCAGGCGATCTCGTCGCAGCGCACCACGGGCGCGGCGAGAAGCTGGCGCAGCCGCTCCTCGGCGCTTGCCGCCGGTCCGAGCGTGGCGCCGCATCCCTCGGTCCCCGCCCACCAGCGCTGCTCGACGCCGGCATGGTAGAAGGCGATCGCGGCGCCGGTCAGCGCCGCCAGCGCGGCAAGTCCGAGCAGGACCGTCCCCAGCCGGCCGCGCGCGAACGTCGCCGGCGCCGCAAGCCCGAGCACGGCCATCCAGGCATAGCGTTGCCACCAGCACAGCGCGCAGGGTCTGAGCCCCGCGAGGTGCTCGAAGGCGAAGGCGGCGGCCAGCATGGCGGCGGCGAGCAGGGCCAGCAGGGCCGGTGCGGCGTTGCGAAGCGCGGGCGTCATCGCGGCAGAACATAGCGCAGCGCGACGAACCCGCCGACCACGACCAGCGCGAGCAGGGTCGTGGCCAGCGTCAGCCGCCGTTCGATCACCTCGCGGATCGGCGCGCCGAAGCGGCGGATCAGTGCCGCGACCAGGAAGAACCGGGCGCCGCGCGTCGCCAGCGACGCCAGCACGAAAACGACCGGATCGAAGCGTGCGGCGCCGCTGGCGATGGTGACGACCTTGAACGGGATCGGCGTGAGGCCCTTGACCAGGATGATCCAGAGACCCCATTCGCCATAGGCGTCGCGGAACGCCTCGATGCCGCCCTGGAGTCCGTAGATGGCGATCAGCCAGACGCCGATGGTCTCGAGCAGGAACAGGCCGATGGCATAGCCGGCGACGCCGCCGGCGACCGACGCGAGGGTGCATATTCCGGCCAGGATCCAGGCGCGGTCGCGACGGGCGAGCACCATCGGCACCAGCAGCACGTCGGGCGGGACCGGGAAGAACGACGCTTCCGCGAAGGACACCGCCGCGAGCGCGCGCGGCGCGCTGGCGCCGCTGGCCCGGCGCATCGTCCAGTCGTAGAGCGGCCGAAGCATGCGCACGCCGCTCTAGCAGCCGGCGGCGCGGTGCGGCAACCGTGCCGCGCGCGACAGGTTGCCTCGGCGCGCCTGCTCGGGGCAGTCTCCGGCCATGCGGACCGCGAATTTCTACGCCGGCCTGGAACTGGCGCGACACTCGGAGCGCCGCCGCGACGCGGCCTTCATCGAGGCCCATGTCGCCGGCAAGGCGGCCCGGGTCGTGCCGGTCTGGCGCGGCCGCAGCCTGATCGTCGCCGGCGATTCGCCGCGCGCCGTCTTCCTCGGGCCGCAGGCGATCGCCGAACTCGGCGGGCCGGTGCCGCTCGTCGCCTTTCTCGGCGCCAGCGGCGGCGAGAGCTTCTTCGCCCTCGACGTGTCGCATCACGAGGAGCATCTGCTGCCGGACGTGTTCGGCGGCGAGACCGCCTTCGTGGATCTGCGCAGCGTCGGACCGCTGCTCGCGCGCGACGCCGGCGCGCTGCTGGCCTATGCGCGCGGCATCCTGCACTGGCATGGGCGCACGCGTCATTGCGGACTGTGCGGCGCGCCGACGCGGCCCGAGGCCGCCGGGCATGTCCGGCGCTGCACCGATGCGGCCTGCAACGCCGAGCATTTCCCCCGCACCGACCCGGCGGTGATCATGCTCGTCGTGCACGAGGACCATGCGCTGCTCGGCCGCCAGCGCATCTGGCCGGCGGGGATGCATTCGACGCTGGCCGGGTTCGTCGAGCCCGGCGAAAGCCTGGAGGAGGCGGTCGCGCGCGAGGTCATGGAGGAGGCGGGAGTCCGCGTCACCGACATCCGCTATCATTCGTCGCAGCCCTGGCCCTTTCCGGCCTCGATCATGCTGGGGTTCCATGCCCGCGCCGTCAGCCGCGACCTGGCGGTCGACGCCGAGGAACTCGAGACCGCCGGCTGGTTCAGCCGCGACTTCCTGCGCCGCCAGCACGACCCCGGGACGTTCCGACTGCCGCGGCCGGACTCGATCGCCCGGCGACTGATCGAGGATTGGCTCGCGGGCGAGGTCTGAGCGTCAGCCGGCCGCGGCCCGGGCGGTGGCGTAGATGCCGCCATAACCGGCGGCGACCGCCGGCCAGCTGCGATCGGTTTCGACATGGCGTCGCGCGGCGTCGCGCATCGCCGCCCAGGTGCCGCGCGATGCGAAGACGCGTTCGATCGCGTCGGCGAGCCGGACGGGATCGTCCGGGGCGAAGAGATGTCCGGTACGGCCGTCGGCGATCAGTTCGCGATGGCCGCCGACATCGGATGCCAGCACGATGCGGCCCTGCGCCATGGCCTCGAGCGGCTTGAGCGGCGTCACCAGCTGGGTCAGCCGCAGCGCCCGGCGCGGATAGACGAGCACGTCCAGCGCCGCGTAGTAGCGCTCGACCTCGCGATGCGCGACCCGTCCGACGAAGCGGAAACCGTCCCCAAGCCCGGCGCGCGCGGCGCGTTCGCGAAGCGCCGCCTCCTCCATGCCGCCGCCGACCACGACGAACCCGATCTCGGGGCGTCGGCGGCGCAGCAGCGCGGCGGCGTCGACCAGCAGGTCGATGCCTTCGTAGCGGTAGAGCGAACCGACGAACCCCGCCAGCGGTCCCTCGGGCAGTCCCAGTTCGCGCCGCGCGGCGGCGGTGGCCGGCGGCAGCAAGGCGAAGCGCGCGGCATCGACGCCGTTGGGGATCACGCCGACCCGCCCAGGCTCGATCCCCCTGGCGACGATGTCGCGACGCAGGCCCTCGCAGATCGTCGCCACCGCCCCGACGCGGCGGAAGAGCCAGGTGTCGAGGGCGCGGATCGCCCGCCAGCGCAGCGAGCCCTCGGCGCCGCGGCCCTGGTCCGCGGCGGCATCCTCCCAGAAGGCGCGGACCTCGTAGACCACGGGAATGCCCAGCGCGCGGCCCACCCGCAGCGCCGGCAGCGCGTTCAGGGACGGGGAGTGCGCGTGCAGGATGTCCGGGGCCAGCGCCTTCGCGACCGCGGCGAGATGGCGCGTCGCCCGGCGGATCTCTGCCCATTCGCCGAGGCCTGGCAGGCTTCGGGCCGCCGTCGCCGCGGGCGAGCGCCGGATCTGCCAGCCCTCGACATCCTCCACCGCCGCCGCGCAGGGCCCCTGGCGCGGTCCGGTCAGCAGCATCGGGTCCCACCCGAAGCCGCGCTGCGCCGACGCGATGCCCATCGTGCGCGTGACGTAGCCATCGCGCTGCGGCGGGCCGTGGTCGAGGATGTGGAGGACGCGCCAGGGCCGGGAGGTCATGTGCGGCCGGCCATGCCGAGGCGGCGATAGAGCCGCGTGCGTCCGAGCGCGTAGCGATGCTTGAGGAAGAGATAGGCCAGCCCGCCTGCATGGCTGAGCGCGAAGCCTGGGCGGCGCAGGCCGCGCGAGATCTCGCGTGCGTCGTGGATGGCGACCACCGAACCGTCCTGGACCACCTCGAACCCTGCGGCCCAGACGCGCAGGCAATAGTCCACGTCCTCGGGCGAATAGAAGATCCGCTCGTCGAGCAGGCCCACCTTCTCGACGACGCCGCGGGGCATCAGCCAGAAGGCCGAGATGGCGTAGTCGACGCGCCGCGCGGCGCCATCCGGCGCCGCCAGGCCGCGCTCGATGGCGCGCAGTCCCAGAAGCCGGCGCAGCTTGTGCGGCAGGGTCGGAAAGACGTCGGCCGAGAGCTGGGGCCGGCCGTCGGGATAGACCAGCCGCGGCGCCAGCAGGCCGATGCGCGGATCCGAATCCAGGCGTGGCAGCAATGCGGCGATGCATCCCGGCGGCACGACGACGTCGGAATCCATCACCAGCAGCACCCGGCCGGTGGCGCGGCGCAGGGCCAGATTGCGCGACACGGTCGTCCCGGCGTTGGTCGCGTTGCGGATCACGTGCAGCAGCCCCGGGAACTCCCCCTCCAGCGCGGCGAGCAGACGGGGGCTGGCGTCGCGCGAGCCGTTGTCGACGACGAAGATCTCGCAGGGCCCGCCGAGCCGGGCGCATTCCCCGGCCAGCGAGCGCACGGCGGCGGCGATATGGCGCTCGGAGTTGAAGCACAGGATGACGGCCGAGAGCAGCATCGCGCATGACCCTAGCCCGCCGCTCGCGGCGCCGGCGCGACGCGGCGGCGTTAAGCCGAAGGTGCGCGCGACCGGCGGCGGACACCGCGGGCATGTTCGTCGCCAGGCGACGACGGTTCGGCGGACCATGCGCATCCTGCTCTTCTCGACGCTCTATCCGAACGCGGTCCGTCCCGATCACGGCATCTTCGTCGAGACACGGCTGCGTCATCTGATCGCCGGCGGAAACGTGGCGGCGAAGGTCCTGGCGCCCGTGCCGTGGTTTCCGTCAGGCGACCCGCGCTGGGGCGCCTGGGCCGACTGGGGGCGCGTCGCCCGGCGCGAGGTCCGCCACGGGATCGAGATCCGCCATCCGCGCTACCCGGCGCTGCCGCGCATCGGCATGGCGATCCAGCCCTTCGCGCTCGCGGCGGCGGCGTGGCGGGCGCTCGCGGCCTGGCGGCGCGACGGCCTGGCCTTCGATCTGATCGACGCCCATTTCCTCTATCCCGACGGCGTCGCGGCGGCGCTGGTCGCCCGGCGGCTGGGCGTGCCGTATGCCATGACCGGCCGCGGCACGGATCTCAATCTCTATCCGCGCTTCGCGTGGCCGCGGCGCTGGATGGCCTGGGCGGCGCGGCGCGCCGACGGACTGGCCACGGTCTGCGCGGCGCTGAAGCCGCCGCTGGTCGAACTGGGCGTCGCCGCGGACCGCGTCAGGGTCCTGCGCAACGGTGTCGATCTGGCGCTGTTCCGGCCGCTGGACCGCGATGCGGCGCGTCGCGAATTCGCCGTCGACGGTCCGGCGATCGCCTCGGTCGGCCATCTGATCGCGCGCAAGGGACATGATTTCGCGATCCGCGCCCTGGCGTCGCTGCCGGGCTGGACCCTCTTCGTGGTCGGCGACGGGCCGGAGCGCGCCGCGCTCTCGGCGCTGAGCGCCGAGGCCGGCGTCGCCGACCGGGTGGTTTTCACCGGGCGGCTGGGGCAGGGGACGCTGGCGCGGCTCTACAACGCCGTCGACATGCTGGTCCTGGCCTCGGACCGCGAGGGCTGGGCGAACGTGCTGCTCGAGGCGATGGCCTGCGGCACGCCCGTCGTGGCGACCCGCATCTGGGGCACGCCCGAGATCGTCGACGGCCCGGCCGCCGGCGTCCTCGTCGCCCGCGACGACGCCGACATCCTGCGCGGCATCCGGGCGCTGGCGGCGGCGCCGCCCGACCGCGCGGCGACCCGCCGCCACGCCGAGGCCTTTTCCTGGGACGCGACGACGCGCGGCCAGGAGGCCCTCTTCGCCGAGATGCTGGCCCGGCGCCGATGATCCTTGATCGCGCCGCGCGGCCGGCCCATCTTGCCGGCCGCATGACGCTTTCCATTCCCCGCGCGGCGCTCGTCACCGGTGGCGCCCGGCGCATCGGACGCGCGCTGGTCGAGACGCTGGCTGCGGACGGCTTCGCGGTGGCGATCCACTGTCAGGCCTCGGCCGACGAGGCCGAGGCTCTGGCCGCCGCCATCGTCGCGCGCGGCGGGCGTGCCTGCGTGCTGCGCGCGGAGCTTGCGCGGGAGGCCGAGGTGGCGCGGCTGGTGCCCGAGGCCACGGCGCGGCTGGGCGCGCTCGGCGTCCTCGTCAACAACGCCTCGGTGTTCGAGCGCGACGACGCGCTTTCGGCGACCCGCGACAGCTGGGACCGCCATGTCGAGGCCAATCTGCGGGCGCCCTTCGTCCTCGCCCAGGCCTTCGCGCGGCAATTGCCCGACGGCGCGGAAGGCTTGATCGTCAATCTGCTCGACCAGCGGGTCTGGAACCTGACCCCGCATTTCATGTCCTACACGCTGAGCAAGGCCGGTCTGTGGACGCTGACGCAGACGCTGGCGCTGGGGCTCGCGCCGCGCATCCGCGTCTGCGGCATCGGTCCGGGGCCCGCGCTCGCCAATGTCCGGCAGACATCCGAGCAATTCGCCCGCCAGGCGTCGGAGGTGCCGCTGGGCCGTGGTCCGGGGTTGGAGGAATTCGCCGCTGCCCTGCGGTTCCTGCTGACCGCGCGCTCGTTCACCGGCCAGATGCTGGCGCTCGATGGCGGTCAGCATCTGAACTGGGCCCCGGTCCCGCCGGGGGCGGAACCCGAGGAGTGAGGTTTCAGGTCGCGCGATGACGAGCCACGCCAGTTTTCCCTCCCTGCCCGGCATCGCCAGCGCCGAGCGGCGGGTGCGCCATGTTTTCCTGCGCGACCTCGTCCTTGCCGCTTCGGTCGGGGTCTGGCCGCACGAGCAGGGCCGGACGCAGCGCGTCAGGATCAATCTCGACCTCGCGGTCGAAGAACCCGCTTCCCCCGTCCCCGACCAGCATGATGCCGTGGTCTGCTACGACCGGATCGCCGGGGCGGTGCGGGGGCTGGTGGCCGGCGAGCATGTCCAGTTGATCGAGACGCTGGCCGAGCGCATCGCGACCGTCGCGCTGGCCGATCCGCGGATCCTGCGTGCGCGGATCCGGGTCGAGAAACTCGACGTCTATCCCGACGCGGCATCGGTCGGTGTCGAGATCGAGCGGACGCGCTGAAAACCGCGCCGTGATGGCCGGACCGGCGCAATCTGCCCACATCCGTTTCGGTCGCCTCGGCATAACCCGAAGGTTTTGCGGGGAAATGTTATTCTTGACAGCGATTTTACGGCGCTTTTCTTCAGTTCCCTTTGTTTTCAATGACTTGCGAAGATGCACATTTTTTGTGCAACTCGGCTGAAAGCCCCGTCGAATCGCAAGTGCCGTCCCGTGGACGACGAAATGCCAACAGACTTATCCACAGAAACGGTGGATAGACGCACGCCCCCCGATTGGAGCCATTCGAAACCCTCGCGATCCTTCGATGACGCCCATGGAGTCCGAGCCCGACCCTCATATTTTGGATGAAGAAGCCGCCCCGCCCAGTTTCCGCGCCGGGGCGTCGGTGCTGCGTGCGGCGCTGGCCGACATGACGGCCGGGCCGGGCGTCTACCGCATGCTCGATGGCAAGGGCGACGCGCTTTACGTCGGCAAGGCGCGCAGCCTGAAGCGGCGGGTGGCGCAATACCTGCAATGGGCGCGGCTGCCGCTGCGTCTGCAGCGCATGGTGGCCGAGACCCGGCGGCTGGAGATCGTCGTCACCCACACCGAGGTCGAGGCGCTGCTGCTCGAGAGCAATCTCATCAAGCGCCTGATGCCGCGCTTCAACGTCCTGCTGCGCGACGACAAGTCCTTCCCCCATATCGCCTTGTTCGAGGATCACCCCTATCCGCAGCTGGCCAAGCATCGGGGCGCGCGCGAGCGCAAGGGGGCCTATTTCGGGCCGTTTGCCTCGGCCGGCGCGGTCAACCAGACCCTGACCGCGCTGCAGCGCGCCTTCCTGCTGCGCTCCTGCTCCGATGCGGTCTTCGCCAATCGCACGCGGCCCTGCCTGCTCTTCCAGATCAAGCGCTGCTCGGCGCCCTGCGTCGGCCGGATCGGCGAGGGGGACTACGCGCGCGCGGTCGCCGATGCGCGGGCCTTCCTCGCCGGCAGGTCGCGCGAGGCGCAATCCGGGTTCGCCGCGGCGATGCAGGCCGCCGCCGCCGCGCTCGATTTCGAGACCGCCGCGCTGTACCGCGACCGCATCCGGGCGCTGACGCAGATCCAGAGCCGCCAGGACATCAATCTCGAGGCGGTGGGCGACGCGGACGCGATCGCGTTGCATCACGAGGGCGGCGTCGCCTCGATCCAGGTGTTCTTCTTCCGGGGCGGGCGCAATTGCGGCAACCGGCCCTATTTTCCGCGCCATGACAGGGGAGTCGCGCCCGACGAGATCCTGGGCGCCTTCCTTGGCCAGTTCTACGACGACAAACCGCCCCCGCCGCTGGTGCTGCTGTCCGCCGACGTACCCGAACGCGACCTGATGGCCGAGGCGCTGTCGGCCCGGGCCGGCCACCGGGTCGAGGTGGCGGTGCCCGAGCGCGGCGAGAAGCGCAAGGCGATCGAGCACGCGCTCGCCAACGCCCGCGAGGCGCTTGCGCGGCGCAAGATCGACGACGCTCGCCAGGAGGAGCTGCTGTCGGGCGTCGCGCAGGCCTTCGATCTGCCGGCGCCGCCGCGCCGGATCGAGGTCTTCGACAACAGTCACATCATGGGCCGGGAGGCGGTGGGGGCGATGATCGTCGCCGGCCCCGAGGGGTTCCGGAAGTCGGATTACCGCAAGTTCAACATCCGCAGCCTGCGCGGCCCCGGGGCACCCGACGGGATCACCCCCGGCGACGACTACGGCATGATGCGCGAGGTGCTGGGCCGTCGTTTCGCGCGCGCGATCAAGGAGGATCCCGATCGCTCGGGCGGCAACTGGCCGGATCTGGTGCTGATCGACGGCGGCGCGGGCCAGCTCGATGCCGCCGCGGCGGCGCTCGCCGAGCTCGGGATCGACGACATCGCCCTGGTCGGCGTCGCCAAGGGGCCGGATCGCGACGCGGGCCGCGAGCGGTTCTTCCTGCGCGAACGCCCGCCTTTCCAGCTGCCGCCGGCAGACCCGGTGCTGTTCTTCCTGCAGCGGCTGCGCGACGAGGCGCACCGGTTCGCGATCGGAACCCACCGGGCGCGGCGCTCGGCGCTGATCCAGGGTTCGGCGCTGGACGAGGTCCCGGGGATCGGGCCCAAGCGCAAGCGGGCGCTGCTGCTGCATTTCGGCTCGGCGCGTTCGGTGGCACGCGCCGGGCTCGCCGATCTCGAGAGCGTCGCGGGGGTCGACAAGGCCACGGCGCGAAAGATCTATGACCACTTCCATGGCGGCGGCTAGACTGGAAACCCCTGCGTCGCGTCCCAACTCCTGGTTCGATCGCCCGCCATGTTCGGCTCGCTGCCCATGCTTCTGACTTTCGCGCGCATCGCGGCGATCCCGCTGCTGGTGCTGATCTTCCATGTCGAGGGAGATGGATGGCGCTACCTGGCCTGTGCGCTCTACACCGCTGCCGCGGTCACCGATTATCTCGACGGGTACTTCGCCCGGGCCTGGAAGCAGCAATCCAAGCTCGGCCGAATCTTCGACCCGATCGCCGACAAGCTGCTGGTCGCCT
>JBIKLI010000321.1:0-4977 GCA_044359885.1 Alphaproteobacteria bacterium | reverse complement strand
GCCGCGCGCGGCCGCTCGAACCGCCGCACCGGCAGGGGCCGCGCGACGACCAGATCGCCCGCGCGCGGCGGCGGCTCGGCGCCGGGCACCAGCAGGAATTCCTGGCGCAGGCGCCGATCGGCGGGCTCGACGATCCGGCCCTGCGGGGTCGCGCGCACGACGCCGACGACCCGCTCGGGCATCTCGTCCGCCGCGCGCAGCAGGCGGCCCCGCCATTCGTGCCCGTCGCGCCGGTCGATGCGCACCAGCGCCCGCGATCCCGGTGCCAGCGCCGCCGCATCCAGCCGCCGCAGCCGGATGCGCGGCGGCGGCCCCGCGCGCAGCCATTCGGCCGGCGCCAGGACCGGCTCGGCGGTCTCGTCGTCGAAACCGACGACCCGCGCGGCGACGATGTCGGGCTCCGGCGACGCGGCGGGCTCGCTGTCGGCCGCGAGGGGCGGCGTGGCGGCGCGGGCCGGCGCCAGTTCGGCATGGATCGCCTTGAGCAGGCGGCGGTCGGCCGATTTCAGCCGCAGGTCGCGGGCGATCTGGCGCCGGTCGGCGCCGGGATTGACCTCGAGATAGGCGAGGACGACGTCCTTGCCGAAGGCCACGCGGCGCCGCGGGCGCGGGCCTGGCGGGCGGGGCAAGGTCAGTCCGCCGCCGCGCCGGCGGTCTTGCCGCGCTTGCCGCCCGCCGCCTTGCGCCGGGGCGCCGGCGATTTCGTCTTCGCCGGACCGGCCGCGACGGACTTCGCGGGCTTGGCGGCGGCCTTGCCGCGCCGCGCCGGCTTGCCGCCGCCGCGCGCGCTGCGTTCGGCCAGAAGGCGCAGCGCCTCGTCGAGGCCGACCTCGTCGGGGCTGCGCTCCTTGGGCAGGTTGGCGTAGACCTTGCCGTGCTTGACGAAGGGACCGTAGCGCCCGGTGCCGGCCTCGACCTTCTGGCCGTCCGGGTGTTCGCCCACGACCCGCAGCGGCGTCGCCGGCGCGCCGCCGCGCCGCGCCCCCTTGGGCTGGGCCAGGATGTCGACGGCGCGGTTGAGGCCGACGGTCAGCAACTCCTCGCTGTTCGCGAGCGAGCGGAACTCGCTGCCGTGCTTGAGATAGGGCCCGAAACGGCCCAGCCCGGCCTGGACCGGCTTGCCGTCGGCCGGATGGACGCCGACATCGCGCGGCAGGGCCAGCAGCTTCAGCGCCAGATCCAGCGTGAGGGTGTCGGGCGCGATGTCGCGCGGCAGCGACACGCGCTTGGGCTTCGCATCCGCCGTGGCTTCGCCGCGCTGAAGATAGAGCCCGTAGGGGCCCTTGCGCAGCGCGATCGGGGTCTGCGTCGCGGGGTCGATCCCGATCTCGCGCGCGGCCTCGGCGCCGTCGCCCTGGCCGGCCTCGCCGCCATCGACCGCAAGCGGCCGGGTGAATCGGCATTCGGGATAGCGCGAACAGCCGATGAAGGCGCCGAACTTGCCCAGCTTGATCGACAGCCGCCCCTCGCTGCAGGTCGGGCAGCCGCGCGGATCGCCGGCGCCCTCGGCGCGCGGCGGGAAGAAATGCGGGCCGAGCTCGGCGTCGAGCGCGTCGATCACGTCGCCGATCTTCAGGTCCTTCGTCTCGCCGATGGCGGCGGAAAAGGCGGTCCAGAATTCCCGCAGCACGTCCTTCCAGCGCGCCCGGCCGCCGGAGATGTCGTCCAACTCCTCCTCGACCTTGGCGGTGAAGTCGTAGCGGACATAGCGCGGGAAATAGCGTTCCAGGAACGCGGTCACCAGCCGGCCGCGATCCTCGGGCATGAAGCGGCGCTTCTCCAGCTTCACATAGCCGCGGTTCTGCAGCACTTCGATGATGGAGGCGTAGGTCGAGGGCCGGCCGATGCCCAGCTCCTCCAGCTTCTTGACCAGGCTCGCCTCGGAATAGCGCGGCGGCGGCTGGGTGAAATGCTGGTCGCTGCGCACCTCGCCGCGCCGGGGCCGGTCGCCTTCTGCGAGCGGCGGCAGCAGACGGCTCTCGTCGTCCTCGCCCTCGGCCGGGTCGTCGCGGTCCTCGCGATAGACGGCAAGGAACCCGTCGAAGACGATGACCGAGCCGGTCGCCCGCAGCGTGGCGCCACCGGTCGCGGCGGCGATGTCGACCGCGGTCAGGTCGAGGGCCGCGGATTCCATCTCGCTGGCCACGGTGCGCCGCCAGATCAGCTCGTAGAGCCGGCGCTGGTCGCCGTCCAGCCGGCCGGCGACGTCCTCGGGGCGACGGAACAGGTCGGTCGGCCGGATCGCCTCGTGGGCTTCCTGCGCGTTCTTGGCCTTGGTCTTCCAGGCGCGCGGCTGGTCGGGGACGAAATCCTTGCCGAACTGCGCCGCGATCAGGCGGCGCGCGGCGTCGACCGCCTCCTTCGACAGCGCGACGCTGTCGGTCCGCATGTATGTGATCAGACCGACCGTCTCGCCACCGATGTCGATGCCCTCGTAGAGCTGCTGGGCGAGGCGCATCGTGCGCGCGGCGCCGAAGCCCAGCTTGCGCGAGGCCTCCTGCTGCAGCGTCGAGGTGGTGAAGGGCGGCAGCGGATTGCGGCGGATCCGCTTCTTTTCGACGCGCGCGACCGAATAGGGATCGCCCGCCTCGATCGCCGTGACGGCGCGGCGCGCGTCCTCGGCGGTGGCGAGGTCGAATTTCTCCAGTTTTCGGCCGTCGAGTTCGGTCAGCCGTGCGGTGAAGCCGGCCCCCGAGGGGGCAAGGAAGCTGGCGTCGACGGTCCAGTATTCCTGCGGGCGGAAGCGCTCGATCTCGGTCTCGCGCTCGCAGATCAGGCGCAGCGCCACCGACTGGACGCGGCCGGCCGACCGGCTGCCCGGCAGCTTGCGCCACAGCACCGGCGACAGGTTGAAGCCGACGAGATAGTCGAGCGCGCGCCGCGCCATGTAGGCGTCGACCAGATCGGCGTCGATGTCGCGCGGGTTGCGCATCGCCTCCAGCACGGCGGAACGGGTGATCTCGTTGAAGACCACGCGCTTGACCGGCAGGGATTTCAGCTTGCGCTGGTCCTTCAGAACCTCGCGCAGATGCCAGGAGATCGCCTCTCCCTCGCGGTCCGGGTCGGTGGCGAGGTAGAGCGCCGAGGCGTCGCGCAGCGCCTGGCCGATCTCGCCCAGCGGGCGGCGGGCGCGGTCGCCCACCTCCCAATGCATCGCGAAATCGTCGTCGGGAACGACGGCGCCATCCTTTTCCTTCAGGTCGCGGACATGCCCGTAGCTGGCCAGCACCTTGTAGTCGGCGCCCAGATACTTGTTGATTGTCTTGGCCTTCGCGGGCGACTCGACGATGACGAGCTTCATTTCGCCTTCGGCTGTGGTCTCGGGTTTCGGGCGGCGTGCTTGGGCGGCGCGGTCGGCCCTAGACGGCGAGGCTGACCTGGTTCCCGGGGTGACGGTGAAGGCGGCCGGCCAGTTCCAGTTCGAGCATGGCCAACTGCCCGGAGGGCGCGGAGACATCGCACCGCCGGAGCAGTTCGTCAACCGGCACCGGTGCCGTGCCGAGGGCGGCGAGGATTCGCGCCCTGGCATCATCCGATTGATCTGGATCAATTTTTCCTGGTGCCGACGGCCCGGTCGCGGGAGCAGGGCGCAGGGGGATGGCCGGCGGGGCCGGCGGCAGGCAGGCCAGGATGTCGGCGGCGCAGGTGGCCGGGGCGGCCCCGTCGCGCAGCAGGGCGTTGGGGCCGGCCGCGCGGGGATCGAGCGGAAATCCGGGGACCGCCAGCACCTCGCGCCCCTGTTCCAGCGCCAGCCGCGCGGTGATCAGCGAGCCCGAGCGCGGCGTGGCCTCGACGACCACGACCGCGGCGCTCAGACCGGCGACGATGCGATTGCGGCGGGGGAAGAGATGCGCCTGGGGCGGTGTCCCGAACGGCATTTCGGCGAACACGGCCCCGCCGCCTTTCGCGATCGCCGCCTGCAGGGCGGCGTTCTCGGGCGGGTAGGGGATGTCGGGGCCGCCGGCGACCACCGCGATCGTCGCCCCGGCGCCCGCGCCGCCATGCGCGGCGGTGTCGATGCCGCGGGCGAGGCCGGAGACCACGACCACCCCGGCCGCGGCCAGATCCGCCGCCAGCAGGGCCGCGAAGCGCTGGCCGTTGGCCGAGGCGTTGCGCGCGCCGACGATCGCCACGCAGGTCCTGGCGGCGGCGGCGGCGTCGCCGAGCCGCGTCAGCGCCAGCGGCGCGTCCGCGATCTCGGCCAGCAGCGGCGGATAGTCCGGATCGCCCCAGACCAGGATCGCGGCGCCCTGGCGGCGCGCGGCCTCGATCTCGCGCTCGCTCTCCGCCGGGCTGGGCGGGCGCGGCGGCCGGCCGCCGCCGCGCCGGGCGAGTTCCGGCAGGGCCGCCAGCGCCGCCTCGGCGCCGCCGAAGCGCGCCAGCAGCTGATGCGCCGCGACCGGACCCAGCCCGCGGGTGCGGGCCAGCCGCAGCCGGGCGAGGCGTTCGCGCGCGTCGGGCAGGGCCAAGGGCGCCGGGGCTGCGACCGCACCCGCCACCGCTCGCCTCTCAGCGCTTGCCGATCCGCGGCTCCGTGCCGGCGATCAGCCGCGCGATGTTCGCGTGGTGCTTGGCCCAGATCGCGGCCGCAAGGATGGCCGCGAACAGCGCCAGCTGCCGGTCGCCCAGCGCCTCCGCGCCCGGCGCCCAGAGCAGCGGCAGGTACAGCGCCAGCAGCGGCGCGGCGGCGAAGGCGGCGAGCGCGCCGGCCGAGGAGCGGCGCGTGATCGCCGCGGCGGCCAGCCACACCGCGCAGGCGGCGGCGGCGATGCGCCAGTCCAGCCCGAACAGCACGCCGAGCCCGGTGGCGACGCCCTTGCCGCCCTTGAACCCCAGCCAGACCGGGAAGAGATGCCCCAGCACCGCGCCGTAGCCGGCCATCAAGGCGGCGTCCGGCCCCGCGTAGCGCAGCGCCAGCAGCACCGCCGCCGTCCCCTTGAGCCCGTCGAGCAGCAGCGTCGCGGCGGCCAGCCCCTT
>JBIKLI010000054.1:0-17069 GCA_044359885.1 Alphaproteobacteria bacterium | reverse complement strand
GGCCGGAAGACGCGCTCGACCAGATAGCGCCGCTGCGGCGGCGGCGGCGCGACGACCTTGTCGGCGGCGAGGAACGCGCCGGGCAGCAGGCCGAACCGGACCAGGAACCGCAGCGCGACGTCCTTCGCGACCTCGCCGGCGGCGGCCGAAAGATGGGTCCCGCACTCGACCCCGAGCGCGACCGCGCCCGACCCCGGATCCCCGAACCGGCCGCGTTCGCAAAGCGTCGCACCCGAATGCTGGCCGCCCTTGAGCAGGACATGGACCGGCGGCACGCCGAGCGAGTCGGCGACGCCGCGGTTCTTGGCCAGCCCCCGATAGACCTGGAACGGCGTCTCGCAGAAGGTCGTCGAATGGATGTCGAGCAGCGCGTCGAGGCTGTCGACGACGGGCAGCAGCGCCCGGGCACGGCGCGCCTCGCTGCTGTGCGCATCGGCGGCAAGCGCCTCGTCGTCCCAGATCCGGTTCATGTCCCGGTCGACGAAGCGATGCCGGGTCTGGTTGACCGGGTCGTCGGCGCGCATCCGCTCGTAGGCCTCGACATTGCCGAGCCAGAGCGTGAGCGATCCTCGCGCCGGGCGCAGACCCGACTCCAGAAGCCAGGTCACCGCGGTCATGCCGCAGACTTCGTTGCCATGCGTCAGGCCGGCGATTCCGACCGCCGGACCGGGGACGCCGCTGTCGAAGCGATGGACATAGTCGATGCCCGCATTGCCGTGCCGGAACCCCGATATGTCCCGCGGCACCACTTCGGCGGGCGGAACCGCCATCGGCGCGAATGTCGGCGTCATGTCGGGGACGGCGCTTCCTTCTCGCGCGACTGCCGCCGGTCGAACCGCGCGCAGTCGGCGGGACTCATCCGGACGCTGAGGCGGATCCCGTCGGCGTCGTCGGCGCGCGACAGGACCTCGCCATGGCGATAGACCCATGCCAGCGCGGCCCCGTCCTGGGGCGCGATCACCAGTTCGCGCAGCGTACGGCCGGCTGCCAGCCGCGCCTCGATCGCGCCCAGAAGACGATCCATCCCCTCGCCGGACTGCGCCGAGACGGGGATCAGCGCCGGATCGCGCGCGGCCTGGTTGAGGATCAGGTCGCGCTCGGCCGGCGGCAGGAGATCGACCTTGTTGAGCACCTCGATCACCTGCCCCTCGTCGACCAGCCGGCCGAGGCCGAGATCGCGCAGGACGTCGATGACATCCGTGCGCTGCGACTCGGTCTGCGGATTGGCGGCGTCGCGCACATGCAGGACGATGTCGGCGCCGACGACCTCTTCGAGGGTCGCGCGGAAAGCGGCGACCAGATCGACGGGGATGTCCGAGATGAATCCGACGGTGTCGGACAGGATCACTTTCTGGCCCGAGGGCAGAGCCAGGGCGCGCATCGTCGGGTCGAGCGTCGCGAACAGCATGTCGGCGGCGAACACGCCGGCCCCGACCAGACGGTTGAAGAGGGTCGATTTGCCGGCGTTCGTGTAGCCGACGAGGCTGACCACCGGGTAAGGAACGCGGCTGCGGGCGCGGCGGTGAAGACCGCGGGTCCGTTTCACATCCTCGATCTGCAGCTTCAGCCTTTCGATCTTGTCGGCGATGATCCGGCGGTCGGCCTCGAGCTGGGTCTCGCCGGGGCCGGCCAGGAAGCCGCGGCCGCCGCGCTGGCGTTCCAGATGGGTCCATATCCGGACCAGCCGGCCGCGCTGGTAGGTCAGCATCGCCAGCTCGACCTGGAGACGGCCTTCGGCCGTTCGCGCACGGGCGCCGAAGATCTCCAGGATCAGGCCGGTCCGGTCGATGACCTTGCAGCCCCAGGCCTTCTCCAGGTTGCGTTGCTGGATCGGCCCCAGCGCGCGGTCCACGATCGCAAGCCCGATCCGGTGTTCGGCGATCTCCGCCTTGAGGCGTTCGACGGTTCCCTCGCCGAACAGCGTGGCCGGCCGCCACGAAGCGCAGGCGATGGCCTCGGCCCGCACGACCTCGAGATCGATCGCGCGGGCAAGTCCGGCGGCCTCCTCCAGGCGGGCCGTGATCTCCGTCTGCCCGAGCCTGTCGCTCTTCGCATGGGGGTGCAGAACCACGACCCGCGTTCGCGCGGGCCGCGTGGCACCGTCGCGGTCAGCGGCCATCACGGGCGCCCGGAACGATCATCCCTCGACGAATTCCTTGTCGCCCTCGAACAGCTGTACCGGGGCCGCCGGCATCACGGTCGAGATCGCATGCTTGTAGACGAGCTGGGAGTGGCCGTCGCGCCGCAGCAGCACCGAAAAATTGTCGAACCAGGTGACGATCCCCTGCAGCTTCACGCCGTTGACCAGGAAGATGGTCACCGGCGTCTTGTTCTTGCGGATATGGTTCAGGAAGACGTCCTGGACGTTCTGGGTCTTGTCGGTGCTCATCGTGCAGCCCTTCCTTGCGAGGGGTTGGGGCCCGCGACCGGCCCGTGGGGTGGTACGGTCGCGCCGCGCGGCCGCGACGTGATGTAGGGATCCGGATCGCCGATTTCAGGATGGCCACCCCCTACTTCCGCGCTTGCCATGTATGCAATATACCGTTGGCGCAGGGCGAGGCCGAGTTCGCCCGGCCTGCCGTTGGCGATCACCGCGTCGTCCAGCTGCGTCACCGGCATGACGAAGGAGGTGGTCGAGGTCAGCAGGACTTCGCGTGCCGCCTTGGCCTCCGCGACCGAGAAGCTCCGTTCGGCCGGGCGCAGCCCCATCTGCGCGGCCAGCTCGAGCACGGTGCGCCGGGTGACGCCGGCCAGGATCGCGTTCGAGCGCGGGGTCGTCACCAGCTCGCCCTCGCGCGTGACGATCCAGGCATTCGTCGAGCTGCCCTCCACCACCTGGCCGTCCGGGGTCACGAACAGCGCCTCGAAGGCGCCCGCCTCGCGTGCGGCCTGCTTGGCGAGGACGTTGGCCAGCAGGGCCACGGACTTGATGTCGCAGCGCTCCCAGCGGATGTCGGGCACCGTGATCGCCTTCACCCCCTCGGCCTCGAAGCGGGCCGGATGCGGACGCGTTCGCTTCGCGGTCATGACCACCTGGGTGCGCGGCGCGGCCGGGAATGCATGGTCGCGCGGGGCGACCCCCCGCGTCATCTGCAGATAGATCGTTCCGTCGGTCACGTCGTTGCGGCGGATCGTCTCCTCCATCGCCAAGACGAGTGCCGCTCGCCCCATCGCCGGCGCGATCCGCAACTCGGCGAGCGAACGGTCGAGCCGGTCCAGATGCGGCACCAGGTCGACGAAGCGGCCGGCCTTTACGGCGATCACCTCGTAGACCCCGTCGGCGAACTGGTATCCGCGATCCTCGACATGGATCTTCGCGTCGCGATGCGGAAGGTAGCGGCCGTTGACATAGGCGATGCGTGACATGGGACCCGCTCAGAAATACTCGAGACGTACGGCGAAGAGCCGCTCGACCGCCTTGGCCGCGCCGCGCGCGGCGAACAGGACCACGGAGTCCTGCGGGCGGATCAGCGTGTCGGCGCGCGGCATGATGACCTTGTCGCCGCGGACGACCGCGCCGACGACGATGCCTTCGGGAAGCTTCGCCTGCCCGAGAGGCTTCTTGACGAGGGCCGAGGTGTCGAGGGCCTCGGCCTCGACGATCTCGCCGGCGTTGCCGTGAAGCGCATAGACGCTCCGGATCCGGCCGCGCCGGACATGCTGGAGGATGGTCGAGACCGTGATCTCGTTCGGCGAGACGACCGTGTCGATCCCGAGCGAAGGAGCCATGCTCGCGAAGCTGCGCGTGTTCACCAGCGCGATCGAGCGTCCGGCGCCGTGGCGCTTCGCCAGAAGCGAGCCGAGGACGTTCGTCTGGTCGTCGTTGGTGACCGCGACGACCGCCTCGCAGCTGCCGATCCCGGCCTCCTCGAGCACGTCCGGATCGAGCGCGTCGCCGTGCAGCACCGTTGCCGACGACACCGCATCGGCGACCATCTCGGCGCGCGCCTTGTCGGCCTCGATCAGCCTGATGGCGATCCCAGCGACCTCCTGCTCCAGCTGCTGGACCACCGACAATCCGACATTGCCGCCGCCCAGGACGACCACGCGGTGATGAGGCTGCTCCTCCCGGCCGAAGGCGACCAGGGCGCGGCCGACATGGCGGGTGTCGGCCACGAAATAGACGCTGTCCCCCTTGCGCATGTGGTCGTCGGCGCTGGGCGCGAAGCTGCGGCCGTCGCGGATCACGGCGACCACCTCGATCGCCAGATCGGGGAACAGAGCCGTCAGCTGCCGCAGCGGCGTGTCGACGACGGGGCAGTTGTCGAGGCATCTGACCCCGACCAGCCGCACCCGGTCGCCCACGAGCGGCACCATGTCGAACGCCCCGGGGACCACGATCCGCCGCGCCACCGCCTTGGCGACTTCCCGTTCGGGCGAGATCACGACGTCGATCGCCACGTGCCGCGACGTGAACAGGTCGGCATAGACCGGGGCGAGATAGTTCTGGGCGCGGACGCGCGCGATCCGCTTGGGCACCGAGAAGATCGCCTGGGCGACCTCGCAGGCCACGATGTTGACCTCGTCGCTCGCGGTGGCCGCGATCAACAGATCGGCGTTGCGCGCCCCTGCCCTTTCCAGCACGTCGGGGTGCGATGCGTAGCCGATGATGGCGTTGACGTCGGCGACCGAGGTCAGGCGCTCGACCAGCGCCGGGTCGCGGTCGACGACCGTGACCTCGTTGCCTTCGCGCGCGAGCACCCTCGCGATATGTCGTCCGACCCGGCCGGCGCCGCAAATCAGGATCTGCATTGTCGTCTGTCGTCCTCAGGAGTCGAGTTGCGCCGGGCGATCCGTCCCATGGACCCCCAGCGACTTGAGCTTGCGGTGCAGGGCTGAGCGCTCCATGCCCACGAAGGCCGCGGTCCGCGAGATGTTGCCGGCGAAGCGGGTGACCTGCGCCAGCAGATACTGGCGTTCGAACAGCTCCCGCGCCTCGCGCAGCGGCAACGCCATGATCTCCGCAGAGTGTTCGCCGCGCAACGTCGCTGGCATGATCGCGCCGATCTCCGGCGGCAGCATGTCGGCGCGGATGGGCGCGGCTGAATCGCCCGGGGCCATGATCTGCAGCCACTCGACGACGTTGCGCAGCTGGCGGACATTCCCCGGCCAGTCGTAGGCCTGCATCGCCGCGACGGCGTCCTCGCCGAAGATCCGGCCGCCGCCGGCGCCGTTGCGCTCCATGAAGTGCCGCGCCAGTTCCGCGATGTCCTCGCGGCGCTCGCGCAGCGGCGGGACGCGGATCTGGACGACGTTGAGACGGTAGAAAAGGTCCTCGCGGAACCGGCCGTTCGCGATCTCGGAATGCAGGTCGCGGCTGGAAGTCGACATGACGCGGACGTCGGCCGCCACCCGGGTGCGGCCGCCGACGCGCTCGAATGTCTGTTCCTGCAGCGCGCGGACGATCTTGCCCTGGGTCTCGATCGGCATGTCGGCGACCTCGTCGAGCAGCAGCGTCCCGCCATGGGCGCGCTCGAACAGTCCTGCGCGCGGCTCTTCGCCCGCCCCGGCTTCCTGGCCGAACAGCTCGATCTCGACGCGTTCGGGCCGCATGCTGGCGCAGTTCATGACGACGAAAGGGCCTTCGGCGCGTTTCGACCGGCCGTGGATCTGGCGCGCGATGACCTCCTTGCCGACACCCGCCGGTCCGGTGACCAGGACACGGCTGTTCGTGGGCGCCACCCGATCGACCGCGTGACGGGTCGCGGCGACGGCGGGCGATACACCGATCAGTTCCGCCGGATCGCCGACCCGCGAGCGCAGTTCCTCGTTCTCCCGGCGCAGCCGCGCGGCCTCGATGGCCCGCGCGGCGACCAGCAGCAGCCGGTCGGCCTTGAAGGGCTTCTCGATGAAGTCGTAGGCGCCGCGCTTGATCGCGCCGACGGCGGTCTCGATCGTTCCGTGGCCGCTGATCACGACGATCGGGATCCCGGGATACTCGCCGACCAGGACGTCGAGAAGCTGCAGCCCGTCCATGGCGCTGCCCTGCAGCCAGACGTCGAGGATGCAGAGGCCGGGCCGCCGCTCCCGCACGGCCTCCAGCGCGCGCGTGGCGTCGCCGACGCCGCGCGTGGCATAGCCCTCGTCCTCGAGGATCCCGCCGATCAGCAGCCGGATGTCGGCTTCGTCGTCGACGATCAGGATCTCATGCGCCATGCGCTACGCTCCGGTCTTCCGGTCCGGCCTGCTCGGCGGCGCCGAACAGCAGGACGGCGCGGGCCCCGCCCGCCGGACCGTCTTCGAGGCGCAGTTCGCCACCATGGTCCTCCATGATCTTCTTGACGATCGCCAGCCCGAGCCCGGTGCCCTTCGCCCGCGTCGTCACATAGGGTTCCGTCAGACGGTCGCGCTCGGCCTCGGGCAGGCCGCGGCCGTTGTCGGACACGGCGACGCCGCTGCGGCCGTCGATGGCGCCGACCCGGACCTCGATCCGCCCCACGGGCAGATCGCCGCCGCCGTCCGGCGGATCCCGGCCGGCGATCGCATCGACGGCGTTCTGGAGCAGGTTGGTCAAGGCCTGCCGGATCTGGCGGGCATCGAGGTTCAGGTGCCAGTCCCCTGGATCGACGACGATCTCGAATGCGATCCCGGCATGGGCCTGCCGCTGCAGGAAGACGGTCTGGCGCACCAGCTCGGCAAGGTCCTCGCCGCGCATCACCGGCGAGGGCATGCGGGCGAAGGAGGAGAATTCGTCGACCATGCGTCCGATGTCGCCGACCTGGCGGACGATCGTCTCGGTGCAGACGCGGAACGTGTCCGGATCGCTGCGGATCTCCGCGAGGTACTTGCGGTTGAGCCGCTCCGCCGCCAGCTGGATCGGGGTCAGCGGGTTCTTGATCTCGTGGGCGATGCGGCGCGCCACGTCCGCCCACGCGGCCTGGCGCTGCGCGGTCTGAAGCGCGGTGACGTCGTCGAAGGTCACGACATAGCCGTCGATGCCGTCCTCCAGCCGTTCGGACCCGATCCCGACCAGAAGGGTCCGGCGCCGACCGTCGCGCGCGATCGACACCTCCTGGCGTTCGATGCGTGCGGCCCCGGCGCGCGCCGCGGCGATCAGCGGGCCGAACTCCGGCACGACCTCGGCCAGGGGCAGGCCGATCTGGACATCGAGATCCGTCGACAGCAGCAGCGAGGCCGATCGGTTCGGAAGGTTGATCCGCCCCTCGCCGTCGAGGCCGACCACGCCGGCCGAAACACCCGCGAGGACCGTCTCGGTGAAGCGGCGGCGTTCGTCGAGCTGCCGGTTGGCCTCGACCAGTTCCTGGCGCTGCGCCGCCAGCTGACCGGTCATGCGGTTGAACGCGCGCGACAGGACGCCCAGCTCGTCTGTGGCGCGCGCCTCGTCGACGCGCGCGGAAAGATCGCCGGCGCTGACGCGTTCGGCGGCACCGATCAGCGCGCCGATCGGCTCGATCAGACGGTTCGCGAAGACGAGGCCGACCCAGATCGCGGCCAGCAGAAGCAGCAGCGCCACGACGATGAAGACCATCGCGAAGGTGATCTGCAGGCCCGAGCGCTGGCCCTCGAGGCTCTCGTAGGCCGACACGGCGCTGCGCGTGCGCTCGACATGGGCGACGACCTCCGGATCGACCAGCCGGCCGACGATCAGATAGGCGCCGTCCATGCTGGCGAGACGCAGCATCACCCGCACCCGGTCGCGCTGGGCGGTCGAATCGGCGTCGGGGTCCGGATCGAGCAGCACGACCTGTCCGGCATCGGCGCGCTGCAGCGCCCAGTTGGGGATCACCTCGGCCGCCAGCGCCAGCGCCAGGCCGGAATAAGCCAGTACCCGGCCATTCGGCTCGAAGATGACGGCCTCGTTCAGGGCGCGCAGCGACATCTGCGCGAACAGCATCTGTTCGAGCGCCCGCGGATTCGTCCGCAGAACCACGGCGTCGCGCGACAGGTCGAGCGCCATCGCGATCGCGTCGGCGCGGATCGTGTTGCGATGCTCGGCGAGATATCCTTCGGCGACCGCCAGCGAACCCTTGAGCGCGGCGCGGACACGCTCGCTGAACCAGGCCTGCAGCCCCAGGTCGAAGAACACGACCGAGAATCCGGCGACGACGATCGGCGGCAGCGCCGCAAGGGACGAGAACAAGGCCACCAGCCGGACATGCAGCTTGGCGCCGGCCGAGCCGCGGCGGCGCTCGGCCCAGAGCTGCACGATGCGCCGTGCGACGAGCGCGGCCAGCAGCAGCAGCAGCACGAGATCCAGGTAGAGAAGCAGCAGGATCGTGGCCGGCCGCTGCGCGATGTCGGCGCTGGAGAGCTGCAGATATGTCGCAAGCCCGGAGGCGATGGCGCCGATCGTGAGCGCGACGGCAAGCTTGCCGGCGATGCCGCGCCCGCTCGGGCGGCGGCGCCGCGCCGCGGGCGGTCGCGGCTCTCGGTCTTCCTGCAGGGGCCTGGAAACGGACGGGGCGTTCACCGGGACAATCTACCGCGCCGCCCCGGCCCTTGCACCTGGAGCGGCGTCAGCCGACGCCTCGCATCACGTGGATGTCGAGGTCGCGGATCTTCTTGCGCAGCGTGTTGCGGTTGATGCCGAGCACCTGCGCGGCCTTGATCTGGTTGCCCCGCGTCGCCGCCAGCGTCAGCAGGATCAGCGGCTTCTCGACCTCCCGCAGGACGCGATCATGCAGTCCGGTCGCGGGAAGACCGCTCTGATGGGCATCGAAATAGGTCCGCAGGTGCCGTTCCACGGTCTGCGCCAGCGATTCGTCGCCGGATGGGGCCGGCGCCGGTCCTGCCACCGGCGCCGGCGGCGTACCCGGCTCGGCCAGCTCCTGCTCGATGACGTCGACGCCGATCGTCTCCTGGCTGTAGAGCGCGGCGAGGCGCCGGACGAGGTTCTCCAGTTCGCGCACGTTGCCGGGCCAGCGATGCCGCTTGAGGCGATCGACGGCCGCGGCCTCCAGCGACTTCACCGGCAAGCCCTCTGCGGCGCACTGGCCGAGGAAGCTCTTGACCAGTTCGGGAATGTCCTCGCTGCGCTCGCGCAGCGGCGGCAGCCGGATCGGAACCACGTTCAGCCGGTAGAACAGGTCCTCGCGGAACAGGCCCTGGCGGACCATCTGGCGCAGGTCGCGATGGGTGGCCGCCACGATCCGTACATCCGCCTTCAGGCGCTGCCGTCCGCCGATCGTCGTGTATTCGCCCTCCTGCAGCACGCGCAGCAGCCGGGTCTGCGCCTCGATCGGCATGTCGCCGATCTCGTCCAGGAAGAGCGTACCGCCCTGCGCCTGCTCGAAGCGGCCGGCATGCCGCTGGTTCGCGCCGGTAAAGGCGCCCTTCTCGTGGCCGAAAAGCTCGCTTTCGATGAGTTCGCGGGGGATCGCCGCCATGTTCACCGCGACGAAGGGCCCGGTCCGCCGCTTGCCGTAATCATGCAGGGCGCGCGCCACCAGTTCCTTGCCCGTGCCCGACTCGCCTGCGATCATCACCGTGAGATCCGTGCCCATCAGGCGGGCAAGGACGCGGTAGATCTCCTGCATCGCCGGCGACCGGCCGATCAGCGGCAGCTTCTCCTGAGGCTCCTCCTCGCCCACGGCCGAAACGGCGCTGCCCTTGGACTGCGTGAGCGCGCGCTGGACCACGGCCACGAGGTCCTTGAGGTCGAACGGCTTGGGCAGATATTCGAACGCCCCGCGCTCGGTCGCCTTGACGGCGGTCAGCAGGGTGTTCTGGGCGCTCATGACGATGACCCGCAGCTCTGGACGCAGCTTGCGGATCCGCGGCACCAGATCGAGGCCGTTCTCGTCCGGCATGACGACGTCGGTGATCACCAAGTCGCCGTCGCCGTCGGCGACCCAGCGCCAGAGGGTCGCCGCATGACCCGTGGTGCGGACGTCGTAGCCCAGACGCCCGAGGGCCTGGGTGAGGACCATGCGGATCGCACGGTCGTCGTCGGCCACCAAGATCGTTCCCGTCGCGTTCATCGCCTAGCTCTCCCGACCGGCCCCTGGGGTCCGGGGCGCGACGAACATCGGCAGGCGCACACGGAACACGGTCCGCCGGGGCTGGCTGTCGAACTCGATCACGCCCGTGTGGTCGCCGACGATCTTGGCGACCAAAGCAAGACCCAGGCCAGATCCGTTTCGCTTGGTGGTGACGAAGGCATCGAACAGATGCGGGCGCAGGTCTTCGGGTATGCCCTCGCCGTTGTCGTGGACGCTGACGACGAGCGGCAGCATCATCGGCGCTTCGCTGCCGGGCACCGCAAGCCGGATCCCGTGCTGGAAGGCGGTGGCGAGGCCGATCTCTCCGCCCTGGGCGGGGCAGGCCTCGGCGGCGTTCTTGACCAGGTTGAGGAAGGCCTGGATCAGCTGGTCGCGGTTGCCGAAGACCGGCGGCAGGGACGGGTCGTAGCTCTCGACGAACCGGACATGGCGCGCGAAGCCGTTCTGCGCGATGCGGCGGACATGCTCAAGCACCTGATGGATGTTGACGGGCTCGCGCTGCGGGGGGCGGCTGTCCGAGAACACTTCCATGCGGTCCACGAGCGCGCAGATCCGGTCGGTCTCCTCGGTGATCAGGCGCGTGAGCTCCCGGTCGGCGGGGGCGGCCGTGGTCTCGAGCAGCTGCGCGGCGCCGCGGATCCCCGAAAGCGGATTCTTCACCTCGTGGGCGAGCATCGCGGCCATCGCGGTCACGGAGCGCGCGGCGTTGCGGTGGACAAGCTGATGGTCGATCTTGCGCGCGATCGAACGCTCATGCAGCGCGATCACCACGCTGCCGTCGACGTCGTTCAGCGGCGCCGCGGTCAGGGTCACCAGGCGCGTCCCGATCCGCGGCCCCTCGAGAGTGACCCCGTCCTCCGACACCGAGGCCAGATGGTCGCGCGCCTGCGCCAGCAGCGCGAAGGCCGGGCTGTCGGAAGCGACATGGGTCCGCAGCGCGGTCCCGGCCATGACGGCACTGGAGGAGTCGAAGAACTGCTCGGCCGCGGGGTTGATCGCAAGGATCGTTCCGCCGCGGTCGACGACGACGATGGCGACCGGCAGCGCCACGAGGACCGCGACCGCGTCCAGCGACCGGTGCGCGTCGAAGGAAGGATCCGGCCTGTCCATCGCGCCGGCGGTCAGGCGGCCTGCCGCTCGATCGCGGGCGCCCAGGCGCCGTGGATCGCCGCGCGGATCGCCGCGGGGTCGGACAACGTCATGGCCCGCGCCCGGAACTCGGCCGCGCCCGGAAATCCCTTCGCATACCAGCCGATATGCTTGCGCGACATGCGGATTCCGGTGTCGGTTCCGTAATGGACGAGCATCGCGTCGAAATGCTCGAGCAACGTGTCCCGCTGGATTTCCGGCGGCGGGTCGGCGAGCCTCTGGCCGCTGGCGAGGAAGGCGATGACCTGGGACGGAAACCATGGCCGGCCGCAGGCGCCGCGGCCGATCATCACCCCGTCGGCGCCCGATTGCGCGAGGGCGGTGGCGGCATCGTCGACAGCGACGATGTCGCCGTTGACGACGACCGGTATGCGTACCGCCTCCTTCACCTGGCGCACGAAACCCCAATCGGCCCTGCCCTCGTAGAACTGGCAGCGCGTGCGGCCATGGATCGTGACCATGCGGATCCCACAGGTCTCCGCGATTCGCGCAAGCCGCGGCGCGTTGAGCGAGGCGTGGTCCCAGCCCATGCGCATCTTGAGTGTAACAGGCACGCGCACCGCGCGGACTGTCGCCTCGAGGATGCGTGCGGCCAGCGCTTCGTCGCGCATCAGCGAGGAGCCGGCATGCCCATTGACCACCTTCTTGACCGGGCAGCCGAAGTTGATGTCGATCAGGGCTGCGCCGCGGTCCTCGTTCAGTTTCGCGGCCTCGGCCATCGTTTCGGGCTCGCAGCCCGCGAGCTGGACCGCCATCGGGAACTGCTCGGGTTCGCCGCGCGACATCAGCATCGATTGGCGCGTCTCGCGGATCATCGCCTGGCTGGCGATCATCTCCGAGACGACCATGCCGGCTCCCCATCGCTTGACGATCCGGCGGAACGGAAGATCGCTGATGCCCGACAGCGGCGCGAGGATGACCGGTGACGTCAGGCGAATGGGCCCAATCGAAATGCTCATTTTTTAGTCACTCGGCCAAATGTCTAATCTTTAGTCGTATATCTTCGCGGCGGGCCCGCGGCAACCGATATCCGGTCAACCGCCAGGGGCGATCAGGACATCGGTGACCAGCTTCACCCCGGGATAGGCCAGGGTCAGCAGCAGATACGCAAACAGTCCGAAGCGCGCCGCACGCCGTCCGCTGACGCCGAAACGCAGATGAAGGATCAGCAGCGTCCCGATCATGGCGAAGGCGAGCAGCGACAGGACGGTCTTGTGGTCGACCGCCAGCCATCCCGCGCCCTGGAACCGGTTGATGGCGATGCCCGACAGCAGCGCGCCGCAGAGCAACCCCTCGACGGCGGCAAGCAGACGGAACTGCAGGGCCTCCCCCAGGGCGATCGCCGGCAGGCTGCGCGTGAACCGGGTCGGCGACTTCAACCGCACCGCGCGCTCCTGAAGCATGATCGCGATGCCGGCCACCGCGGCGACCGTCACGAGACCATAGGCCACCAGCGCCACCGCGACATGGATCAGCAGCCAGACCGATCCGTCCTGGCTGCGCAGCGGCCGCGACGGCACATGCTGCCAGGCCAGCGCCAGCACGCCCACCAGAAGCAGATAGCCCGCCAGCAGCGGCGCCAGCCGTCGCGCGGTGTCGCTGAGCGCGGCCAGCACCGCGAACACGATCGCGCTCGCCGCGACCGCCAGCCACAGCGCGGGACCGATCCCCGTCCGCCAGCCGACGCTCTGAAGCGCGATCGCGAGCGAGGCCGGCCCCAGCACCGCGGGCGCCAGCGCCAGCCAGAAGACACGTGAGGAAACGGGCCGCGCCCCGAACCCGCCCGCAAGCAGGGCTGGCAACAGGGCGAGGAGAGCTGCGATGCCCGGAAGCGACGACGAGGCCGACATGCGAACGCATCCTATAGCCGGGAGACGGCCGCGGCGCAGCAACTACCCGCGCGCATCTCGACCCGGCCGGACGGCGCGAGCTACTCTTGAGCAGATCCGCCGACCGGGAGACCGAGGAATGACCGTGGCACCGCGCCCGGGCGAGAGCCGTCGCGCCGACATGATGATCGCGACCGGTCTTGGCATCGGCTGCGTCCGCGTCGCGCCGGGAAGCTTCGGATCCCTGGCGGCGCTGCCCCTCGCCTGGATCCTGCACATGGCTGGCGGGGCGACTGCCATCCTTGCCGCCGCGGCGATCTGCTTCGCCGCCGGCTGCTGGGCCGCAGGGCGGGTCGTGGCCCGCAACGGCGTCGAGGACCCCGGCTACATCGTGATCGATGAGATCGCCGCCCAGCTCCTGGTCCTCGCCGTCCTGCCGCAGTCCGTCGCGGCCTACGCGGTCGGCTTCGTCGCGTTCCGGATCGCGGACGTCGTCAAGCCGTTCCCGGCGGACTGGTGCGACCGGAACATCCATGGCGGGCTGGGCGTCATGCTGGACGACGCCGTCGCCGGGGTGCAGGCGGCCGCGGTCGCCTGGCTGGTCTGCCGCTACCTGCCGATCTGAGGAAGACCGATGGACCGTTTCGACGAACAAGCCGCTGCCGTCCTGGCGGCCTGCCGCGTGGCGAACCTCACCCTCGCGACGGCCGAGTCCTGCACCGGTGGGCTGATCGCGGCCGCGCTGACCGCCATCCCCGGGTCGTCAGATGTCGTCGACCGGGGCTACGTCGTCTACTCCGATGCCGCCAAGCGCGAGATGCTCGGCGTCAGCGACGCCGTCCTGGCCACCCATGGGGCCGTCAGCGAAGCGGTCGCCGTGGCCATGGCCGAGGGCGCGTTGCGCCGGTCGGGCGCCGGGATCGCGGTCGCGGTCACCGGCATCGCGGGTCCCGGCGGCGCGACATCGAACAAGCCGGTCGGCCTGGTGCATCTCGCCTGCGCCAGATCGGGAACGTCGACGCGCCACCGCCGCGCGGTCTTTGCCGGTGACCGGCGTGACGTCCGCGCCGCGACCGTGCGCTGCGCCCTCGTCATGATCGCCGAAATGGTCGGAGCGGCGGGATTTGAACCCACGACCCCCAGTCCCCCAGACTGATGCGCTACCAGGCTGCGCTACGCTCCGACCGTGCCGTCGTTGCCGACAGGGCGCGGAATATACGTAACCGTGTGCGCCGGTTCAACGCTTCGTGCTGTCCAGCTTGAGCAGCAGCAGTTCGGCGCGGATCGCCTCCAATTCGGCGATGACCGAGGCGATGGCTTCCATGGCGCCGTGCTCTCCGCGTGCCTCGGCGACGTCTGCCTGCATTCGGGCAGGCGCCGCTTCGGCAAGCCCCGCGGGTTCGACCAGCCGATCGATCTCGGGCGGCCGGGAGGTTTCGCGCAGCAGCTTCTGGACGCCCTTGATCGTGTAACCCTGCTGGTAGAGCAGGCTACGGATCCGGCGCAGAAGGTCGACATCCTCCGGACGGTAGTAGCGGCGCCCGCCGGCGCGCTTGAGCGGGCGGACCTGGCTGAACCGCGTTTCCCAGAAACGAAGCACGTGCTGAGGGATGTCGAGTTGCTCGGCGACCTCGCTGATGGTGCGAAACGCGTCGGCGGATTTCGCCGCCCGCTCGCGGCCGAGTTCAGCCGCCATCCCCATGGCGACGATCGCCCGCGGGGTCTCGCTCACGTGCCGCCACCGGCTGCGCCAGCGGGCTTGGCGGCAGCTTTCGCGAGCGAGCGGTTGATACGGTTCTTGAGCACGTGCGAGGCGCGGAACACCAGCACCTTGCGGGGCAGGATCGGCACCTCTTCGCCGGTCTTCGGATTGCGGCCGACGCGCTGGCCCTTCTGGCGGACCGAGAAGCTGCCGAAGGAGGAGAGCTTGACGGTCTCGTTGCGCTCCAGCGCTCCGATGACCTCGGCGAGCACCATCTCCACGTATTTCGCGCAATCGTTGCGGGACAATCCGAGCTCGTTGTAGACGGCCTCTGCAAGGTCGGCCCGCGTGATCGTGGTATTGCTCTCGTTCATGTCGGCTACGGTCCCGGCAGGTTGGATTGAAAACTAGCGCCGCGGAAAGAACGCGTCAAACCGTCGGCCGTCACCAGCGGATGACGCAGGCGCCCCAGGTCAGCCCGCCCCCGATCGCCTCCAGAAGGACGATCTCGCCCGGCGCGAAACGGCGGGCCGTCGTCGCCTCCCAGAGCGCGAGCGGGATCGAGGCGGCCGACGTGTTCGCGTGTCTGTCGACGGTCACGATCACGCGCTCGGGCGGCAGTCCCAGTTTCTTCGCCATGCCGTCGATGATCCGGCGGTTCGCCTGATGGGGCACCAGCCAGTCGACATCGGCGGGCGACAATCCGTTCGCCTCCAGGGCCTCCTCGACGACGCTGGCAAGCTTGTCGACGGCGTGCCGGAAGACCTCGCGGCCGTTCATCCTGACGACCCCGGTCCGTCCGGGCGTCGAAGATGGCCCGCCATCGGCATAGAGCGCGTCGTGGTGCCGGCCGTCTGCATGAAGATGAGTGGACAGGATTCCGCGCGCCGTCTCCTGCCCTGCATCGGGCTCTTCGGCGCGCAGAACCACGGCGCCGGCGCCGTCGCCGAACAGCACCGCCGTGCCGCGGTCGGTCCAGTCCAGGATCCGGCTGAAGGTCTCGGCGCCGATCACCAGCGCCGTCCTGGCCTGGCCCACCCGCAGGAAATTGTCCGCCACCGCGAGCGCGTAGACGAAGCCGCTGCACACGGCCTGGATGTCGAACGCGATCGCGCGGCCGCAGCCCAGCGCGGCCTGGACGCGCACGGCGGTGGCCGGGAACGTCTCGTCCGGCGTGGTCGTCGCGAGGACGATCAGATCGATCTCGCCCGGCGCGATCGCGGCTTCGGCGAGGGCGCCGCGCGCTGCCGCGATCGCAAGGTCCGAGGTCAGTTCGCCGTCGGCGGCCACATGCCGCTGAAGGATTCCCGTGCGTTCGCTGATCCAGGCATCGCTGGTGTCCAGGCGCGCCTCGAGTTCGGCGTTGGCGACGATGCGGGCCGGCAGGTAGCCGCCGACGCCGACCACCCGCGACATGCGGCGCATGCCGGCCATGGTCATGGCGGCGCGTCCTGGGTCGCTGGCGACGGTGTGGCGAGATGCGCGATCTCCCGCCCGATTCGCGAGTTGATGTCGCTGGCGATCATGTCGGCCGCGACGCCGATGGCGTTGGCGAAGCCGATCGCGTCGGTCCCGCCATGGCTCTTGACCACCACCCCGTTCAGGCCGAGGAACATCGCGCCGTTGTAACGGCGCGGATCGGTGCGCTCGCGCACCTTGGCCAGGGCGTGCCGCGCGAGCACATAGCCGAGCTTCGCGCTCAGCGACGACCGGAAGGCGCCGCGCAGGAACTCGCTGTAGAGACGCGCCGTGCCTTCCGCGGTCTTGAGGGCGATGTTCCCGGTGAAGCCGTCGGTGACGACCACGTCGGTCGTCCCCTCCGTGATGTCGTTGCCTTCGACGAAGCCGTGGAACTGGCCGCTCAGCCGCCCGGCGCGCAGCGTGGCCGCGGCCGCGCGCACCTCGTCGTGACCCTTCAGTTCCTCGGATCCGACGTTGAGCAGGCCAATGCTCGGCTGATGCACGCCGAGAACGGCGCGGGCGAAGGCCTCGCCCATGACCGCGAATTGCGCGAGATTTTCGGCGCCGCATTCGACGTTGGCGCCCAGGTCGAGCATCACGCTCTCCCCGCGCAGGGTCGGGAAGAACGAGGCGATCGCCGGACGGTCGATCGACTCCAGCGTGCGCAGCACGAATTTCGCCATCGCCATCAGCGCGCCGGTGTTGCCGGCCGACACGACCGCCTCGGCATCGCCGCCGCGAACGGCATCGATGGCAAGGCGCATCGAGGAATTTCGGCCGCCGCGCAGCGCGGCCGACGGCTTCGCATCGCCGCCGATCTTGTCCGCGGTGTGCCGCAGTTCGGCCGCTTCGCGCAGGCGAGGATTCGCCGCCAGCAACGGGCCGATCACAGCCTGGTCGCCGAAGATCAGGAACCGCAGCGACGGATCGCGTTCATGCGCGATTGCCGCGCCGTCGACCACCATC
>JBIKLI010000053.1:0-17091 GCA_044359885.1 Alphaproteobacteria bacterium | reverse complement strand
AGCAGCAGGGGGCGCTGTTCGAACGCGCGGCCCGGACCGGTCCCGGCGATGTGGCGCGCTTCGCCTCCGAGAGAGCGGCTGTCCACCCACCGAGCCTGCCTGTCTGTGCGGCGTCGTCCAGCGGCGATGCGGTCGCCGTTCAGCCGCCGCGTCGCTGACGCGCGCCGGCCGGCGCGCGCCGGTTCACTGCAGCACGATCTCGGCGCGGCGGTTCTGGGCCTCGCGGACGCCGTCGCCGGTCTTGACCAGCGGTTCGCTCTCGCCCTTGCCGACGGTCGAGATCGCGCTGGCCGCCAGCCCCTGCCGGACCAGCGCTTCGCGGACATTGGCTGCGCGTCGCTCGGACAGCCGCTGGTTGTAGGCCGGCGTGCCGGACGTGTCGGTATGGCCGGTGACGACGAGGCGCGCCACGCCGCCGCGGCGGGCATGGTCGGCGGCCTGCGCGATCACGCGGGCGGCTTCGGCCGTGATGTCGGACTTGTCGAAGTCGAAGAACACGACGAAGGCGCGCTGGATGTCGGCCCGCGGGACCGGGGCTGGAGCCGGGGCTGGCGCGGGCGCCGCTGCGACGGCGGGCGCGGCCGTCCGCGCGACGGGCGCGGCCGGCGGCGCGAAGTGGTAGCGCAGCCCCAGCAACACGCTGTGGCTGCGGTTCTCGTACTCGATCGAGCCGACGTCGGCGCCGGACTTGACGTCGGGCGTCGCGAAATAGCGGTAGCCAAGGTCGAGCCTCAGGTCCCGGCTCAGCGGATAGGCGATCCCGGCGATGCCCTGATAGGCCAGCTTCCACTTGCTCTCGCCTTCGCCGTCGACCTTGCCAGTGACGCGGCTGCCGCCGAAGCCGATCCCCAGATAGGGAACCAGCGACGTGCCGAGATCGAAGTCGTAGATCGCATTGAGCATGGCCGACAGGTTTTCGAGCCGTCCGGAAAGATTGGTGTTTCCAGCCGCCGGGGAGACCCGGTCGATCCCGCTGCGGCGGTAACCGGGCTCGATCTCGACCCGCAGACCGGTGCCGTAGGCATAGCCGATCGCCCCGAGCACCGCGTAGCCGGTCTTCATGTCGAAGCTGGCGTTGTTGTTGTTGAGGCCGAGGCTGGCCGAATTCACCTTGGCGTCGAGTTCGCCGGCGAGATTGGCGCCGAGCGCGCCGCCGACATAGAAGCCCTTGGCATGCGGCGCCCCCTGGGCGAAGGCGGTGGTGGAGGCGGCGGCCAGGACGGTCGCGGCGAGCATGGCGAGGCGAAGGCGCATTCGAGTGTCCCCGTTTCGTTGACGCCGCGACGCAGGCCGGCCGTCATTGCGCGACCGGGCGCGGTCGCAGGCTGCCGGCGCGATGCGGCGGTGGATGTCCGGCACATTAACATGTCCGGCCATCTGCGCCACCGGCGGTGCTGCGTCCTGATGACGCCTGTCGCCGGCATGGATCAGTGGAAGTCCCGGCTGGGGAAGAGCGACGGCATGTCCACGCGCCGCGCGCGCGGCGTCTTGCCGGCCTCGTCGGCGCGCGCCAGGACCGGCGCCAGGCCGGGCGCTGCAAGGCCGGGATCGCCGAGCCGGTCGAGAAGCGCGCTTGCATCGGCGAGCGTCGCGACGACGACATGGACGACGCGATGCGGCGCGATGCCCTGGATCTGCAGCACGCCGCGCGCGATCACAAGCCTGGCGCCGAGGACTTCCTGGCGGAAGCGTGCGAAAAGCGGCGGCTTGACGATCAGATTGGCGGCACCGGTCTCGTCCTCGATCGTCATGAAGACCACGCCCTTGGCCGAGCCCGGCTGCTGGCGCACCAGGACGAGGCCGGCGACGGCGACACGCGCCCCGGGGCGTCCGCGTTCCAGATCCGCCGCGCGCAGCACCGGCTGGCGCGACGCCGGCAGATGGTCGCGCAGCAAGCCGACCGGATGGGCGCGCAAGGACAGCCGCAGCGTCGCGTAATCCGCCACGACCGCTTCGCCAGCCGAGAGCGCGGGCAGGTCCACCGCCGGCGCGACCGCCGCTTGCCGGGGCAGCGCGGCGAAAAGCGGTCCCGCAGCGAGGTCCGGGGTCTCGTTCTCCATCCCCAGCGCCTGCCACAGCGCCGGCCGTCTTTCGAGGCCGAGGCTGGCGACGGCATCGGCCGCGGCCAGCCTTGCCAGCACGCCGTCGCCGGCCCCGCCGCGGCGGCGCAGATCGGCGAGGTCGCGATAGCCGTCGCCGCGCCCGGCGATCAGCGCCGCGATCTCGGATTCTGCCAGGCCCTTGATCTGGGCGAGGCCGAGGCGCAGCCCGCCATCGGCCTCCAGGATCGCGTCGCGCTGGCTGGCATTGACGTCGGGCGGGCGCACGACGACGCCGTGCTCGGCCGCGTCGCGCAGGATCTGCGCCGGGGCGTAGAAGCCCATCGGCTGGCTGTTGAGCAGCGCGGCCGCGAAGGCGGCGGGATGGAAGCGCTTCAGCCAGGCCGAGACATAGACCAGATGCGCGAAGCTGGCGGCGTGCGATTCCGGGAATCCATAGGTGCCGAAGCCCTCGATCTGGCGGAAGCAGCGCTCGGCGAAGTCGCCGTCGTAGCCGCGCGCCAGCATGCCGGCGACGAATTTCTCGGCGAATTGATGGATCGTTCCGACATGGCGGAACGTCGCCATCGCGCGGCGCAGCCGGTCGGCCTCGGCCGGGGTGAAGCCGGCGGCGACGATGGCGATGCGCATCGCCTGTTCCTGGAACAGCGGCACGCCTAGCGTCTTGCCCAGCACCGCGCGCAGTTCCTCCGACGGCAGGTCGGCGGGCTCGCGCCCCTCGCGCCGGCGCAGATAGGGGTGGACCATGTCGCCCTGGATCGGGCCGGGGCGCACGATCGCGACCTCGATCACCAGATCGTAGAAGCAGGCCGGCCGCAGCCGCGGCAGCATCGCCATCTGCGCCCGGCTTTCGACCTGGAAGACGCCCAGCGAGTCGCCGCGCGACAGCATCTCGTAGACCTCCGGCGCGTCGCGCGGGATGGTCGCGAGCGCGAGCCGCGCGCCGGTCCGGCGCTCGACCAGGTCGAAGGCCTTGCGGATGCAGGTCAGCATCCCCAGCGCGAGGATGTCGATCTTGAGGATGCCGAGCGCGTCGAGATCGTCCTTGTCCCACTCGATGACGGTGCGCCCCGCCATCGCCGCGTCGACGACCGGCACCAGCTCGTCGAGGCGTCCGCGCGCGATCACGAAGCCGCCGACATGCTGCGAGAGATGGCGCGGGAAGCCGACCAGTTCGCGCGCCAGCCGCAGCGCCAGCGCGACGCGCGGGCTGTCCGGGTCGATGCCGGCGGCGCGGACATGCTCGTCCTGCAGCCCGTCGCGCCCCCAGCCCCAGACCGTGTCGGCGAGCTTGCCGACCAGGTCGAGCGACAGGCCCAGCGCCTTGCCGACGTCGCGGATCGCGCTTTTCGGCCGGTAGCGGATCACCGTCGCCGCCAGCCCGGCGCGCGTGCGGCCGTAGCGCGCGTAGATGTACTGGATGACTTCCTCGCGCCGCGCATGCTCGAAATCGACGTCGATGTCGGGCGGCTCGTCGCGCGCCGCCGAGACGAAGCGCTCGAAGAGCAGGTCGGCATGTTCCGGATCGACCGCGGTGATGCCGAGCGCGAAGCAGACCGCCGAATTCGCCGCCGAGCCGCGCCCCTGGCAGAGGATGCCGCGCGCGCGGGCGAAGGCGACGATGTCGTGGACGGTCAGGAAATAGGGCGCGTAGCCGAGCTGTTCGATCAGCGCCAGCTCGTGGCGGATCTGCGCGCGCACCTTGTCCGGCACGCCGCCGGGCCAGTGCCGCGCCGCGCCGCGCCAGGCGAGATCGGCCAGATGCGACGATGCCGTGATGCCGGCGGGAACCGGTTCCTCCGGATAGTCGTAGCGCAGCTCGGCGAGGGAGAAGCGGCAGCGCGCGGCGATCGCCAGCCCGGCCGCGATCGCGTCGGGATGGCGGGCGAAGAGCCGCCGCATCTCGGCCGGCGGCTTCAGATGGCGTTCGCCATGTGCGAACAGCAGCAGCCCGGCCTCGTCGATCCGGCGGCCGGCGCGGATGCAGGCCAGCACGTCCTGCAGCGGCCGGCGCGTGGGGCAGTGGTAATGCACGTCGTTGGTGGCGAGCAGCCCGACGCGCGCGTGGCGCGCCAGCGCGGCGTGATGGGCAAGCCGCTGGACGTCGTCGCCGCGCTGCAGCACCTGCACCGCCAGATGCAGGTCGCGTCCGAACGCCTCGCGCAGCCGCGCCAGCTGGCGCGGCAGGGCGTCGTCGGGCGCCGGCGGCGCGACCGCCGCCACGACCGATCCCGCCAGGCCCGCGCAGGCCTCGTCGAGCGTCAGCCGGAAGCCGCGGGGGCCGGCGGCGCGCCGGCCCTGGGATATCAGCCGCGACAGCCGCCCATAGGCCGCGCGGTCGGACGGCCAGCACAGCAGGGGCGGGGCATCGGCGAGGTCGAGATGCGCCCCGACCACCAGCTGCAGGCCCTGGTCGCGCGCGGCGGCATGGGCGCGCGGCACCCCGCCCAGCGTGTTGCGGTCGGTGATCGCGATCGCCGCGAGACCCAGCTCCTTCGCCCGGATCACCAGCTCCTGGGGATGCGAGGCGCCGCGCAGCAGGTCGTGGTTGGTCGCGACCTGCAGCTCGGCATAGGCCGGCGGTCCGGTCATGCGAAGATCCCGTGCAGGAACCAGCCGAGGCTGGCACCCGCGACCGCGTCCTCGCCCTGTGCCACGCGGCGGAAGACCCAGAAGCGCCGCCCTTCGCTGTCCTCGATCCGGTAGTAGTCGCGCAGCCAGGCGCGCGGACGATCGTCGCCATCGTCGGCCGGCGCCCGCCACCATTCCGGGGCGATGCGCTCCGGCCCGTCGGCGCGGCGCACGCGGTGCAGGCGGCCGCGATGGCGGAACTGCAGCGGCGGGCCGTCCGGGACGGCCGCGGTGACCTCGATCGGCGCCGGCGTCTCGAGCAGCCGCAGCGGCCGCGCGGCGGCCTGGGTCCAGGGGCTGCGCCAGGCGGCGGGCATCTCGGCGAGGCCAGGGCCCGGCGCGCCGGACGCGGCGCGTGTCGCCTGGGCCGCCTCGGGCGGATGGCGCGCGACGGGAACGAGCCGGCCGACCGCCGCGGCACCAAGGCGATTGGCGAGCGTGTCGACCAGCGGTGCGAGCGCGCGGCCCTCCTCGTCCGGCTCGCTGCCCGGATCGGCCCCGAGGCTGGCCTGGGCCGGTGCCAGATCCTCGACGCGCATGGCGGCCAGCGTCGCGCTTTCGAGCCCCAGCCCGGGGCGCAGATGACGCAGCTTCTCGGCGAAGAGCCGCACGAGACGGCCGGGCTCCGCGACCGGGGCGGCGGTGGCGATGGCACAGGCCTCGATCTGGCCGTCGATGCGCCGGCAGCGCAGATCGAGCGCGCGCGCGCCCTTGTCGGCCGCCTGCAGGCGCCGGCACAGCGCGCCGATCATGTCGGCGGCGAGGCGCGCGATGTCCTCCGGCGTCGAGATCGGCTCGGCGAAGGCCCGGCGCACCGTCCAGTCCGGGGCGGGCGGCTGGGGGGAGATCGGTTCGGGGCGATGGCCGAATGCGGCATCGAGGCGCTGGTTGACGCCATCGCCGAAGCGCGCCGCGAGGCCGTGGCGCGGCAGGCGGCGCAGCGCGCCGATCGACCGGATGCCCAGTCGCGCCAGCTGGCCGAGGGGCTCGGGATCGAGGCGCAGGGCTGCCGGCGGCAGCGGATCGAGGGCGCGAGCCTCGCCGCCGCTGGCGACGATCGCGCCGGCGGCCGGTGCGAAGCGCGACAGGGCCCAGGCCGCCGCTGCCGTGCCGGCGATCGCCGCGCGTCCGGCGACGCGGCTGCGCTCCAGCCTCGCGAGCAGGTCCTGGCGCAGGCCCGGCTCGCCGCCATGCAGATGCGCCGCCCCGGTGATGTCGAGCAGCAGCCCGTCGGCGCCGTCGATCGCGACATCGGGCGTATAGCGTTCGGTCCAGCGCGCCAGCCGGTCGAGGAAGGCGCGGTCGGCGGCGGGATCGTCGGGCAGGGCCACGAGCCCGGGCACGCGCGCTCGGGCATCGGCAAGGCCAAGGCCGGGGCCAAGGCCGAGGGCGCGGGCGCGCGTGTCGACGGCGCGCAGGCGCAGCGTCCCGCCATCGCGCACGACGACGGCGCGCGGGCCCGCTGCGGCGGACTCATCGCGCGCGTACCGGTCGAAGGCCAGCAGCGGCAGCCAGAGCGCCAGGAAGCGACGTTCCATCGGCATGATGCGAGGGTCCGTGTCCGGCAGCAGGCGGGCGGCTGCTGGCGCGGGCGTGCGGTGTCGCCTCCGCCATGGCAAGACGCAGCCCGTCCGCGCCCAGTTCGAGAAGCCAGGCGCCCGCGCCGGCCGGCCTGGCGCGGCGCAGGCCGACATGCCAGCGCGGCGCCCCCGGCCCCAGGCCGAGCGCCGACTCTTCGCGCAGCGCGGCGGCCTCGGCCGCGGGAATTCCGGCCGGTACCGGCAGGCTGGGGGCGGTGGCGATCCGCCAGCGCGTGCGCGCCGCGCTGGGCTGCGCGCGTTCGTCGCCCTGGTCGAGGATCAGGCCGGGGACCAGCCGCGCTGCGGCGGCCAGCTGCAGGCGTCGCGTGGCGTTGAAATCGACCGCGTCGAGCTCCGCCAGCACCGCTGCGGCGCCGCCGGTCCGCAGCGCCTCCTCGAAGGCCCAGAGGCGCTGCGGTCGGGTCCGGGCCTCGATGACCAGCAGCCGCGCGGGCGGCAGGCCGAGCGCGGCGAGGCCGGGGGCGTAGAGCGCGCCGCGCCGTGCCGCGATCCAGACCACCGGACCGCGGCGGGCGAATCCCGCGAGCAGGGCGGTCGCGAAGCCCGGCGCCGCGCCGTCGTCCGCGGGGCCGGAAATCTCGTGCAGGCTGCCGGCGGCGATGCCGCCGCCGAGTTGCGCGTCGATGTCGTCGATGCCGAGGGGCAGGGGCCGTGCGCGCGAAGCGGCGAGCGCACCGCCCTGGCCGCCGGGCAGCGCGCTGCCCGCCGTCCGCGCCTCGATGGCGCGGATGCGGGCCGCGAGCGCGCGGCGTGCGGCGGCGCGGATGGCGTCCGCGGTCGGCGGCGGGGCGGGGTCGGAATCCATGCGTCGCGAATCCTGCGGGCCCGGTCCGGGGCATGCCCGGGACGGAAGATCCCGGGCCGGAGATCATGATGTTCCCGTTTTGTTCTTTCAACCGGAAAAGCGCCGCGGCGGTCGTCGGTCACAAGCCGAAGGTCAGGCTGAACGCGCCGAACCGGTCGGCCGATGGCTGGCCCTGGAACTCGCGGGTACGCAGCACATACGTGAAGGCGATGCGCAGGCTGCGCCAGGTCAAGGCGAAGCCGGACTGGGCGTCGAGGACCAGCGGCCGCCGCTCGACGGCGCCCGGGGCATCGCGCAGCAGCGGGCCGTCGAGGAACATGTCGTATCCGACCAGGCGGGTCTCGAAGCCGGCGAAGGCATAGAGGCCCAGGACGTCCTCGCTGTACTGGAATCCCGAACCGGACAGCGCCGGACGGATGCGCGGCGGCCCGTAATCGACGTCGAGATTGTTCCCGATCCTGAACGTGCCGCCGGCGGCGGCGTAGGTCGCAACATTGCCGAGGCTGATCGCCATGTGCGGCACGATGTCGATCTCGACCGCCGGTGCCAGCCTGCCGGGCTCGAAGCCGAACAGGCTGCGCCATTTGCGCTCGTAGAACAGCAGCGCACCGGGCTCGGTCGGCAGCTGGTTGTCCCAGCCGGCGGCGGGCGGAACCTCGATGAATCCATGCCAGCGGTTCTGGACCAGTTCGCCGCCTGCGCCCGGTCCGACGATGCCGAGATTGACTTCGAGCGTCTCGATGAGGTCGCTGCGCCGCCGCTCGCGGCCGGTGCGGACCTCGTTGATCACCGCCATGCCGCCATAGAGCCAGCCGGCATAGGGCCGGTCGGACGGATCGCGGACCGTGCGCCGCGTGTCGGACGGGGTGTAGATGTTCTGGCCGAGCGCGAAACCGATCCGCTTGCGGCCGGACGGATCGAGACCGGGAATGGCCATCGCCAGGCGCTGCGCCCATTCCAGTCCCGGTCCCGGATCCGCCTGGACCTCGCGCGAGATCCAGCCGACGCGGATTCCGTTGGTGTAATGCTGGTCGGCGCCGCGGAACGCCCATTTGTCGTTCTCGCTGACAAGGCTGACATTGCCGCCCTGCCAGGGGTGATCGGGCGGCGGGCGGGACGGCACCTGCCCGGCGGCCGGGGCGGCGCAGGCCAGCAGCGCCGCCAGCAGAATTCGGCCGCGCATCTCAGGCCGCGAGCGCCCGCGCGAAGACGGCCGGATCGACATTGCCGCCGGAGCAGACGACGACGACCGTCCGTCCGGCGACCGGCAGCCTGCCGCTCAGCGCGGCGGCGAGCGCCACGGCGCCGCCGGGCTCGACCACCAGCTTGAATTCGCGGAATGCCACGCCCATCGCATGCAGCACCGCGTCGTCGTCGACCGCGACGCCGCCGCTGAGGAGGCGCCGGTTCACGGAAAACGTGATCTCGCCGGGGGTCGTCGCCAGCAAAGCGTCGCAGATCGACCGCGCGCCCGGCGCGTTGGCGACGCGTGCGCCCTGGGCGAGCGAGCGCGCATGGTCGTCGAAGCCGGCGGGTTCGCAGACATGAACCTCGGTGGCCGGGCTGAGGCGCTCGAGGGCCAGCGCGATGCCGGCGATCAGGCCGCCGCCCGAGGCGCAGGCGGCGACGGCGTCGACCGCGATGCCCGCCGCCTGCGCCTGGCGCGCGATCTCCAGCCCGACCGTGCCCTGTCCGGCGATGACATGGGGGTCGTCATAGGGCGGCACGAGCGTGGCGCCGCGTTCGTCGCGGATGCGCCGGCCGATCGCCTCGCGGTCCTCGCGCAGGCGGTCGTAGATCACGACTTCGGCGCCATAGGCGCGGGTATTGGCGATCTTGATCGCCGGCGCGTCGGCCGGCATGACGATGACCGCAGGCGCCCCCACCAGCTGGGCGGCGGCGGCGACACCCTGCGCATGGTTGCCCGACGAGAAGGCGACGACGCCCTGGCGCCGTCCGGCCGCGTCGAGGCGGGCGATGCGGTTGAAGGCGCCGCGGAACTTGAACGAGCCGGTGCGCTGCAGCGGTTCGGCCTTGACCAGCAGCCGGCCGCCGAGCCGGGCGTTGAGCATCGGGGATTCCAGCAGCGGCGTGACCGTCGCCTGCGGCGCGATCAGCCGGGCCGCGTCCGCGACGGCGTCGAAATCGGGTTCCGCCGGGTGGCGGCTGTCGTCCTGGGAAGCCATGCGTACACTCTCCTCGGTGGCGCCGTCACCGTGCGGTCCGCGCGAAATCGCGCTCCAGTGCGGCGATCCAGTCGCGATGGCCCAGCTTGCGGCGATAGACCGACAGGTTCTCGCTCACGCGCTGGACGTAGTTGCGCGTCTCGTCGAAGGCGATCATCTCGATCCAGTCGAGCGGATCGACGTCGTCGGCGCGCGGATCGCCGTGCTCGCGCAGCCATTGCGCCACCCGTCCGGGACCCGCGTTGTAGGCGGCCAGCGCGACGACCAGCGAGCCGTTGTAGTCGGCCAGCAGCCCCGCGAGATAGGCCTGGCCCAGCGTCATGTTGTAGAGCGGATCGGCGGTCAGGCGCTGCGGGGCATGTCCGGCTGCGAGCCCCAGCTGTTCGGCCATGGCGCGCGCGGTCGGCGGCATCAGCTGCATCAGGCCGCGGGCGCCGGCGGGGCTCACGGCGTCGGCCTCGAAGGCGCTTTCCTGACGTATGGTGGCCAAAACCAGCGCCCGCTCGGGCGCGCTGCCCGGCGGCAGCCGGATGGTCGGCCAGCCTTCGTCGGGAAGGCTGACCCCGGCGCGCTGGGCCGCGCGCTTGGCGACCGAGACCGCAAGGTCGGGACGCCCGAGGCCGAGCGCGATCTGCGCGGCCACGCGGTGCTCGCCCGGCGTGCGGGCGATGTCGATCAGGCGCCGGACGAAATGCTTCACGGTTTCGTGCTCGCCGACATCGGCGAGCAGCACCGCCGCGCGGCCGAGCTCGCCGCGCTCGATCCGGGCCCGCTCCTCGGCCGTGGGGGCGGGCAGATCGTCGGCGACCTGCCGCTCGCCCGGCGGCATCCGCAGCAGCGCCTTCTGGCCGTAGAACGTGGCGTCGAACGCGCCGGCGCGGCGATACCATTCGCGCGCGGTCGCGGCCTCGCCGAGGGCTTCGTGGGCGCGGCCGAGCCAATAGGCACCGCGCGCCTGGGTCACGGGCAGTCGTGCGGCGCGCTGCAGCTGGGCGAAGGCGTCGCGGGCGCGGGCGGGGTCGCCGGTCCGGCGCAGCGCGATCCAGCCCTCGAGGAAGCGGGCGTCGGCATGGGCCTGGCCATGCTCGGGCCCCAGGCCATGGGTGGCCGCGACCAGGGCCAGGGCTTCGGTGGCCCGTCCCTCGCGCAGCAGGCGCCGGGCGATCACGTCGCGCTCGCGCCACCACAGTTCCGGGCGCCCCAGCGGCGCGCGCGCCCCGAGATGGATCGACAAGGCGAGGTCGTCATGGCCGTTGCGCCGGTTGTAGCGGGCGCGCTCGAAGAGCAGGCCGGGATCGCGGCGCAGCTCGCCCGGCACGCGCTGCACGAAATCGGCGGCGTCGTCGGTGTCGCGGGCGAGGCGCATGCGCGCCTCGGCCAGCAGGCGTCGCTCGGGCGGCAGCAGCTTCAGGATCCGGCGCGCCTCGGCGAACTGGCGGTCCCAGACCAGCCGGTCGGCGCGCGCGACGTGGTCGTCCGTGGTGAGGACATGACCGAAGCGCTGGAGCATGTCCTTCTCGGTCCGCTCGGCGAGGGCCATGCCGCGCCAGGCGTCGCGCACGAGGCGGGTGGCGGCCTCGGCGTCGCCGCCGCGGCGATGGGCGTCGGCGAGGCGCAGCGCGCCGGCGCCGGTCGCCGGGACACGATCGGCGAACCAGGCGCGCACGCGCGCGTCGTCGGCGATCCCGGCGCTGGCTTCCTCGGCGCGGCGCAGAAGCGTCTCGCGCAGCGGCCAGTCCGGATTGGCGGCCAGGAACTCGGCCAGCATGTCGAAGCCCGGGCTGCCGCGCAGCAACTCCATCCAGCGCAGCGTCTTGGCGGCGACGGGATGTCCCTGGGCGGCGGCATGCGCCTCGGCCCAGCGGCCGGCGCGAGCGGCCTCGAAGGCGCGCTGCAGCCGCTCGCGGGTCGGACCGGCGACCTGCGCAGGCAGGGTGCGTGCCGCAAGCTGGATCGTCGCGGCGCCGTCCGGGGGCAGGGAGGCCACGCGCGGCTGGGCACCGGCGACGGGTGCGAGCAGCGCGAGGGCGATGGCGAGGGCCAAGCGTCGAATCATCGGTCCCGATCCTAGACGACAGGCCTGTCCGCGCGGGAGTGGCGAATGCGGAGGGGGTACGACCATGGGCCGCGCCTTGCCGCTGCGGCGGGGCGCCTGTATCGTCCGCCGCCTGTCGCAACGGAGATGTCCATGTTCAAGGGTTCGCTGGTCGCGCTCATCACGCCGTTCCGGAACGGAAAGGTGGACGAGAAGGCCTTCCAGGACCTGGTCGAATGGCATGTCCGGGAGGGCACGCATGGCCTGGTGCCCTGCGGCACGACCGGTGAATCCCCGACCCTCAGCCATGCGGAGCACAAGCGGGTCGTCGAACTCTGCGTCGAGGCCGCGGCGCGCCGGGTCCCGGTGATCGCCGGCAGCGGTTCGAACTCGACCGACGAGGCGATCGACCTGACGCGCCATGCCCGGTCGGCGGGCGCCGACGGCGCGCTGATCGTGACGCCTTACTACAACAAGCCGACCCAGGAGGGGCTGTTCCGGCATTTCGAGGCGATCGCTGCCGCCGTCGACATCCCGATCCTGGTCTACAACATTCCCGGCCGGTCGGTGGTCGACATCTCGGTCGAGACCATGGCCCGGATCGCACGGCTGGCGAACATCGTCGGCGTGAAGGAATCGACCGGCGACCTCACCCGGATCACCAAGCACCGGCTGGCCATCGGGACATCCTTCGTGCAGCTGTCGGGCGAGGATTATCTGGCGCTGGCGCAGATGGCGGCCGGCGCGGATGGCTGCATCTCGGTGACCGCCAACGTGGCGCCACGGCTGCTGTCGGACATGCATGTCGCCTGCCAGCGCGGCGATTTCGCCGCCGCACGGGCCATCCATGAACGGCTCGCGCCCCTGCACGAGGCGCTGTTCGTCGAGACCAGCCCGGGCCCGGTCAAGTTCGCGGCCAGCCTTCTGGGCAAGTCGACCGCCGAGATCCGCCTGCCGCTGGTCGAGCCGGGGCCGGCGACACGCGACAAGGTGCACGCCGCCATGGTCCATGCGGGTCTGCTCAACTGACCCCCGCGATCGCATGGCCGCGCCCCGGGCGCGGCGAACCACGCTAGACCCATGGCCAAGGCGCCTCTGCCGCGAAAGCTCGTCGCCCAGAACCGCAAGGCGCGGCACGACTACTTCATCGAGGAGACGGTCGAGGCCGGGCTGGTGCTGACCGGCACCGAAGTCAAGTCGCTGCGCGGCCACGGGGTCCAGATCACCGAGGCCTATGCCGATCCGCGCGGCGGCGAGATGTGGCTGGTCAACGCCCATATCCCCGAATACGCCGGCGGCAACCGCTTCAACCACGAGCCCAAACGGCCCCGCAAGCTGCTGCTGCGCAAGAAGGAGATCGAGAAGATGATCGGCGCGGTATCCCGCCAGCGCATGACCATCGTCCCGCTGGAACTCTATTTCGACGAGCGCGGCCGGGCGAAGATCCTCCTGGGGCTGGGCAAGGGCAAGACCAGGGGCGACAAGCGCGAGACGCTCAAGGAACGCGACTGGAAACGCGACAAGGCGCGGCTGATGCGCTCGCGCGGCTGAGCCGCTCAGGCGGCGTCGATCAGGCTGCGGATGCGGGCGAAGACCGCGTCGAACATCTGCGGCGTGAGCCGGCCGGTGTTGGTGTTGTAGCGCGAGCAGTGGAAGGAATCGGCAAGGATCGGTCCGCCCGCCGGACGGTGGACCGCACCATGCGCGAAGGGAAATTCGGCACGCCGCCGTGCGAGCGCCGCCAGCACCGCCTCGTGCGCGACCCGGCCCAGCGCCACGATCGCCGTCAGACGCCGCATCGCCGCGATCTCGGCGCCGAGGAAGCCGTTGCAGGCGCGGATCTCTTTCGGCTCGGGCCGGTTCGCCGGCGGCACGCAGCGCACCGCGTTGGTGATCCGGGCGTCTTCGAGGACCAGATCGTCGCCGCCCCAGGGCGCGTCGTCGCGCGGCGCGCTGAAGCGCCCGCGGGCGAAGCCATGCGCGGCGAGGGTGGCGTAGAGCAGGTCGCCGGCATAGTCGCCGGTGAAGGGCCGGCCGCTGCGGTTGGCGCCGCGCAAGCCCGGACCCAGGCCGACCACCAGCAGGCGGGCATCGAGCGTGCCGAAGCTGGGTACCGGCGCATTGTGCCAATCCGGGAGTCTCGTCCGGTTGGCGGCGCGGAACGCGGCGAGGCGCGGGCAGAGGACGCAATCGGAGGTGGGGGCGATCGCGGGGAGCGAGGTCGCCCGCGTCATGCGGCCGGTCCTGCTTCGCCCGGGGCGGCCGTCTCGCGCCGGGCGCCGGGCTCGCGGCCGATCGCGCTGGCGAGATCGGCGAGGTCGATGAACTGGTCGGCCTGGCGCCGCAGCTCGTCGGCGATCATGGGCGCGTTCGCGCGCAGCGTGGACACCACGCTGACCCGGACGCCGCGGCGCTGCAGCGCCTCGACCAGCCGGCGGAAATCGCCGTCGCCCGAGAACAGGACGACATGGTCGAGCGTGTCACCCAGTTCCATCATGTCGACGGCCATGTCGATCTCCATCGACGCGCGCGGCTTGCGGCGGCCCGATCCGTCCGGGAAATCGCGCGCCGGCCTGGTGACGACGCTGAAGCCATTGTAGTCCAGCCAGTCGATCAGCGGCCGCAGCGGGGAGTACTCCTGGTCTTCGGGGAGCACCGTGTAGTAGAGCGCCCGCACCAGGCGTCCCTTGGCCGAGAACACGCCGAGCAGGCGCCGGTAGTCGATCTCGCAGGCCAGCGCCCGGGCGGTCTGGTAGAGGGCGACCCCGTCGATGAAGAGGGCGATGCGCTCATGGGCATGGAATTTCACGGATCGGAACCTTCCGGGACGCGGGCGCCGGACGCTAGCGGCGCCGGCCTGCGGCGGCAAGCGTGCCCCCGGCCATGATCCTCGTCGCGCTTGGCTCCAACCTGCCGGGACCGGCCGGGCCGCCAGAGGCCCAGGTCGCGGCGGCTCTCGAAATGCTCGGCCGGCGTGCGATCGCCGTCCTGCGCCGAAGCCGGTACTGGCGGTCGCCCGCCTGGCCCGACCCGGCCGAACCGGCTTTCGTGAACGCCGTGGCGGTGGTCGCCACCGTCCTTTCGCCGCGGGCCCTGCTTGCCGAACTCCACGAGGTGGAGGCGGCGCTGGGCCGGGTACGTGGCCGGCCGAACGCGCCGCGAACGCTCGATCTCGACCTGCTCGACTATGACGGGCGCATCCTTCCGGGCGGCGACGGGGCGCCGGCGCTGCCGCATCCGCGCATGACCACGCGCGCCTTCGTACTGCTGCCGCTCGCCGACGTCGCCCCGGACTGGCGCCACCCGGTCAGCGGCGTCGGGCTCGCCACGCTCGTCGCGGCGCTCGGCCCGGATCACGGGACCGTGCCGTTGGGCGAGGCGGAGGCCAGCCCCGGGTGATCGCCCGGACAGGCGGTCGGCGCGCCGGAGGTTATTGATCCGGGCGGACAAGTTCCTTATATTCTCGTGCTTTCCCTCCCGTTTCCGGAGTGTTCACACGATGGCTCGTGTCACCGTCGAGGATTGCGTCGACAAGATCCCCAACCGCTTCGACCTGGTCATGCTTGCCGCGCAGCGGGCGCGGGAGATCTCGGCCGGCGCGCAGATCGGCGTCGAGCGCGACAACGACAAGAACCCGGTCGTGGCGCTGCGCGAGATCGCGGACAGCGTTCTCGATCTTGGCCGGCTCAATCAGGCGCTGATCACCGGCCTGCAGAAGCAGGCGGAGGCCGAGGAGCCGGAAGAGGACATGATGGAACTGCTCGCCGCCGATTCGCAGGTCGCGGGCGTGCCCTACGATCCCGCCGCCGAGGCGTCGGACGAGGACATGACCGTCGAAGGCGGCGACGATGCGGGTCCGACGGGCGACGCCGACCGCCAGGCGTGACGATGGCGCCGGCCCAGGGGCGCGTCCGGCGCGCCCCGCGGCCTGAGCGCGGGCGGGGCGGGGTGCCGTGATCCGGCAATACGAACTCGTCGAACGGGTCCGCGCCTACGACCCGGATGTGGACGAGGATGTCCTCAACCGGGCCTATGTCTTCTCGATGAAGATGCATGGCGCCCAGAAGCGCGCCTCGGGCGATCCCTATTTCCTGCATCCGCTCGAGGTCGCGGGGATCCTGACCCGCTACCGGCTCGACGCCCAGACGATCGCGACCGCGCTGCTCCACGACACGGTCGAGGACACGCTGACCACGGTCGAGGAGATCGAGAAGGTCTTCGGCCCGGACATCGGCCGCCTCGTCGACGGGGTGACCAAGCTCAGCCGGATCGAACTGCAATCCGACCAGACCAAGCAGGCCGAGAATTTCCGCAAGCTGCTGCTGGCGATGTCGGCCGACATCCGCGTGCTTCTGGTCAAGCTGGCCGACCGGCTGCACAACATGCGGACCATCGGCTACATCCAGAGCCCGGAGAAGCGCCAGCGGATCGCGCGCGAGACGATGGAAATCTACGCGCCGCTGGCCGAACGCATCGGCATGCGGCAGATCCAGGAGGAACTCGAGGATCTCGCCTTCGCCGAACTCAACCCCGAGGCCCGGGCGTCGATCGTGACGCGGCTGGATTTCCTGCGCGAGCGGGGCGGCAATCTGGTGACCCGCATCGTCGACCAGATCAGCCGGACCCTGGTCGAGGACCGCATGGATGTCTGGGTCTCCGGCCGCGAAAAGTCGCCCTATTCGATCTGGCGCAAGATGCAGCGCAAGAACGTGGGCTTCGAGCAGCTCTCCGACATCATGGCCTTCCGCGTCGTGGTGGCGAGCGTGCCCGACTGCTACCGCGCGCTGGGCGTCCTCCATGGCCGCTACAAGCTGGTCCCCGGCCGCTTCAAGGACTACGTGTCGACGCCCAAGCCCAACGGCTATCGCTCGCTCCATACCAGCGTCATCGGGCCCGAACAGCAGCGCATCGAGATCCAGATCCGCACCCGCGACATGCACGACGTCGCCGAGTTCGGCGTCGCCGCCCACTGGAGCTACAAGGATGGCCGGCCGTCCTCGGCCGAGGGCAATTCCTATCGCTGGCTGCGCGAATTGCTGGAATTGCTGGAGAACGCCTCCGATCCCCAGGAATTCCTCGAGCACACCAAGCTGGAACTGTTCCAGGACCAGGTCTTCTGCTTCACGCCGAAGGGGGCGCTGATCGGCCTGCCGCGCGGGGCGACCATCGTCGACTTCGCCTACGCGGTGCATTCCGAGGTCGGCGACCGCTGCGTGGGCGGCAAGGTCAACGGCCGCATGATGCCGCTGCGCACGCAACTGGCCAACGGCGATCAGGTCGACGTCATCACCTCGAAGGCGCAGACGCCGTCACCGCTCTGGGAACGCTTCGTCGTCACCGGCAAGGCACGCGCGCGCATCCGGCGGTTCATCCGCACCCAGCAGCGCTCGCAGTTCGCCTCGCTCGGGCGCTCGATGCTGCAGAAGGCCTTCCAGGCCGAAGGCTACGAATTCGCGGACAAGTCGGTGGACAATGTCCTGCGCGGCTTCAAGTGCCAGGGGGCCGAGGATCTCTTCGCGCTGATCGGCGCCGGCGAGGTGACGGAACGTCAGGTCCTGGAGGCCATCTTTCCGGGATCGCGCGCCACGGCCGAAACGGCGTCGCGCCCGGCCGGGCGCGGCCGGGCCGGTCGTGCGGCCAAGACGGCGTCCGCCCCGGCCGGTGACGGCGACGGCATCCCGATCCGCGGGCTGATCCCGGGCATGGCGGTGCATTATGCCGAGTGCTGCCATCCGCTGCCGGGCGACCGCATCGTGGGGATCGTGGTGCCGGG
>JBIKLI010000052.1:0-17097 GCA_044359885.1 Alphaproteobacteria bacterium | reverse complement strand
CCGGCAGGATTTGCCCAGCGCGGCAATTCCTGCCCGCCTCCATGCTGCCCGACGCGACCCCTCGACGAAGACAGAAGCCCAAACGAAAACGCCGCTCCCGGGGGCTCCCGGGAGCGGCGCGTTCGCTTGAACGTCGTTGGAAGAGGCCGGTCAGGTCCGCGGCCGGCGGCGTGCGCCTGTGGCCGGACGCCGCTCGCGCGCCGGACTGCGTTCCTCGCCGTCGCCGGCCTCTGTCGTCGACGCGGAGGCAGCGGCGGCTGCCGCCTCCTTCTGCTCCTGCTGGGCGAGCAATTCCCGGTCCCGTGCCGCAGCGATGCCCCGCAGACGGTTCATTACCGCACCGGTGCCGGCCGGGATCAGTCGCCCGACGATCACGTTCTCCTTCAACCCGATCAGATCGTCGGTCTTGCCGATGACCGAGGCTTCCGTCAGGACCCGGGTCGTTTCCTGGAACGAGGCGGCCGAGATGAAGGAGCGCGTCTGCAGCGAGGCCTTGGTGATGCCCTGAAGGACCGGCTGACACGTGGCGGCGCGCAGGTTCTGGGCGGCAGCCTTGTTGTTTGCCGCCTCGAACTCGTCCCGGTCGATCTGTTCGCCCGCGAGGAAGGTGGTCTCGCCGGGGTCGATGATCTCGACCTTCTGCAGCATCTGCCGGACGATCACTTCGATGTGCTTGTCGTTGATCTTCACGCCCTGCAGCCGATAGACGTCCTGGATCTCGTTGACGAGGTAGCTGGCGAGTTCCTCCACGCCCAGGACCCGCAGGATGTCATGCGGAACGCGATGCCCGTCCACCAGCGTGTCGCCACGCTGGACGAGGTCGCCCTCCTGGACGCCGATATGCTTGCCCTTGGGGATCAGATACTCGACGGCCGCCATGCTCTCGTCCTGCGGACGGACGATCACGCGGCGCTTCGTCTTGTAGTCCTTGCCGAACTCGACCCGGCCCTCGCCCTCGCTGATGATCGCAAAGTCCTTGGGCCGCCGGGCCTCGAACAGCTCGGCCACGCGCGGCAGGCCGCCCGTGATGTCGCGGGTCTTGGACGATTCGCGCGAGATGCGGGCGAGGATGTCGCCGGCCTTGACGCGATCGCCGTTGCCGACCGACAGGATCGCCTCGACCGGCAGGAAGTAACGCGCCTCCAGGCCGTTCGCGAGCAGGATCTGCTCTCCAGCGGCGTCGCGCAGCACGATGCGTGGCCGCAGATCGGCGCCGCGCGGCTGCTGACGCCAGTCGATGACGCTCTTGCTGGTGATGCCCGTCGCCTCGTCGACGACCTCGCGCACCGACAATCCCTCGACCAGGTCGACGTAATGCGCGACGCCTTCCTTTTCGGTGATGATCGGAAGCGTGTACGGATCCCACTCGGCCAGCTTCTGGCCCTTGGTCACCGTTTCGCCCTCGTCGGCGAGCAGGCGCGCGCCATAGGGCAGGCGATGGCGCGCACGTTCGCGGCCGGCCGCGTCGACCAGGACGATCTCCACGTTGCGGCCCATCACGATGCGCTCGCCCGACGAGTTGATCACCACTGCCCGGTTGCGGATCGTCACCCGGGTGTCGAAGGCGGCTTCGACGGTGTTCTCGAGCTTGACCTGAGCCGCGCCGCCGATATGGAACGTGCGCATGGTCAGCTGCGTGCCAGGCTCGCCGATCGACTGGGCGGCGATGATGCCGACGGCCTCGCCGACATTGACCGAGGTACCGCGGGCCAGATCGCGTCCGTAGCAGCGCGCACATACGCCGCCCGTCGACTGGCAGGTCAGGACCGAACGGATCTTGACCGAGTCGAGACCGATCTTTTCGATCCGTTCGACATCGGCTTCCTGGATCAACTCGCGCGCCTTGACCAGGATCGTGCCGTCCAGCGGATCGACCACGTCCACAGCCGCAGTCCGGCCGAGGATCCGTTCGCCCAGCGGCGAAATCACCTCGCCGCCTTCGACGACCGCCCGAACCGTCAGCCCCGCCTCGGTGCCGCAATCGTCCTCGACGATGATCACGTCCTGCGCGACATCGACCAGACGACGCGTGAGGTAGCCGGAGTTGGCCGTCTTCAGCGCCGTGTCCGCAAGACCCTTGCGCGCCCCGTGGGTCGAATTGAAATACTCGAGGACGGTCAGGCCTTCCTTGAAGTTCGAGATGATCGGCGTCTCGATGATCTCGCCCGACGGCTTGGCCATCAAGCCGCGCATCCCGGCCAGCTGCTTGATCTGCTGGGGCGAACCGCGCGCCTGGCTATGCGCCATCATCCAGACGGAATTCATCGGCTTGCCCGGCTGGACGCGGCTGATCTCCTTCATCATCGCGGCCGCGACGTCGTCGGTGCACTTGGACCACGCGTCGATCACCTTGTTGTACTTCTCGCCCTGGGTGATCAGACCGTCCTGATACTGCTGCTCGTACTCGGCGACGCGGGTCTTGGTCTTGTCGACCAGCTCGCGCTTGGCCGCCGGAATGATCAGGTCGTCCTTGCCGAAAGAGATGCCGGCGCGGCAGGCATGGCTGAAGCCCAGCTGCATCATCCGGTCCGCGAAGATCACCGTCTCCTTCTGGCCGCAATGGCGGTAGACGGTGTCGATCACGTTCGAGATGTCGCGCTTGGTCAGCAGCTGGTTGATCAGCGCGAAGGGGATGCTGGGATGCCGAGGCAGGATCTGCGACAGCAGCATTCGTCCCGGCGTCGTCGTCACCACTTGGACCGTCGGCCTGTTTTCCGGTCCCACGGTGCGGAAGCGGCAGCGGATCTTGGCGTGCAGGGTGACCTGGCGATGGAACAGCGCCTGCTCGATCTCCGCAACGTCCCGGAAGGCAAGGCCCTCTCCGGGCTCGCCGTCGCGCTGCATGGTCAGGTAGTAGAGGCCGAGGACGATGTCCTGCGACGGCACGATGATCGGCTTGCCGTTCGCGGGGCTGAGGATGTTGTTGGTCGACATCATCAGGACCCGCGCCTCGAGCTGCGCCTCCAGGCTCAGCGGCACGTGCACGGCCATCTGGTCGCCGTCGAAGTCGGCGTTGAACGCCGTGCAGACCAGCGGGTGCAACTGGATCGCCTTGCCCTCGATCAGCACGGGCTCGAAAGCCTGGATGCCCAGCCGATGCAGGGTCGGCGCGCGGTTGAGCAGGACCGGGTGCTCGCGGATGACCTCCTCCAGGATGTCCCAGACCTCCGGCCGCTCCTTCTCGACCATGCGCTTGGCGGCCTTGATCGTGGTCGCCATGCCGTAGAGTTCGAGCTTGGAATAGATGAACGGCTTGAACAGCTCGAGCGCCATCTTCTTGGGCAGCCCGCATTGGTGCAGCTTGAGCTCGGGTCCGACGACGATCACCGAACGGCCCGAATAGTCGACGCGCTTGCCGAGCAGGTTCTGGCGGAAGCGCCCCTGCTTGCCCTTCAGCATGTCGCTGAGCGACTTGAGCGGCCGCTTGTTGGCGCCGGTGATCACGCGCCCGCGGCGGCCGTTGTCGAACAGGGCGTCGACCGCCTCCTGCAGCATGCGCTTCTCGTTGCGCACGATGATGTCGGGCGCCTTCAGCTCAATCAGCCGCTTGAGCCGGTTGTTGCGGTTGATGACCCGCCGGTAGAGATCGTTCAGGTCGGAAGTCGCAAAGCGGCCGCCGTCAAGCGGCACCAGCGGACGCAGCTCGGGCGGGATGACCGGGATCACCTCCATGATCATCCACTCCGGGCGGTTCCCGGACTCGATGAAGGATTCGACCAGCTTGAGCCGCTTGACCAGCTTCTTGCGCCGTGCCTCGGAGGTCGCCTCCTTGAGATCGGCGCGCATCGTGTCGCGCTCCTTCTCCAGGTCGATCGCGGTCAGCATGTCGCGAATCGCCTCGGCGCCGATCTTGGCCTCGAACTGCCCCTCGCCATACTCGTTCTGGGCATTGGCCAGCTGGTCTTCGGTCAGCGTCTTGCGCAACTCGAGCGGGGTCGTGCCCGGCTCGGTCACGACGTAGCTCTCGAAATAGAGAACCTTCTCGAGGTCCCGCAGCGTCATGTCGACCAGAAGGCCGATCCGGCTCGGCAGCGACTTAAGGAACCAGATATGGGCGACCGGCGAGGCGAGCTCGATATGGCCCATTCGCTCGCGGCGGACCTTCGACAGGGTCACCTCGACGCCGCATTTCTCGCAGATGATGCCGCGATACTTCATCCGCTTGTACTTGCCGCAGAGGCACTCGTAGTCCTTGATCGGCCCGAAGATGCGGGCGCAGAACAGGCCGTCGCGCTCCGGCTTGAAGGTGCGGTAGTTGATCGTCTCGGGCTTCTTGATCTCGCCGTAGGACCAGGACCGGATCTTCTCCGGGCTGGCGATCGAGATCCGGATCTGGTCGAACTGCTGGGGGCCGGCGGGCTGGCCGAACACCGTCGCTACGTCCTGGTTCATCCTGGTCTCCTGCAAATCGGCCGCCGCGCGCGGCAGCGGCCGGATATCGTTCAAGTGGCGTCGCGGGCGGTCAGAAAGCCTTGGGGTTCAGCTCGACATTGAGCCCCAGCGACCGCAGTTCCTTCACGAGCACGTTGAAGGATTCGGGAATGCCGGCCTCGAAGTTGTCGTCGCCGCGCACGACCGCCTCGTAGACCTTGGTGCGGCCCGATACGTCGTCCGATTTCACGGTCAACATTTCCTGCAGCGTGTAGGCGGCCCCGTACGCCTCCAGCGCCCACACTTCCATCTCCCCGAAACGCTGGCCGCCGAACTGGGCCTTGCCGCCCAGGGGCTGCTGGGTGACGAGGCTGTAGGGCCCGATAGACCGGGCGTGGATCTTGTCGTCCACGAGATGATGCAGCTTCAGCATGTAGATGTACCCGACGGTGACCTCGCGATCGAAACGCTCCCCGGTGCGGCCGTCCCACAGCGTCACCTGGCCCGAGCGGTGAAGACCGGCTTCCTCGAGCATGGTGACGATGTCGGCCTCGCGCGCGCCATCGAAGACCGGCGTCGCCATCGGCACACCCGGCCGCAGATTGTCCGAGAGCTCCAGCAATTCCGGATCGGACAGTTCCCCGTCTCCATGCCTGAGAGCGTCCTTGCCGTAGATCTTCTGCAGTTGCTTGCGCAGATCGGCGAGCTTGCCCGACTTCTGGACCCGGTTGAGCGTCTCGGCGATCTGCGCGCCCATCTTGGCCGACGCCCAGCCCAGGTGGGTTTCAAGGATCTGGCCGACATTCATGCGGCTGGGCACGCCGAGCGGGTTCAGAACCACGTCCACCGGCGTCCCATCCTCCAGGTAGGGCATGTCCTCGGCCGGCATGATGCGGCTGATGACGCCCTTGTTCCCGTGGCGGCCGGCCATCTTGTCTCCCGGCTGAAGCTTGCGCTTCACGGCCACGAAGACCTTGACCATCTTCATCACGCCCGGCGGCAGCTCGTCGCCCCGCTGCAGCTTCTCGACCTTGTCCTCGAAGCGCGCGACCAGCGCCTTCACCGCGTCGTCGTACTGACGCTTGATCCCCTCGAGTTCGGCTTCGAGCTTGTCGTTGCGGGTGGTTATCTGGCGCCATTGGCCGGTGGTGAACTCGGCCAGCACCTCCTCGGTGAGCTTGGTGCCGGGCTTGAGCGCCTTGAGGCCGCCAGCGGCCACCTGCCCGACGAGACGCTCCTTGAGGCGCGCCGCGAAGCTGCGCTCGAGGATCGCCTTCTCGTCGTCGCGATCCTTGGCCAGGCGCTCGATCTCGGAACGCTCGATCGCGACCGCGCGCTCGTCCTTGTCGACGCCGCGCCGGGAGAAGACGCGCACCTCGACGACCGTCCCGGTGACGCCCGGCGGAAGCCGCAGCGAGGTGTCGCGGACATCGGAGGCCTTTTCGCCGAAGATCGCCCGCAGCAGCTTCTCCTCGGGGGTCATCGGCGACTCGCCCTTCGGCGTCACCTTGCCGACCAGGATGTCGCCCGGCTTCACCTCGGCGCCGATATAGACGATCCCTGCCTCGTCGAGATTGCGAAGCGCCTCCTCGCCGACATTCGGGATGTCGCGGGAGATCTCCTCCTGGCCCAGCTTGGTGTCGCGGGCCATGACCTCGAATTCCTCGATATGGATCGAGGTGAACACGTCGTCGGAGACGATGCGCTCGGAGATCAGGATCGAGTCTTCGAAGTTGTAGCCGTTCCAGGGCATGAACGCGACGAGGACATTCCGGCCGAGCGCCAATTCGCCGAGTTCCGTCGACGGGCCGTCGGCGATGATGTCGCCGGCGGCCACCGCATCGCCCTTCTTCACCAACGGACGCTGCGTGATGCAGGTGCTCTGATTCGAGCGCTGGAACTTCAGAAGGTTGTAGATGTCGACCCCCGACTGCGTGCTGCCGACATTCTCCGTGACGCGGACCACGATGCGCGTGGCATCGACCTGATCCACCACACCGGCGCGCCGGGCGGCGATCGCCGCACCGGAATCGCGTGCCACGACGCCTTCCATGCCCGTGCCGACGAGCGGCGCTTCGGCGCGGATCAGCGGCACCGCCTGGCGCTGCATGTTCGCTCCCATGAGCGCCCGGTTCGCGTCGTCGTTTTCCAGGAACGGCACGAGCGCCGCAGCGACCGACACCAGCTGCTTGGGGCTGACGTCGATGAAATCGACCTGTTCGGGCCGCACGAGCGCGAAGTCGCCGCCCTTGCGGCAGTTGGTCAGCTCGGCAACGATCCGGCCCCTGGGGTCGACTTCGATGTTCGCCTGCGCGATGTGGTACTTCGATTCCTCCATCGCCGACAGGTAGACGACCTCGTCGGTCACGCGCCCCTCGCGCACGCGGCGATACGGCGTCTCGATGAAGCCGTACTGGTTGATCCGCGCATAGGTGGCGAGCGAGCTGATCAGGCCGATGTTCGGGCCTTCCGGCGTCTCGATCGGGCAGATGCGCCCGTAATGCGTGGGGTGCACGTCGCGAACCTCGAAGCCCGCGCGCTCGCGCGTCAGGCCGCCCGGCCCGAGGGCCGACAGGCGGCGCTTGTGCGTGATCTCGGAGAGCGGGTTCGTCTGATCCATGAACTGGGACAACTGCGAGGATCCGAAGAACTCGCGCACGGCCGCGGCGGCCGGCTTGGCGTTGATCAGGTCGTGCGGCATGACCGAGTCGATCTCGACCGTCGACATGCGTTCGCGAATCGCCCGCTCCATCCGGAGCAGGCCGACGCGGTACTGGTTCTCCATGAGTTCGCCCACGGAGCGCACGCGGCGGTTGCCGAGATTGTCGATGTCGTCGATCTCGCCGCGGCCGTCCTTGAGGTCCACCAGCATCTTGATGATCGCGAGGACGTCCTCGCGGCGCAGGATGCGCACCGTGTCGGCGCAATCGAGCCCGAGCCGCGCGTTCATCTTGACCCGTCCGACCGCCGACAGGTCGTAGCGGTCGGCTTCGAAGAACAGGCTCTTGAAGAGGGTCTCCGCGGTCTCCAGCGTCGGCGGCTCGCCGGGCCGCATCACCCGGTAGATCTCGATCAGCGCCTCTTCGCGGTTCGCGTTCTTGTCGCCCTTGAGCGTGTTGCGGATATAGGGGCCGACGGTGATGTGGTCGATATGCAGGGTCGGGATCGTCGCGACGCCGTGCTCGCCGAACAGCTTCAGCATCTGGGCGGTGATCTCGTCGCCGGCTTCGGCCAGGACTTCGCCGGTCTGCTCGTTGACGATGTCGACGGCGACATAGCGCCCCTTCAGTTCGTCGGCCGACGCCTGGATCCGGGTGACGCCGTCCTCCTTGAACTTGCGCGCCATCCGCGGCGTCAGCTTCGCGCCGGTCTCGGCAAGAAGCTTGCCCGTCTTCGCGTCGACCAGATCCGCCGTCAGCTTCACGCCACGCAGGCGCTCGGCGTCGAAATCCGTCTCCCAGCCCTTCTTGCCGAGCGTGTAGGTCACCTGACCGTAGAAATAGTTCAGGATCTCCTCGGCGGTCATGCCGACGGCCTCGCCCGCCTCAAGCCCCTTGCCCGCCTTCGCCCGCTCGGCCCGCAGCGCCGCGGTGGCGTCGTTGTCGAGGGCGAAGAGGAAGCTGGTCACCGGCAGCTTGCGGCGCCGGTCGATGCGCACATAGACGAGATCCTTGGCGTCGAACTCGAAATCCAGCCAGGACCCGCGATAAGGGATCACGCGCGCCGCGAACAGATATTTGCCCGAGGAATGGGTCTTGCCGCGGTCATGGTCGAAGAAGACGCCCGGGCTACGGTGCATCTGGCTGACGATGACGCGCTCGGTGCCGTTGATGATGAACGTGCCCTTGTCCGTCATCAGGGGCATGTCGCCCATGTAGACGTCCTGTTCCTTGATGTCGCGGATGGAACGCGAGCCGGTGTCCTCGTCCACATCCCAGACGACCAGCCGCAGCGTCACCTTGAGGGGCGCGGCGAAGGTCATCCCGCGCTGCTGGCATTCCTCGACATCATATTTCGGCGGCTCCAGCTCGTAGCGAACGAATTCCAGCTGGGAGCGCTCGGTGAAGTCCTTGATCGGGAAGACCGACTTGAAGACCTCCTGCAGCCCGAGCAGCTTACGCTGGTCGGCGGGTACGCCCATCTGCAGGAACGCCTTGTAGGAACTCATCTGCACTTCGATCAGGTTCGGCAGCGGAGCGACCTCGGGGATGCGCCCGAAGCTCTTGCGGATACGCTTGCGACCCGTGAAGGACTGCAGCATCGGTTTCCTCTTTCCTCGATCTCGGGGTGCGCCACGCGCGATGGCGCGGCGACCCACAATTGGTACTCGTATCCGGCCGGCGGCCGCCCTGGCCCGCGCGCGGCCGGCCTGCGGTCCGGGCGGCCCGATCGGGACCGCCCGGCCGCCGCGCGCGGCGAGGCGGGGTTACTTGACCTCGACGGTCGCGCCCGCGCCCTCGAGCTGCTTCTTGAGCTTGGCGGCGTCGTCCTTGCTGACGCCGTCCTTGACGGTCTTCGGCGCGCCCTCGACCAGATCCTTGGCTTCCTTGAGGCCGAGACCCGTGATCGCGCGCACTTCCTTGATCACGTTGATCTTGTTGGCACCGGCTTCCTTGAGGATGACGGTGAACTCCGTCTGCTCGGCGGCAGGCGCGGCGGCGGCACCCGGCGCGGCAGCGGCGGCCACGGCCACCGGCGCGGCGGCGGAGACGCCCCACTTCTCCTCGAGCATCTTGGTGAGTTCGGCCGCCTCGAGCACGGTGAGGGCGGACAGGTCGTCGACGAGTTTGGCGAGATCGGCCATAGCTGTTCTCCTGGATTGGCTTGGATATCTGGTTCTGGATTGACGAGGTCTGGCTCAGCCTTCGGCCGTCTTCTTGGCCTTGGCGTCGATGACGCGCGCAAGCTGGGATGCCGGCGCGCGGATGACGGTCGCAAGCCTGGTCGCCGGCGCGACGATGGTGCCCAGCAGCTTCGCCCGGAGTTCCGGGAGCGAAGGCAGGGTCGCCAGCGCCTTGATCGCGGTCGGATCGAGCATCTTGTCGCCCAGACCGCCGCCGATGACCTTGAGCTTCTCGTTCTTGCCCGAGAATTCGACCGCCACCTTCGCGGCCGCGACGGGGTCGCGGCTGAAGGCGATAGCGGTCGGACCCTTGAACAAGTGACCGAGGCCCTGGAAGGGCGTTCCCTCCAGGGCACGACGCGTGAGCCTGTTCTTCGCGACTTTGAAGCTGGCACCTGCTGCACGCATCCGCCGACGCAAATCGGTGACTTCGGCGACCGTCAGGCCCGACTGCTGCGTCACGACGACGAGCGAGGCGTCCTTCAGGACTCCGTGCAGCGAGGCGACCAGTTTCTCCTTCTCGGAACGGTCCACGGATCGTCTCCTGTTTGGCCCGTCGGCAGGCCACGCATACCGCGCGGTCAGCCGCTGGGCCGGTTCCACCAGGGTCTCGTCCGGCTCCGATCGCCGGATCCGTCCGAGACCCGCTCTCGAACCTGCCCCAGAAGTCCAAGCCGCCGCGGAGCCCACAGGCTCCGATGCGGTTTTTCCTCTGTCTATGCAGGCCGGTCGATCGATTAAGCCGGCCGACCCCTGGGGGCCTGCAGGCGCCTGCAGTCTCGGACAGGATGCCCGCGCCGAGGCCCCCGAGGGGACCAGGCGCGGACCTGCGGCCCGTCAAGCCACGGTTCAAGACCGCGGCGCGACGGGAGTTCCATCATGCCGCCGGCGTGCCCGTGGCCCCTCCGAGGCCGGCCACATCCAGCTTGACGCCCGGGCCCATGGTCGAGCTCAGGGTCGCCTTCCTGATATAGGTGCCCTTGATGCCCGACGGCCGGGCACGACCGATCGCGTCGAGCAGCGCCTTGATGTTGGCGGCGATCTGATCCTCGGAGAAGCTGACCTTTCCGAGGCCGACATTGACCATCCCGGCCTTGTCGGCGCGGAACTCGACCTGACCGCCCTTCACGTCGCGCACGGCCTGACCCACGTTCGGGGTCACCGTCCCCAGCTTCGGATTGGGCATGAGACCGCGCGGTCCCAGGACCTTGCCGAGCTTGCCGACGACCGCCATCATGTCCGGCGCGGCGATGACGCGATCGAAATCGATCTGACCGGCCAGCACCTTCTCCGCCAGATCCTCCGCGCCGACAAGGTCGGCACCGGCCGCCTGGGCGTCCTGCGCCCGCGGTCCCTTGGCGAACACCGCCACGCGCACCGTCTTGCCGGTTCCCGAGGGGAGCGCCACGACGCCGCGCACATTCTGATCCGCATGACGGGTGTCGACGCCGAGCGAGATCGACAATTCGACGGTCTCGTCGAACTTCGCGCTCGCGCGCGCCTTCACGAACTTGACCGCATCCGCGATCGCATAGGACTTGTCGCGATCGATGCCGTCATAGGACTTGCGCATGCGCTTGCCTTGGAACGCCATGGTCAGCCCTCCACCACTTGCAGGCCCATCGACCGGGCGGAGCCGGCGATCATCTTCATCGCCGCCTCGACGTCATGCGCGTTGAGGTCGGCCATCTTCTTTTCCGCGATCTCGCGGCTCTGGGTGGTCGTCACCTTGCCGACCGGATCGCGGCCGGTCGTCTTCGAGCCCGACTCGATCTTCGCCGCCTTCTTGAGGAAGAAGCTGGCCGGGGGCGTACGCATCACGAACGTGAAGGTACGATCCGAGAACGCCGTGATGACGACGGGGATCGGGGTCCCGGCATCCATCTTTTGGGTCTGCGCATTGAACTGCTTGCAGAACTCCATGATGTTCAGCCCGCGCTGACCAAGCGCCGGCCCGATCGGCGGAGACGGATTTGCCTGCGCCGCGGGCACCTGCAGTTTGATATAGCCGACGATCTTTTTCGCCATGTTTCGCCTTCCTTGCGGCTGCCGGTGGGCGTCTTTCGCGTGGAGCCCCGGGACCGGTCATGCGCCTTGCTGGTTGCGTTCCCGCCCGTTCCGGCGCCACGACGCCGGCAGGGACGGATCTCTTCAGACCTTCTCGACCTGCGTGTATTCGAGTTCGACCGGCGTCGGGCGACCGAAGATCGATACCGAAACCTTGAGACGCGATTTCTCCTCGTCGACGTCCTCGACCGTTCCGTTGAAGGACGTGAACGGTCCGTCGGAGACGCGCACCTGCTCGCCGATCTCGAACGTGATGGCCGGTTTCGGCTTCTCGATGCCTTCCTTGACCTGATTGATCAGGCGGTCGGCCTCGCGGTCGGTGATCGGCTGAGGCTTGGTCTTGTCCCCGAGAAACGCCGTCACCTTCGGAATGTTCTTCACGAGGTGCCAAGTCTGGTCGGTCATGTCCATCTTCACCAGGACATAGCCGGGAAAGAACTTCCGCTCGGCATTGACCTTCTTGTTCTTGCGCATTTCGACGACCGAATCGGTCGGTACCATCACGTCCTCGATCATCGCCGCCATGCCCTTGGCCTGGGCCTGCTCGCGGATCGTCTGGGCGACCTTCTTCTCGAAGCCGGAATAGACATGCACCACGTACCAGCGCGCCGGCATATCAGCCTCCGAGCCCAAGGATCAGTTTGACGCCGTGGCTCACGAACCAGTCCACGAGGAAGAAGAAAAGCGCTGCCAGGATGGACATCGCGAAGACCATGCCCGTCGTGATCATCGTCTCCTTGCGGGTCGGCCACGAGACCTTGTTGGCCTCCTGCCGGACCTGCCGGAAGAATTCGCCGACGCCGACGCGCGCCGGTGTCCCGCCGCTTGTCGTACCGCTGCTCTGGTTGCCGCTCATCTTCCTTCCCGCCGAGGACGCCCGCTTGCGTCCTCACTTGTGACCCGACCGACCCGCGACGACGCCGATGCCGCGATTTGCCGGCTTCGGGATGCGCTGGCAGGAGCAGAGGGGCTCGAACCCCCAACCCCCGGTTTTGGAGACCGGTGCTCTACCAATTGAGCTATGCTCCTACCCGCGACGCGCCGGCGCGCAATGCGACGGCGCAGCGCCCGATTACTCGATGATCTTCGCCACGACGCCGGCGCCGACCGTGCGGCCGCCCTCGCGGATCGCGAAGCGCAACCCCTCGTCCATCGCGATCGGTGCGATCAGGTGCACCTCCATCGCGATGTTGTCCCCGGGCATGACCATTTCCGTACCTTCGGGAAGCACGACCTGCCCCGTCACATCCGTCGTCCGGAAGTAGAACTGCGGACGGTAGTTCGAGAAGAACGGCGTATGACGACCGCCCTCCTCCTTCGTCAGGATATACGCCTCGGCCTTGAACTTCGTGTGCGGCGTGATCGAACCCGGCGCCGCCAGAACCTGGCCGCGCTCCACTTCCTCGCGCTTCGTTCCGCGCAGCAGCGCGCCGATGTTGTCGCCAGCCTCGCCGCTGTCCAGAAGCTTCCGGAACATCTCGACGCCCGTCACCACCGTCTTCGTCGTCGGCTTCAGACCGACGATCTCGATCTCGTCGTTCACCTTCACGATCCCGCGCTCCACGCGGCCCGTCACGACCGTGCCACGGCCGGAAATCGTGAACACGTCCTCGATCGGCATCAGGAACGGCTTGTCCTTCGGACGCGTCGGCTGCGGGATCGTCGCATCCACAGCCTCCATCAGCTTCAGGATCGCGTCACGACCCAGCGCAGGATCGCGGCTCTCCAGCGCGCAAAGCGCCGAACCGCGGACGACAGGGATCTTGTCCCCGTCGAACTCGTACTTCGACAGAAGCTCACGCACCTCGAGTTCGACAAGATCGAGAAGCTCCGCGTCCTCGACCATGTCGCACTTGTTCAGGAAAACAACCAGCGCCGGAACGCCAACCTGACGCGCAAGAAGAATATGCTCGCGCGTCTGGGGCATCGGGCCGTCCGCCGCGCTCACGACAAGGATCGCACCGTCCATCTGCGCCGCGCCCGTGATCATGTTCTTCACGTAGTCCGCGTGACCAGGGCAATCCACATGCGCGTAGTGGCGGTTCTTCGTCTCGTATTCCACATGCGCCGTATTGATCGTGATCCCGCGCGCCTTCTCCTCGGGCGCCTTGTCGATCTGATCGTACGCCATGAACGTCGCGCCGCCGCTCTCGGCAAGCACCTTCGTGATCGCCGCCGTCAGCGACGTCTTCCCATGGTCGACGTGACCGATCGTCCCGATGTTGCAGTGCGGCTTGTTCCGCTCGAATTTCGCTTTGCTCATGGATCTAACCCCATTCCTTCCTGGGCGAATTTGGACCGGTCAGGCCATCTTGGCGCGGACTTCGTCCGCGACGTTCTGCGGGACCTGCTCGTAATGGTCGAACTGCATCGAATAGGCGGCGCGCCCCTGGCTCATGCCGCGCAGGTTGTTGACGTAGCCGAACATGTTCGCCAGCGGCACCATCGCCGTGACGACCCGCGCGTTCCCGCGCATGTCCATGTTCTGCACCTGACCACGGCGCGAGTTGAGGTCGCCGATCACGTCCCCCATGAAATCCTCCGGGGTCACGACCTCGACCTTCATGATTGGCTCGAGAAGCTTGGGACCCGCCTTCGCGATGCCTTCCTTGAAGGCCGCCCGCGCCGCGATCTCGAAAGCCAGAGCTGACGAGTCGACGTCGTGATAGGCGCCGTCGATCAATGCCACCTTGAAATCGATGACCGGAAAGCCGGCCAGAACGCCACTGTTGCGTGACCCCTCGAGCCCCTTTTCGACGCCCGGCACATATTCCTTCGGAACCGCGCCGCCGACCACGTCGTTCTCGAATTCATAGCCACCGCCCGGCAACAAGGGTTCGAAACGCAACTTGATGCGCGCATACTGACCAGAGCCACCGGTCTGCTTCTTATGGGTATAGTCGATCTCAGCGACCTTCGAGATCGTCTCGCGATAGGCGACCTGAGGCGCGCCGACATTGGCCTCGACCTTGTAGGTCCGCTTCAGAATGTCGACCTTGATGTCGAGATGAAGCTCGCCCATGCCCTTCAGGATGGTCTGGCCGGACTCCAGGTCGGTCGAGACACGGAAGCTGGGATCTTCCTGCGCCAACTTGACCAATGCCGCCGACATTTTCTCCTGGTCGGCCTTGGTCTTCGGCTCGATCGCGACTTCGATGACCGGATCGGGAAATTCCATGCGCTCCAGGACCACCGGTTTGGCGGCGTCGCAGAGCGTGTCTCCCGTGATCGTGTCCTTGAGGCCCACGAGAGCGACGATGTCGCCAGCCCGCGCTTCCTTGATCTCCTCGCGATGGTTCGCATGCATCAGCAGCATGCGGCCGATGCGCTCGCGCTTGTCGCGGCCGGAGTTGACGACACCCGTCCCCGATTCGATGACCCCGGAATAGACGCGGAAGAAGGTCAGGGTCCCGACAAAGGGATCGACCATGATCTTGAACGCAAGACCCGAGAAGGGCTCCTCGTCCGAGCAACGACGCTCCATTTCCGTCTTGCCGTCGATGGAGGTGCCCTTCACGGCGGCCACGTCGATCGGCGACGGCAGGTAGTCCACCACGGCATCGAGGAGCGGCTGGACGCCCTTGTTCTTGAAGGCCGAACCGCAGAGCACAGGGTAGAACTTCCGGGCAATCGTGCCCTTGCGGATGCAGCGCCGCAGCATTTCCTCGGAGGGTTCCTCGCCGCTCAGATAGCCTTCGAGCGCTTCGTCGTCCATTTCCACGGCCGTCTCGATCAGGGCGGCCCGGAACTCCGCAGCCTTCGCCTGAAGTTCGGCCGGGATCTCGCCGTCGACGAACTCGGCGCCGAGCGTCTCGCTCTTCCACGTGACGGCCTTCATCCGCACGAGGTCGACGATGCCGACGAACTGGCTCTCTGAACCGATCGGCAACTGCAGCGGCAGCGGCACGGCACCGAGCTTTTCCTTGATCGAGTCCACCGACATGAAGAAATCGGCGCCGATCTTGTCCATCTTGTTGACGAAGCAGATCCGCGGGACCTCGTACTTGTCGGCCTGGCGCCAGACGGTCTCGGACTGCGGTTCCACGCCGTTGCCGCCGTCGAACACGGCCACGGCACCGTCCAGGACCCGCAGCGAGCGCTCGACCTCGATGGTGAAGTCCACGTGTCCCGGCGTATCGATGATGTTGACCCGATGGTCGCGCCAGAATGCCGTGGTCGCCGCGGAGGTGATCGTGATCCCGCGCTCCTGCTCCTGCTCCATCCAATCCATCGTCGCGGTGCCTTCATGCACCTCGCCGATCTTGTAGGCCTTGCCGGTATAGAACAGGATCCGCTCGGTCGTCGTCGTCTTGCCGGCGTCGATATGCGCCATGATGCCGATGTTGCGGTAGCGGTCCAGCGGGGTGGTGCGAGCCATGGCGGACGGGCCTTCCTATCCGTTACCAGCGATAATGGGCGAAGGCGCGATTGGCCTCTGCCATGCGGTGCGTGTCTTCGCGCTTCTTGACGGCGCCGCCGCGGTTGTTGGCGGCATCCATCAGTTCGGCCGAGAGACGATCCATCATCGTGTTCTCGCCGCGACCGCGCGCCGCAGTGATCACCCAACGGATCGCGAGTGCCTGGCCACGCTCTGGCCGGACCTCGACGGGGACCTGATAGGTAGCGCCGCCGACGCGGCGGGAACGCACTTCCACGGCCGGCTTGACGTTGTCGAGCGCCTCGTGGAAGAGCCGGACCGGATCGCCCTTGACCCGGCGCTCGATCGTCTCGAGCGCCCCGTAGACGATGTTTTCGGCGGCGGATTTCTTGCCGTCATACATCAACGCGTTCATGAAACGCGTCAGCACTGTATCTCCGAACTTCGCATCCGGAAGGACTTCGCGGCGTTCTGCGCGGCGGCGACGGGACATGTCGATCTCTCCTTACGCGCTCACTTGGGACGCTTGGCGCCATACTTCGAGCGGCGCTGCTTGCGATCCTTGACGCCCTGGGTATCGAGCACGCCGCGCAGGATGTGGTAGCGCACGCCTGGCAGGTCCTTGACGCGACCGCCGCGGATCATCACCACCGAATGTTCCTGCAGGTTATGCCCCTCGCCCGGGATGTAGCCGATGACCTCGAAGCCATTGGTCAAACGCACCTTCGCGACCTTGCGCAGCGCCGAATTCGGCTTCTTCGGGGTCGTCGTATAGACGCGCGTGCAGACGCCACGCTTCTGCGGGCTGCCCTGCAGGGCCGGCACCTTGTTGCGCGAGGACTTCGGGTGACGTCCCTTGGCGATCAGCTGGTTGATCGTCGGCATCCAACTTCCCTCATCGGCCCGCCGTCGGCTGGCCATTTTTCCGTGCACCGGCCCATCCGGCGTACGGGCGAAACGAAATGCCCGCGGGACCCCGTATGATGGCGGATCCTGCAGGCTGGTGATCGCCGAGCTTGCTCGGCGACGAGGCCGTTCGAAGACGGCTCGCTGAAAACTTCGCCCCGGCGAACCGTGTTTCGGCGCTGCCGACGACCGACTCCCCCGAGGCGGGCGGCTTATACGCGCTAGCCGGAGCAAGCGTCAAGCATGGCCGAAAGGTTTTACGCCGATTTTTCGATCCGTCTCACAAACCCCATGATCTGGGGGTTTTTTCGCGTTCCGCCGCAACGTGTTGCGGTCGTCCCGCGCTCGTTTTTCCCGTTGCCCGGCGACACGACACGCCGCCCCGGCCTTCTGGCCGGGACGGCGGCGTGGTGTTCTGGGTGGAGTCGGCCGGCGCGGCGGCCGGTTTGGACCCGGCCGCGGCGCGAGACCGTCAGGCCTCGATCAGCGGAAGAGGCCGAGCAGCGTCTGCGGCGCGCCGTTGGCGATGCCG
>JBIKLI010000051.1:0-17114 GCA_044359885.1 Alphaproteobacteria bacterium | reverse complement strand
GAGAAGATCGAGGTTCGCATGGCGCTCGCGCCCGAAAGCTGGACCGTCGATGCCGATGCCGGCGAGCGCGCGGCGTCGCGGACCGGACTGGCCGCCGGCCCGTTCATGCGCATCACCGTTGCGGGTACGGGTACGGCCATGGCGCCGGAAATCCGGCGCGGCACGGGGCTGGGCGCGGCACCCGGGTGCGCCTGTTCCTGCCGGAGGCCGAAGCATCCGGCGCGACCGGATGATCGGGGACGTCGGGCATCGCCCGGCGATCCCGGCGGCCGGCGGCCGGAAGGCCCGGCGGGGTCAGCGCAGCAGGCTGAGCAGGGCCGAGGGTGTCTGGTTGGCGATGCCCATCGACGTGCCGCTCAGCTGCTGGCGGACCTGCAGCGAGGCAAGCGAGGCGGATTCGCGCGCCAGATCGACATTGACCAGCGCGCCGAGGCCGAAGCTGTTCGCCTCGCCCGTCTGCTGGGCGACCTCCGCCCGCGCGCGCAGCTGGGAAAGATCGCCGCCCAGATTGCGCAGCGCGCCGTCGAGCGACTGGCGAAAGGCGTCGACGCGGAGCAGCGCCCCGGCCGCATCGGCGACGCCGCCGACCGGGCCGAGCGACAGCGGGCGGACATCATTGTCGCGCAGCGTGGCAGGCGAGCCGTCGCGGCCGCCGGGGATCGCCTTGTCGGCGCCGGCGCCGGAAAGAAGATTGATCCCGTTGAACGTGGCGCCGGCCAGCTGCTCGTTGATCCCGCCGACGATGGCGGCGAGTTCGGCATTGAGCGCCGCCCGGCTTTTCGGCGCGAGGCTTTCGTCGGCCAGTTGGGCCAGCTTGGCGCGGACATCGCCGAGCCGGCCGACGATCGTCTCGCCCGCCGAGACGGCGACCATGCCGGCCGCCGTGGCGCCCTGCATCGCCGACGCCGCGGCGGCGAACGCCTTCACGTCGCCGCGCGCGGAAGCCGCGACCGCGAAGCTCGCCGCGTCCTGTGTCGCCTGGACCCGCTCGCCGCTCGCCGTCCGGGCTTGCGTCTCGGCGGTCTCCGACGCGTTTGTCCGCAAGAAGCGCTGCGCGAGCAGCGCACTGACGTTGCTGCTGATCGATGTCATGGCCAAAGATCCCTTTCTGGGTCTGGATCACGCCATTAACGCGATTTCCACGAAACCATAGCACATCGCGGCCCGGCGGCACGGCATAAACGCCGGACGATCACAGAAAATTGTAGGGATCGATGTCGATCTGCAATCTGACCGAGCCCGGCAGGCGAAGATCGCTCAACCACTGCGCGATCAGCGCCTGCATCGGCGCCTCGCGCGGCGCGCGGACCAGGAAGCGCCGGCGGTGGCGGCCGCGCAGGATGGCGAGCGGCGCCGGCGCCGGGCCCAGCGTGTCGATGCCCGGTCCCCGGGGCGCCCGGCGCGCCATGTCCCGGCAGACCCGGTCCAGGACGCCGGCATCCGGTCCGGCCAGGATCAGCGCCGCGAACCGCCCGAAAGGCGGCAGCGACAGCCGCTCGCGCGCCGCGATCTCGGCGGCGACGAAGCCGTCGCGGTCGCCCGCCGCCAGGGCCTGCATCGCGGGATGCTCGGGCGCATGGGTCTGCAGCAGCACATGCCCGGGTCGGCCGGCGCGGCCGGCGCGGCCGGCCACCTGGTGCAGCAGCTGGTAGGTCCGCTCGCCCGCGCGCAGGTCGCCGCCCGACAGGCCGATGTCGCCGTCGACGATGCCGACCAGCGTCAGCCCGGGAAAATGATGGCCCTTGGCCACGATCTGCGTGCCGATCAGCAGATCGATCCCGCCCGCGATCATGCGCGCGACGAAATCCGACGCCGCCTGCGGACCCGCGATCGTGTCCGATGTCATGATCTCGATGCGCGCCGCGGGGAAAAGGGCGCGCGCCTCCTCGGCGACGCGTTCGACGCCCGGCCCGCAGGGCGCGAAGCGGTCCTCGGCGCCGCATGACGTGCAGCGCCGCGGCACCTGCGCGCCATGGCCGCAATGATGGCATTGCAGGCGCCCCGACAGTCGGTGCTCGACCAGCCACGCGGTGCAATGCGGACATTGCAGACGATGGCCGCAGGCGCGGCACAGCGTGAGCGGCGCATAGCCGCGACGGTTCAGGAACAGCATCCCCTGCTCGCCCGCCGCCAGCGTTCGCGCCAGGGCCTCGCGCAGCCGCGGCCCGATCCATTGCCGCGCCGGCGGCGGCTCGCGCCGCAGATCGACCAGCTCGATGCGCGGCAGCCGCGCGCCGCCATGGCGCGCGGGCAGATGCACCGCCGCGTAGCGGCCGCGCGCGACGTTCACCACCGTCTCGATCGACGGCGTCGCCGAGACCAGCACGATCGGGATGCGCCCGAGCCGCGCGCGGACCACGGCCATGTCGCGGGCGTGGTAGATCACGCCCTCCTCCTGCTTGAAGGCCTGCTCGTGCTCCTCGTCGACCACGATCAGCCCCAGGTCGCGATAGGGCAGGAACAGCGCCGAGCGGGCGCCGACCACCACCCGCGCAGTCCCGTCGGCGACCTCGCGCCAGGTCCGGATCCGTGCGCCATGGGCGAGTTCGGAATGCCAGCTGGCCGGCGGCGCGCCGAAGCGCGCGGCGAAACGCGCCAGCCATTGGGCGCTCATCGCGATCTCCGGCAGCAGCACCAGCACCTGGCGCCCGGCGCGCAGCGCCGCGGCGACGGCCTCGAAATAGACCTCGGTCTTGCCCGCGCCGGTGACACCGTCGAGCAGCACGACGCCGAAGCCGCGATCGACGCCCTCCGCCAGCCGCCGCGCGGCGCTCGCCTGGGTTCCGGAAAGGGCGGGCCCGGGATGGCCGCCGTCGGGTGCCGGGGTCGACGGCACGGCCACCGGCACCGGGACCAGCAGACCCGCCTCGGCCATCGCCTTGACGACGCCCGCACCGACGCCGGCGCGCGCGGCGATCGCCGCGGTGCCGGCGGCCGGAACCCCGGCGAGCGCGTCGAGCACGCGCCGGCGCGCCGACGTGATGCGCGGCGCGCCGGGCTCGGCCACCGGCATCGCCCCGGCCTCCGGTGCCGGCGCCCAGCCCATCGCCACCGGCGGCGGCTCGAGCGCGTCGGGCACGCTCATCGCCATGCGCAGCACGGCCCCCGGCGGCGACATCGTGTATTGCGCGACCCAGTCCACGAAGCGCCGCGTCGGTTCGGGAAGCCTGGCGCCGCCGACGCGGCAGACGACATCCTTCAGCCGGCGCGCCGGCTCGCCGGCGGACGGCGGCGCATCGTCCCAGACGACGCCGAGCGCCACCCGGCTGCCAAGCGGCACGCGCACGAAGTCTCCCGGGCGCAGACCGAGCCGCGCCTCGGCGCGATAATCATAGGCGCCGGCCAGCGGCAGCGGCAGCAGCACGCGCAGCACGACGCCGCCGGGATCTTCCTCCGGGTTAGCCAGGATGGTCATCGACCGCGGACTTTACGCGGGGTCGCGCGCTATGGCACACCCCCTGAGCGCGGATCGTCCCGCGTGACCCGATCGACCGCGCGGCAGGCATCGACATGAAGTTCTTCATCGACAGCGCCGATCTCAAGGATCTCGAGGATCTCGCCGGCACCGGCATGATCGACGGCGTGACCACCAACCCGTCGCTGATCGCCAAGTCCGGCCGCAACATGCTGGAGGTGATCGCCGAGATCTGCGCGCTGGTGCCCGGGCCGGTCAGCGCCGAGGTCACCGCGACCGACCATGCGACGATGCTCGCCGAAGGACGCAAGCTTGCCGCCATCGCGCGCAACGTGGCGGTCAAGGTGCCGCTGACGCCCGACGGGCTCAAGACCTGCCGCGCGCTCGCCGACCAGGGCACGATGGTCAATGTCACGCTGTGCTTCTCTCCCGCCCAGGCGATCCTGGCCGCCAAGGCCGGCGCGGCCTTCGTGTCGCCCTTCGTCGGCCGGCTCGACGACGTCGGCACCGACGGCATGCGGCTGATCGCCGACATCGTCGAGATCTACCGCGCCTATCCCGCGATCCGCACGGAAGTTCTGGTCGCCTCGGTCCGCCATCCCGTCCACGTCGTGGCCGCGGCCAAGCTCGGCGCGCATGTCGCGACGCTGCCGCCCGGCGTGCTGCGCCAGATGTATCAGCACCCGCTGACCGACAAGGGCCTCGCCGCCTTCCTCGCCGACTGGCGCAAGACCGGCCAGTCGATCCTGGGCTGAGCCGCCTTGTCCGGGACCGGCGCAGCCGAACGCAAGCCGGGGTCCGAAGGTCCCGACGCGGCGGCGGTCGCCGACTACCTGGCCCGGCATCCCGACTTCCTGGTCCGGCATCCCGAGCTGCTGCGCGCGCTGACCCCCGTCGAATCGCGTCATGGCGATGGCGTGGCCGATTTCCAGCGCTTCGTCGTCACCCGGCTGCAGTCCGACCTGGCGCGCCTGGCCAGCGGCCATGCCGAATTCGCCGCCGCCAGCCGCGCGACGCTGGCCCAGCAGCGCCGCGTCCATCGCGTCGTGCTGGCCCTCGTCGCGGCGCGCTCGCTCGCGCATCTGGTCGAGGTCGCGACCGTCGATCTCGCCCTCGAACTCGAGGTCGACGCCGTGGCGCTGGGCGTGGAAACCGACCCCGCGGCCCCCTTCGCGCTGCGCGCCGAGGGACTGCGGGTCTGGCCGCGCGGCCGGATCGACACCTGGCTGCCGGGCGGTCGCGCGGCGCTGCTCGTCGCCGATGGCAGCGCCGACCCGGCGCTGTTCGCCGCCGCGGCGCCGCTGGTGCGCAGCCTGGCGCTGCTGCGTCTCGGCCCGGGCGACGGTCGTCCGGCCGGGCTGCTCGCGCTTGGCGCGCGCGACGGGCGGCGCTTCCATCCCGGACAGGGCAACGACCTGCTGCTCTTCCTCGCCGGCGCGCTGGCCGCATGCCTCGCCGCCTGGACGCGGCGGTGACGGCGGCGCCGGAGACCGGCACGTTGCCCGGGGCGGATGCACGCCTCGCCGCCGCCTGCGCGGCCTTCCTGTCCTGGATGCGCCACGAGCGCCGGGCCTCGCCCCTGTCCTGCGACGCCTATGCCCGGGACATCGCCGGGTTCGTGTCCTTCATGAGCGGCCATCTGGGCGGCGCCGTCGGGACACGGACGCTGGCGGCGCTGACCATCGCCGACCTGCGCGCCTGGCTCGCGCATCGCCATGCGGCCGGCCACGCCGCGTCGTCGACCGCGCGGGCGGTGTCGGCGCTGAAATCGTTCCAGCGCTGGGCCACGCGTCGCGGGGAATGGGAGAACGCGGCGCTGCTGGCCCTGCGTGCGCCCCGCCGGCCGAAGCCGCTGCCGCGTCCGCTGGGCGAGGACGACGCGCGCGTGGCGCTGGAGACCGCCGAGGCGCTGGCGGCCGAGCCCTGGATCGCGGCGCGCGACACGGCGGTCCTGACGCTTCTCTATGGCTGCGGCCTGCGCATCGGCGAGGCGCTGGCGCTCGACCGCGACGCGCTGCCGCTCGCCGACACGCTGCGGGTCACGGGCAAGGGACGCAAGCAGCGCATCGTGCCGGTGCTGCCGGCGGTGCGCGCGGCGATCGAGGACTATGTCCGGCTCTGCCCCTTTCCGGGCGGACCGCGCAGCCCGCTCTTCCGCGGCGCGCGCGGGGGCCGGCTGCGCGCCGAGATCGTGCAGCTGGCGCTGCGCCGGCTGCGCGCCGCGCTCGGGCTGCCCGACCATGCGACGCCGCACGCGCTGCGGCATTCCTTCGCCACGCATCTGCTCGCCGCCGGCGCCGACCTGCGCGCGATCCAGGAATTGCTGGGGCACGCGTCGCTGACGACGACGCAGCGCTACACCGCCGTCGACGCGGCGCGCATGCTCGACGCCTACGCGCGCGCCCATCCGCGCGCGAAGGCCTGATCCCGGCGACGCGTCAGCGCCGGTGGCCGATGGTGAAGTCGTTGCGGCCGGTGCGATCCCGGCCGCGCAGCAGCCAGAGCGGGCGGGTGGAGAAATCGACGGTGTAGCCGCTCTTGTTCGACGTCTCGATCAGGTTGCGCTCGAACACCGACGTTGCCGGCATGTAGCGGATCGCGACGCCGGCCCGGCGCTGCGGCGAGCGGTTGGGATTGGCCCCATGGATCATGTAGACGTCGTGCAGCGACATCTGGCCGGGCTCGAGCTCGATGTCGACCGCCTTGCTCTCGTCGAAGCCGGGATCGTCGATGCGCTGGGTCAGGACGACGTCGGTGCGGTCCTCGCGCATGTGGCTGTAGAGGGTCCGGCCGGCATGGCTGCCCGGAATGACCCTGAGACAGCCGTTGCTGCGCGTCGAGGGATCCAGCGCCACCCAGGCGGTGCAGGTCGCCAGCGGGCGGATCGGCCAGTACTGCCCGTCCTGGTGCCAGGGCGTCTCGAGGCCGTCGCCGCCCGGCTTGCAGAAGACCTGGCAGCCCCACAGGATGATGTCGTCGCCGATGGCGTCGGCGACCAGCTCGACCAGTTCGGGATCGGTCGCCAGTTCGAAGAAGGCCCGCGAGCCATGCACGCCCTCGGCGTTCCGGCCTTCGATATGCGCGCTCACCAGCTTCTCGGGACGGATGCCCGGATTGGCGGCGATCAGCGCGTCGAGCGCCTCGCGCATCGCGTCGACACGGGCCTTCGGCAGGCGCCATTGCGGCACGACCCACCCTTCGCGCTGGTAGCGGTCCTGCTCGGCAGCCGTCAGATGAGCCATCGCGGTCGTCCTCCCTCGCTTCGACGCCGCCGACCTTAGCGGCAAGCCGGCCCCGCCTTCAACGCGCCCCGCCTGACCCGCACTCATCCGAGTTTCGCGCCGGCCGCCGCCCCGGCAGCGATCGCATCGGCCAGCTGGTCGAAGGCCGCGCGCCGCGCGGTCGAGCGCCGGGCGACGAGGGCGATCCGGCGCCGCGGCGCCGGCGGCGCCAGGCGGCGCGCCTGCAGACCGGTGCCGGCGAGCAGCCCGCCGGCCACGGCGATCTCCGGCACCAGCGCCAGCCCGAGCCCGGAGACGACCATGTGGACGAGCGTCAGCAGCGAGGTGGCCTCGATCCCGGCGACCCGCGCGACCCGCGTCCGGCCACAGGCTTCCAGCGTATGGTCGCGCAGGCAGTGCCCTTCCTCCAGGAGCAGCAGCGTGGAGGCGAGCTGCTCCGTCACCGCCAGCCGCCGCGGCTGCAGCGCCGCGGCGCCGGCCGGTGCTGCCAGCATCAGTTCGTCGTCGAACAGCTCGCGCACCAGCAGCCCCTCGGTCTCGTAGGGAAGGGCGACAAGCGCGAAGTCGAGGCCGCCGCCCGCCAGACGCTCCATCAGCGCCGCCGTCAGATCCTCGCGCAAGGCGAGCTGCAGCTGCGGGAACCGCGCGCGCAGCGCCGGCAGAAGCCGCGGCAGCAGGAACGGCGCAATGGTCGGGATCACGCCCAGCCGCAGCAGCCCCGCCATCGGCGCGGCCGCACCGGCCGCGGTCGCCGTCAGATCCTCGGCGGCGGCCAGCAGCTCGCGGGCACGCCGCGCCGTCTCTTCCCCGATCGCGGTCATCCTCACCGAATGGCGGTCGCGCTCGACCAGCCGCACGCCCAGGAGCTGTTCGAGTTCCCTGAGCCCCGCGCTCAGCGTCGACTGCGTGGCCAGGCACGACCGGGCCGCACGGGTGAAGTTCCGGTGCTCGGCCACGGCGACGAGATAGCGCAGCTGGCGCAAGGACGGCAGGACGCGCATGGACATGACCGCTCCGTCGATCGGCACGCGGCGTCGAGGTGTCGCCGCATCGGCTTCGTCTGTGAGATCGATATATTCGATCACCAACAGTTTTTTTATCTATTTCAAAACAGACGCCGCGGCCGCCATCTTCCGCGGCGTCGAAACCACGCGACGTTCGCACAAAGGAGACCAGAGATGAGCCCCCGTCCCGAGATCCGGACCATGCGCAACCTTGAATCCGCCTTCGCCGGCGAATCGATGGCGCACATCAAGTACCGATACTTCGCGAAGCTCGCGCGCGCCGCCGGCGACGAAGCGACGGCGCGGATCTTCGAGGAGACCGCCGACCAGGAGGTCCAGCACGCCTTCGGCCATCTGGACCTGCTCTACCCGCCCGCCGAGATCACGCCCGCGCGTGCGCTGGAGATCGCGATCGCCGGGGAGACCTACGAGTACAGCGAGATGTATCCGGGCTTCCGCCGCGTCGCGGTCGAGGACGGCGATGCGGCGGCGGTCGCCGAGATCGACGGGCAGATCGCCGAGTCGAAGGCGCACGCCCAGCGCTTCCGGGCGACCCTGGAGAAGGCCGCGAAGCGTTTCGCCGCGCTGGCCAGGGTCGAGGAGCGCCATGCCGACGCCTATCGCCGGGCGCTCGTCCGCGCCGCCGCCTGATCCAAGCGTCCCTGCCGAAAGGAGCAAGAGCCATGAAGATCTGGACCTGCATCGTGTGCGGCTTCGTCTACGACGAGGCCAAGGGACTGCCCGAGCACGGCATCGCGCCGGGGACGCGCTGGGCAGACATCCCCGAGGACTGGGCCTGCCCGGATTGCGGCGTGGCCAAGTCCGACTTCGAGATGCGCGACGTCGCCGCCTGAGCGACATACATCGCCGGACCGGGCGGCTTGCACGCGACGCGGGCCGTCCGCGCCGGTCACGAGGAGATGCAGGCATGGACCCGATCGTTATCCTGGGCGCCGGACTCGCCGGCCATGGCGTCGCCCGCGAGTTCCGCCGGCTCGATCCGGCGACGCCCGTCGTGATGGTCGCCGCCGACGACGCGGCGGCCTATTCCAAGCCGATGCTGTCGACCGCGCTGGCGACGAAACGCGGCGCGGCGCAGCTGGCGACCGCCAGCGCGGCTCAGGTCGCGGCACAGCTCGGGATCGAGATCCGCGGCCGCACGCGCGTCGCGGCCATCGATCGCGGCACGCGGTCGTTGCGCCTCGCGGATGGCGGGCGGATCGGCTACGCGAAGCTGGTGCTGGCGCTGGGCGCCGATCCGCGCCGTCTGGACATGGCCGGCGACGCGGCCGGCAAGGTGATGCCGGTCAACGACCTCGACGACTACGCGCGCTTCCGAGCCGCGCTCGAGGAAGCGCGGCGCGTGACCATCCTCGGCGCGGGGCTGATCGGCTGCGAGTTCGCCAACGACATCGCGGCCACCGGCCGGCGCGTCGACGTCGTCGACATCGCCAGGCTGCCGCTCGGCCGGCTGCTGCCGCCGCGCGCGGCGACGCTGCTGCGCGACGGGCTCGCCGCACGGGGCGTGCACTGGCATCTCGGCCGCGGTGTGGGCGCGGTGCGTCCGGCCGGCGGCGGCATCGCGATCGAGCTCGACGACGGCGCCGTCGTCGAGACCGACGTCGCGCTCTCGGCGGTCGGGCTCGCGCCGCGCATCGCCCTTGCCGCCGCGGCGGGCCTTGGCACCGGGCGCGGCATACGCGTCGACCGCCGGCTCGGCACCACCGATCCCGACATCTTCGCGCTGGGGGACTGCGCCGAGGTCGGCGGCCTCGTGCTGCCCTATGTCATGCCGCTGATGCGCTGCGCGCGCGCGCTGGCCCGCACGCTGGCCGGAACGCCCACCGCCGTCGACTACCCGGCCATGCCGGTGGTGGTGAAGACGCCCGCGATGCCGGTCGTGGTGGCGCCGCCGCCATCCGGCGCTGCCGGCGACTGGGAGGAGACGGAGATCCCCGGCGGGATCGTCGCGCGCTTCGCGGGCCCGGACGGAGCCAGCCTTGGCGTCGCGCTGGTCGGCCAGGGTGCCGTCGCGCGCAAGACCGAACTGGCGAACGGGTTGCCGGCCTGGCTGTGAGCCGGTCGCCCAAGAAACGCGTTGCGGCCGCGACCGCCCTGCCCTCTTAATGCGGGTCCGACCATCTCGCCGCGCACGCATGGAAACCCTCGAAAGCCTCGTCCACGCCACGCTCGTCTTCGTCGAGACCAACAAGGCATACGCGGCGCCCATGGTGTTCCTGCTGGCGCTCGGCGAGTCGGTCGCGATCCTGTCGCTGCTCTTTCCGGCGACCGTGGTGCTGGTCGGGATCGGCGCCATGGTCGGCGCGGGCGCGCTGGATTTCTGGAGCCTGTGGATGGCCGCCGCGATCGGCGCCATCATCGGCGACTGGATCTCGTACTGGCTGGGCTCGCGCTACGGCCACGCGATCTTCGCCGTCTGGCCGATGCGCAACCATCCCGACCTGCTGCCCCGCGGCGAGCGTTTCTTCCACCGCTGGGGCATCGCCAGCGTGTTCGTCGGCCGCTTCTTCGGCCCGTTCCGCGCCAGCGTGACGCTGATCGCCGGCATCTTCGCCATGCACCGGCTGGGCTTCCTCGCCACCACCACCGTGTCGGCCTTCATCTGGGCCGCCGGCCTGCTCGCGCCCGGGATCATCGGGGTCCGGATGTTCGCCTGAGGCGCGGCAGATCTCCGCGTCAGGAGTCCTGCGCCGGCCGGGACGGGTTTCCTGCGACGACGGTCAGCAGCCTGCGCGGCGTGTCGACCAGCATGGCGCGGATGACCTGCCCGGCCACCCCAGCCGCCGCATGAGCGGCACGACGTTCTCGACGATGTGCGAGCAGCCCTGCCCGCCCCAGCGCGCCAGCTTGTCTTTGAAGTACACGTCGTGGAAGACGCCCAGGGCGTCTGCGAAAACCTTGTCGGCGAGCCAGCGCAGCAGCCGGACGCGACGCGAATCCTTGGGCATGTCGAGCGGCAGTTCCCAGGCGTAGTGGGAGCCCTCGTGACCGAAGACGTCGAACTCGATCACGATGCCCGTCGCCGCGAGCCGGCGCAGCGCCGCCCGGTCCGCCAGCGTCCGGTCGACACGGCACATCACGGTGCGGCCGAGCGCCGCCCCGCAGGCGCCCAGGACCTCGACGATCTCGAACGGGGCACGCGGATCGCGGCCGGGATGGATCGAGACCGCGGCTCCGGTCTCGCGCCCGGCCAGCGCCGAGGCACGGAGCACCTTGCGTTCAACGGGTTCGACAGGCCAGGAACAGCCGACCTCGCCGATCAGGCCGGGGCGGATTCCGGTTCCCTCCACGCCGTCGCGGAACTCCGCGACGATGCGCGCGGCGAGTTCTTCGGCGGTCGCGGCTGCCGTACCGTCCGCCGCTGGATGGGGCGGCGCCTCGAAGACGGCGCGGGCCTCGGGGTCGGCCGGGGCACGGCGATATGCGGCGCCGTCGCGAGGACATGCTCGTGCATCATGACCGCGCCCAGCTCTTCGGGCCGGACCGGGCCGAGGACGGTCTGCACCATGCCGGCCTGCGGCAGGCTTATCGCGTCACCCCGCGGGATCCCAACCCTTCCAGCATGAGGACCGGGAACCGCGAATGCGGTCGAATCGACGGCAGGTCCGGTGCCTTGGCTGGGCCAGATGCCTTCGGCGGCGATGCGATCGATCGCCGGCGTCCTTGGAGCGCCCTCGCGCGGCGACGGCAGAGGGCGCGAGCGCATGGGTGCCCTCGTCCCCTATCGTCCTTGCCGCCCCGGGGGCGATCCGGTGCTGCGAGCCCGCTCGAGACGCCGAGCAGACCGCGAACCGAGATCCGCGACGTCTTCGGCTCGCCGCGCCGGTCGCCGATCGTCTCGGCGACGCGCTCGCCGAGCGTGAACAGGCCCCGCGCGATCGCGACCGCCGCGGAGCTTGCCCGGCGGGCCCGGGACGGCGCATATACCGCACACGTCTCCCTTTCTGTTCGTGGGGATCGCGGGAGGCGCTCCAATAAGCCGAGGAACGATCCGATGGCCGGCACGCACGCATCCATGCCGTGGTGGTCCTGGGCCGCGCCGATCGCGGCCTGCGCACTTCTGGCGGCCAAGGCAGCCGGCCTCGCCGATCCCGGCGCGGCATCGACCATGGCGCTGGCGGCCCTGCTGCTGGGCGGCGCCGTCTTCGCGGCCGTCCATCATGCCGAGATCGTGGCGCTGCGCGTCGGCGAGCCCTTCGGCTCCGTGATCCTGGCCGTCGCGGTGACGGTGATCGAGGTCGCGCTGATCGTCTCGATCATGCTCTCGGCGCCGGATGGCGGCCGGGAGGTCGCGCGCGACACGGTCTTCGCGGCGGTGATGATCGTGCTGAACGGGATCGTCGGGCTCTGCCTGCTCGTCGGCGGCATCCGCCATCACGAGCAGGGGTTCCATGCCCATGGCGCCAGCGCCGCGCTCGGCGTGCTGGGGACGCTGGCCGCGCTGGTCTTGATCCTGCCAAACTACACGTCGACGATCGCGGGCCCGGTCTATGCGCCCTCGCAGCTGGTGTTCGTGGCGGTCGTCTCGCTCGCGCTCTACGCGCTGTTCCTGTTCGTCCAGACGGTGCGGCACCGCAACTATTTCCTCGACGCCGCCGACGACGCCGCCGGAACCGGCGCGCCAGCGCAGGACGTGCGGCCCGGGAACCGGCTGGTCGCCGTCAGCCTGGGGCTGCTGGTCGTCTCGCTCACGGGCGTGATCCTGCTCGCCAAGACGCTGTCCCCGGCGATCGACCGCGCCATCGCGGCCGCAGGCCTGCCCGATGCCTGCGTGGGCATCGTCATCGCGGCGGTCGTGCTTCTGCCGGAAGGCATGGCCGCCTATCGCGCCGCGCATGCCAACCGCCTGCAGACAAGTCTGAACCTGGCCCTCGGCTCGGCCCTCGCCAGCATCGGCCTGACCATCCCGGCTGTCACCGTGGTCTCGCTGGCGCTGGGCATCCCGCTGGCGCTGGGGTTGCAGCCCCAGAACGTCGTGCTGCTGGTCCTGTCGCTGTTCGCCGCCACGATCACGCTCGCCACCGGGCGCACGACCGTCCTGCAGGGCGGCGTCCATATGGTGATCTTCGGCGCTTTCCTGGTGATCGCCGCCGTGCCGTGAGGCGGCGGCGCGCCGGCCGCGACGGCACGGCGCCAGGGCGGGCTGTCGGCAGCCTGTCCGCAGCGACCTGCCGCGCGACAGCAATGACAGACGCCATCCGCGCCTGGCATGGCAAGCCTCGGGGCGGCCCGACGTCGCCGGCAGGGTGCACAGGGCGCCACGCGTGGATGGCGGGCTGCATTGCCCGGCGACCGGAAACGCGGGATGGTCGCGCTCCCGGCCGAACCCCACCTGTCACCAGCCCGGTTGCGCGACCATGACCCGTCCCGCCCTTCCCGTGATCGACCTGCGTGCCTTCGACGCCGGCGGCGCCGCACGCGCAGCGTTTCTCGGCGAGCTCGGCGCGGCGGCGCGCGACGTCGGGTTCTTCTATCTCCGCGGCCATGGAATCCCGGATGATCGGATCCGGTCGATCATCGGCGCAGCCCGCCGCTTCTTCGCCCTGCCCGACGCGCAGAAGATGGCGATCGCCATGGTCAACTCGCCCCATTTCCGCGGCTATACGCGCGCCGGCGGCGAGCTCACGCGCGGGCGGCCCGACTGGCGCGAGCAGATCGACATCGGCGTCGAACGCCCCGCGATGGCGCGGCTGCCCGGCGCGCCCGCCTGGACGCGGCTGCCGGGCCCGAACCAGTGGCCCGACGGGCTGCCGGAATTCCGGACCCTGACCCTGGCCTGGCTCGACGAAAGCGTCGCCGTGCTCCGCCGCCTGCTGCGCGCCTTCGCGCTGGCGCTCGGCCAGCCCGCCGGCGCCTTCGACAGCATGGTGGGCACGACGCCCAACAATCTCGTCAAGCTGATCCGCTATCCCGGTCGCGACGGCGGCGGCGACGACCAGGGCGTCGGCGCGCACAAGGATGGCGGCTTCCTGACCCTGCTGCTGCAGGCGGATCGCGGCGGCCTGCAGGTGGAGGCGACGGATGGCTCCTGGATCGACGCCGCACCGATCCCCGGCACCTTCGTGGTGAATATCGGCGAGCTGCTGGAGATGGCGTCGGACGGCTATCTCAAGGCGACCGTCCACCGCGTCGTCGCGCCGCCGGCGGGCGCCGAGCGCCTGTCGATCGCCGCCTTCCTGCGGGCCGATCTCGACGCCACCGTGCCGCTGATCGACCTGCCGCCCGGTCTCGCCGCCCTGCGACGCGGCGTGACGCGCGATCCGGCGAACCCGCTGCTGCGCAATGTCGGCGACAACGTCCTCAAGGGCCGGCTGCGCTCCCATCCGGACGTCGCCGCGCGGCACTATGCCGATCTCGTGCCCGGCTTGCCCGGCTGACGGCGAGAAAGACCCGGGACGGAGCCCGAAACAGACCCCGCCACCCGACGCGAGCAATCCGGGCTCCGTCCGCGGATTTCACTATGCCGCGCCGCGCAACAGCGCCCCATAGCCTTCCACCGCCGGCCGCACCCCGGCCTGGCGCAGGCCATGCCACAGGCTCGCCTGGTTGGCGGTGACCACCGGCCGGCCCAGATCCTGCTCCAGCGCCTCGATCAGCCCGACGCAGCGGAACCCGGTGCCGGCCAGCAGCACGCCGTCCGCGTCATCGGGGCAGGCCGCCCGCACCTGCTCGTAGAGCGGGGCGATCTGCTGGGCGAAGCCCATGCCGTGGGCATAGAGTTCTCCGGGCGGCAGGTCGCGCCAGCCGGGCCCGGGATCGTAGCGGATCGTACGCGCCGGGGCTGGGCCGCGCGCCGCGCAATAGGCGGCGGCCTGGTCCAGGAATGGCAGGCCGAACCAGGGGGGCAGAACCAGCAGCGGGCGCCTGACGCCCATCACGCGCAGCGCGGCGATGCAGTCGATTCCGTTGGTGGAGACCGCCACGCCGGGCAGCAGGGACGAAAGCGCGGCCACCACCGCCTCGTCCCACCCCTCGCCGCCCAGGATGGAACTGGAGCTGTGCCCGACCACGACCGCCTGCAGCTTCATGGCCGCGAACTGCCTGGCCCCACGCACCATGTCGTCGGCCAGCGTCACCGCGCTGCGGTCGGTCTTCCAGGTCGCCCAGGGGGCAGGCGCCGTGACGCGGGCGGCATGCACGGAGACGCCGGGCGGGACCATGGCCCACCACTCCGCCTCCGGCACCGCCTCGTTGCCGACGATGAACATGCCGATCCTGGCCCGCCAGCCCCAATTGTCCGCGCGCATGGCTTCCCTCCTGAACGTGCCGGCCCGGCAGGAAAGACAAAGGCCATCCGGCCTCGCATGGCAAGCGCGTCGGCGGCAGGGCGTCCACCGGCGCGCCGATCCCTTCGCCCGGAGGCAGTGACCCGCCATGACCAGGATCTCCCGCCGCCAGGCGCTCGCCGCCGCCGCGTTCGCGCCGGAGCTGCCCGCCACGCGCGCGACGCCTATCCCCAGGTCGACGTCACCCTGGTCGAGCCCATCCGCAGCGATACGACCTGCCCGTTCAGCAATCTGTTCCTGGGCGCGCTGCGGACGATCGACTCGATCACCCACGACTATTCCGGGCTTGCCCGGCGCGGCGCGAACATCGTCCATGACCGCGTGGTCGCGGTGGATCCGGTGCGTCGCGCCGTGCGCCTCGCGGGCGGCGGCGAACTCGCCTACGACCGGCTGATCGTCGCACCGGGGATCGAGATGCGCTGGGGCGCGATCGAGGGCCGCGACGAGGCGGCGTCGGCGGCGATGCCGCACGCCTGGCAGCCCGGCGCGCAGACCGAGCTTCTGCGCCGCCAGATCGGGTCGATCCCCGACGGCGGCGTCTTCGCGACGTCGGTGCTGGCGATGCCGTTCCGCTGCCCGCCCGGGCCCTGCGAGCGCATCGGCATGGTGGGACGCGGGCTGAAGCAGAATCGCCCGCGCGCCAAGATCCCGGTCCTCGACGCCTGGAAGGAACTCCATCCCGGCGTGATCGAATGGGTGCCGCTGGCCAAGGACGGCCGCGTCACCAAGGTCGATGCGCACGAACGTGTCCTCGAGACCGATTTCGGCGTGCGCCATCGCGCCGACGTCGCGAACGTGGTGCCGCCGCAGCGCGCGGGTCGCCTCGCGCAGGAGGCCAGCCTTGCCGATGCCAGCGGCTGGTGCCCGGTGTCGCCGCGCACGCTCGAATCGCGGCTGGTGCCGGACGTCAATGCCGCCGGCGACGCATCGCCGCGCCACTGCCCAAGTCCGGCTTCATCGCCACCGCGCATGGCAAGCGTGCCGTCGCCTGCGCCGTGGCGGCGATCGAGGGGCGGCCATCGCCCGGGCCGATCTGCTTCAACACCCGCGACAGCCTGGCCGGCGACGGCGACGGCATCTCGGTGGTCGGCATCTTCCGCACCGGCCCCGACGGCTTCGTCGAGACCCGGAATCCGGGCGGCGTCACGCCGCGCAATCCCGACGCAAATCAGCGTGAGCCGGAGGCGCAGAACGGCGAGGCCCGGTACCGCAGCATCACGGCGTCCACCTTCGGGTGAGCGGCGCGGCGCGCGCGGACCGGCCGCGACGCACGCATCGCTTCAGAAGGCGGGGGCGTCTGCGCAGTGCCCGGAGCGCCGTCTGCGCCGGGCCGAAGGCGGGGAGCCCTGCAGCTTCGCGGCGGGCCTGACCGGACGCCGGACCAACTCGCCGCCGCAATTCGGGCATAGACCGCCGGCGAGGCGGGTGCGCGCGCAGTCCGCGCACCACGTGCATTCGAAGGAACAGATCATCGCCTCGCGGCTGTCGGGCGGCAGGTCGCGCCCGCAGCACTCGCAGTCCGGTCTCAGCTCCAGCATCTTCGCGTCTCCCGGCGGCCGGTCTAGCGCGCGAGTGCGAAGCCTTCGTCGAGCCAGCCGGCGATGCCGCCGGCCATGATCTTCACGGGTCGCTCCAGCCGCGCCAGCCGCAGCGCGGCGCGCGCCGCGCCGTTGCAATGCGGTCCGGCGCAATAGACGACGAACAGCGTGCCGAGGGGCCATTGTTCCATGCGCGAAGCGGTGATCTTGCCGTGCGGCAGATGCACCGCGCCGGCGACATGGCCCCTGGCGAAGGAGTCCGGACCGCGGACATCGAGCAGGACGAAATCGGGCCCCGCCTTCATGGCCTCGTGCACGTCCCAGCAATCGGTCTCGAACGCGAAGGACGCGGCGAAATGCGCCTCGGCTTCGGCGCTGGGGGCGGCGGGTATTGCTGCGACGGCGGACGGCATGTCGGATCTCCGGCGGGGAATTCCCCCGACGGGTATGACCTTGCGCAAGGCGGCACAAGCGGCGTAAACGCCACTTATGCGCAAGAAACCGCCAAACCCGCGCGGGCCGCTGGTGGTCGCGCTCGTCTATGACGGGCTGTGCACCTTCGAATTCGCGATCGCTGCCGAGATCTTCGGACTGCGCCGCCCCGAAAT
>JBIKLI010000320.1:0-5014 GCA_044359885.1 Alphaproteobacteria bacterium | reverse complement strand
TGGATCTCCACCGCCTTCCTTGCCGCGATGACCGCGACCATGCTGCTGGCGGACTGGGTCGATCGCGGCTTCGGCCTGCGCGCCGGCATGACCGCGTCCCTCGCCGTCTTCGCCGCCGGTTCGGTCATGGGCGCGACCGCGCCCAACGAGATCGTGCTGACGCTGGCGCGCGTCATCCAGGGGGCGGCGACCGGCGTGGTGCAGCCGCTCGCCATGGTGGTCATGTTCCGGATCTATCCGCCCGAGCGGCGCGGCGCGGCGATGGGGATCTTCGGCGTCGGCGTCGTCCTGGCGCCGGCGATCGGGCCGTGGATCGGGGGATTGCTCGTCGACGCGTTCAACTGGCGATACGTGTTCTATCTGGGCGTGCCCTTCGCCGGGATCGCGCTCGTGATGACGCAGCTCTTCCTGCCCGGCCGCGACGGCGCCGGTCCGCGGCCACGTTTCGACTGGCTGGGCCTGCTGCTGCTCTGCGTCTTCCTGGGCTGCGCGCTCAACGGCCTCACCGACGCGCAGCGCCGCGGCTGGAGCAGCGACGCGATCCTGATCCAGTTCGCCGTCGCCGGGACGGCGGCGGCCGGCTTCGTCCTGCACGAGCGGCGCACGGCGCTGCCGCTGCTGGACCTGCGCCTGTTCGGCATCCTGCCCTTCGCCGCCGCAAGCGTCGTCAGCTTCGTCATGGGTGCCGGATTGTTCGGCTCGATCTACCTGCTGCCGCTGTTCGTCCAGACCATCCAGGGCCTGTCGGCGACCGACGCAGGGCTGATGCTGATGCCGGCCGGCTTCGCGCTGTGCCTCGTCTTTCCGGTCGTCGGGCGCATCTCCGACCGGGTCGCGCCGGGGATCCCGATCGGGTCGGGTCTTGCGATCTTCGCGCTGTCCGCCTGGTTGACCGCGTCGATCGACGTCGATGCGGCGTTCTGGACGCTGGCCTGGCTCACCGCGCTGTCGCGGATCGGGCTCGGCCTGATCTTCCCGCCGCTGACGGCCGGCTCGCTGCGGGTGCTGCGGCGCGACCTGGTCGCCCAGGGCGCCGGGGCGGTGAACTTCGTTCGTCAGCTAGGCGGCGCCTTCGGCGTCAACCTGCTGGCCGTGTTCCTCGAGCGCCGCACGGCGCTGCACGCCGAAGCCCTGGCCTCGACGCAAGGCCCCGACAATGCCGTGACCGGCGAATATCTCGCCCGGCTGATCCAGCTGCTGCGCGGCGCGGGACTGCCGGATTTCCAGCAGGGGCCGGCCGCCCTCGCCTTCCTCGGCGAGGCCATCCTCGCCCAGGCGACCACGCTTGCGTTCCGCGACGGGTTCCTGGTCGTGACCGCGACGTTCGCCGCGGCCCTGCTGCCGAACTGGATCCTGCACCGCGCGACGGCGCGGCGGTAGCGAGGCGTTCCAACGGTCGCTTGCCGAGTGGGGCACCGTCCGCCCGATGAGCCGAGCCGCCAATGTTTTGGACAATGCCGCCGCCAGGAGCTTCGTCTCGTCGATGGAGACCGGGCGCGTCAACCGGACGACATATCGGACCCGCCACCAAGCGCGGGTCGACTCGTTCGATCACATCGAGCGCTTCCGAGACCCGGGTCGCAGGCACTCGACGCTGGGCTGCGAAAGCCCGGCAGCACTCGGGTCGAAGATGACGGTCAGTCAACCTGGTGTCCACGGAACCCGGGGCAGGCCAGAGCTGAAGCCAGCCGTGTCGACCGGATCAAGGGAGGGCGTCGGGACGACGCGTACGGTCCTTCGCGAAGCGGTTCGCCTACGCGCCCATTCGTCAGCCAGGATTCCGCACACCACGAGGTCGTGCAGCGTGTCCCACTTCATCTTGTAGCCGCGCAGCACGCCTTCCTGCTGCATTCCCAGCTTGCGCATCACTGCGCCCGAGGCCGGGTTGCCGGCCATATGGCGAGCCTCGATGCGATGCAGCCCCGGCGTGGCGAAGCCGTAGTCACAGAGCGCATCCGATGCCTCGGTGGCATACCCGCGCCCCCACGCCGGCACGGCGATCCAGTAGCCCAGTTCGGCACGGGCGTGCTCGGCGGCGAACACCAGCCCCACCGCACCCACAAGTGTGTCGACACCGCGCTCGGTGATCGCATAGGTGAGATGAGTGCCGTCGCGCCACCGGGTCTCGTGCGCGCCGATGAACGCTTCGGCCGCGCCCTCGGGGTAGGGGTGCGGAATGGTGGCGGTGGTGGCCGCGATCCGCCGGTCGCCGGCCAGTCGCTGCAGGTCGGCGGCATCGTCGGGCCGATAGGGGCGCAGGACCAGGCGCGCCGTCTCGATCATGGGGCGCGGGCCGGCGATGGCGGCGGCGAAGCGCTCCCGGAAAACGGCCAGTGTGTCGGCGTCATTCATGCGGCCCTCGGGCACCGATCATCAGATGCGACCGGAGACCTAGCTTGGCTCGATGCCGGCGTGAAGGCGCGATCCGGGCTCCGTTCCCGGTCGGTCACGACGCGTTCGTCTCGACGCAAGGCCCCGACGACGCCGCCACCGCCGAGCATGTCGCCCGGCTGATCCAGCTGCCGCGCGGCGCGGGACTGCCGGATTTCCGGCAAGGGCCGGCCGCCATGGCCTTCCTCGGCGCGGCCTTCCTGGGCGCGGCCATCCTTGCCCAGGCGACCACGCTCGCGTTCCGCGATGGATTCCTGGTCGTGACCGCGACGTTCGCCGCGGCCCTGCTGCCGGACTGGATCCTGCACCGCGCGACGGCGCAGCGATAGCGGCGGCGTCAATCGTCCAGCCAGGACCGCCCCAGGCGATGGGCGAGCGGCACGGGGCCCGCGATCCGGAACATGACCTGGCCGGGATAGACGACCATCCCGTCCTCGGGCCGGGCGTAGAGCGTCCCGGCGCTGCGCGCGCGCAGCGTGACGCGACGCAGCGCCGGGTCGTCCTGGAAGACGTCGACGACATCGCAGATCGGATCGCCCTCGGCCACGCGCGCGCCCGGCCGGACATGGTACACGGCCGGTCCGGCGAAGGGCGCGTAGCCGACATCCATGCCCGAGATCGGCGTGCCCTGCGCCGGCATGCCGGGCAGCGGTCCCGGATCGCCCGCGACCAGCCCGCGCCGCTGCAACATGGCGAAGAAGCGTCGCGCGTCGCGCTCGGCCTGGGCCTGCGAGACGCTGTGCCGGCCGCGCAGTTCCAGCAGCACCGCGGTGCAGGCATTGGGGACCGGCACCGACGGGCCGAAGCGCTCGGCCAGCCGCGGCCAGAGCGATCCGACCACGCCGGAGAAATTGGTCGTCGCCGCATAGGGCTCGTTCAGGATCGTGGCCTCGCAGCCCAGCGACGCGGCGATGTCGGTGGCGCCAGGCCAGTCGGCCTTGTTGACGTACATGAACGCCACCGCGTCGAGATCCGAGTGGATGTCGAAGGCGAGATCGGCATCGATGGCGAGCCCGAGCAGGGCGGTCCGCCAGGCGACCATCGCGCTGATCTTCGGAATCGATTCGATCACGTCGCGTGCGGCGCGGCGGATCGCGGCGACATTCGCCGGGGCATCGCCGCCCAGCCGCCCGGAGACGAGCTCGGCCACCGCCTCCGAGATTTCGAAATGCCCGCGGTTGAAATTGTCCCGGGTCCGCAGGTCGAAACGGCCCGACTGCTCGCCGAACAGGAACTGGCCGTACCCGATCGGGTTGCACATCGGCAGCAGGACGATCTCGCCGAGGATCTCGTCGCGCGCGGCGGCGGCATCCAGCAGATCGGCCAGTTCCAGCATCGCCAGCGTGCCGGTCATCTCGCTGGCGTGGATCGCCGCCTGGAGATAGGCCTTCGGGCGCGCCCCAGGCCGGCCATAGCGCAGCAGCTTCAGCGTATGCCGCGTCCCCGGCATCGTCCCGCCAAGATCGATCGTCTCCGTCGCGCGCATCCCCGTCATCGGCCCCTCCCTCCGCGTCATCCGCTCAGCTGCGATCGCGCCGGACCCCGTCGCCCTGCTCGTAGCCGCGGCCATAGCGGGCTTCGATGCGTTTCTGCACCGCGCCCCAGGCCGAGGTCAGGATCAGGTAGTAGACGCCGCAGACGGCGAAGATCTCCAGCACCTCGAAGCGCAGCTGGATCAGGACCTGGCCGCGCCGCAGCAGTTCCTCCATCGAGATGACCGACGTGATCGAGGTCGCCTTGAGCAGGCTGTTGACGCTGTTGCCCAGCGGCGGAACGATCAGCCGCATCGCCTGGGGCATGGTCACGAAGCGCAGCGTGTGCGCGTCCGACAGGCCCAGCGAGCGTGCCGCCTCGGTCTGGCCCTTCGGCACGCCGAGGAAGCCGGCGCGGATGATCTCGGAGAGATACGCGGCCTCGTTGAGGATCAGCCCCAGCAGCGCCGACTGGACGACGTCGAAGCGGATCCCCAGCCGGGGCAACCCGGTATAGATGACGATCAGCTGGATCAGCAGCGGCGTGCCGCGGAATACCCAGACATAGAAACCCGCCGCCGCGGCGATCGGCCGCGAGCGCGAGGCCCCGGCGATCGCGACGACAAGCCCCAGCAGGAAGCCGCCGACGATCGCCGCGAGCGTCAGCCAGACCGTGGTGAAGGCGCCTTCGAGCAGATAGGCATTCGGCAGATATCCCGCGAAGGCGCGCCAGTCGAAGCCAGCCACGGGTTACCGCGGACCGGGGCCGTTGATCGCGAAAGCCTCGGTCAGCTTGGCGAAGCCGTACTTGTCCATCAGACGGTCATAGCTGCCGTCGGCCGCCATCGCCGTCAGCGCGCCCGCGAAGGCCTGGGCGAGCATACGGTCGCGGAACGCGAAGGCGATCGGCGCGCCACCGACGCCCTTGATCGCCCAGGTCAGGCCGGTCCGCTGCACGATCTCCGCCGCGGTGATGTCGATGCTGGCCGAGACGTCCACCTGTCCGGCCGCCAGCGCCTGGTAACCCTCGGCGCCGGTATTGAAGGTACGGATCGTCATCGGCCGCGCGCCCGACTTCTCGAATTCGGCGTTGAAGTCGCGCAGCTTGCGCTCGGCATAGGTCCCGGTCTCGACCGCCACGCTGCGGCCGG
>JBIKLI010000061.1:0-16600 GCA_044359885.1 Alphaproteobacteria bacterium | reverse complement strand
ACCCTGTCGGGCCGACGATGGAAACGAACTCGCCCGGCCCGACCGCGATGTCGCAGGGCGCGACCGCTTCATAAGCGCCGCCTTCGGCGAGCCGGAACGTGATCGAGACGCCGCGCAGCGCGACGGCGATGTTGCTAGCCCCCATGCGCCGATTCATAGCACCGCCGCGCCGATCGCGGGAGTGGTGCGGAGGGGCGCCGGCCCGGCCGGGGTCAGCCCCACTCGGCGGCGACGACGGGGTCCGGTTCGTCGGCGGCGTACCGGGCGCGCAACGCCGCGAAGTCCGTCCGCGGCAACAGCCGCGACAGCGCCCAGACCGCCATCGCCCGGACCAGCGGCGAGGCGTCGCCGAGCCGCGCGCGCGCCGCCCCGGCCAGCGCCGGGTCGCCCGAATTGCCGATCGCGACGAGCACGTTGCGCAGGAACCGGTCGCGCCCCGTGCGCTTCACCGGCGTGCCGGCGAAGAGCGCCCTGAACCCTGCCTCGTCGAGGCCGGCCAGCATCGCCAGATCGGGCGCCGCAAGCCCGGTGCGCGGGGCCAGCGCGGCGTCGCGCGAGGCCTGCGCGAACTTGTTCCAGGGGCAGATTGCGAGGCAGTCGTCGCACCCGAAGACCCGGTTGCCGATCGCGGCGCGAAACTCGCGCGCGATATGGCCTTTGTGCTCGATGGTCAGGTAGGCGATGCAGCGGCGCGCATCGAGCCTGTAGGGGGCCGGAAAGGCGCCGGTGGGGCAGATGTCGAGGCATCGCGTGCACGAGCCGCAGCGATCCGCATGCGGCGCGTCCGGCTCCAGATCCAGCGTCGTGAACACTGCCCCCAGGAACAGCCAGGAGCCATGCGTGGCCGAGACGAGATTGGTGTGCTTGCCCTGCCAGCCGATCCCGGCGGCCGCAGCCAGCGGCTTTTCCATCACCGGCGCGGTATCGACGAACACCTTCACCTCGCCGCCGAGACGCGCCGCCATCCAGCCCGCCAACTGCTTGAGACGGCCCTTGACCACATCGTGATAGTCGCGCCGCCGCGCATACGCCGAGACGACGCCCTGCCGGCGCAGGGCCAGCAGCGCCATCGGATCGCCGTCCGGCGCGTAGTTGGCCCCGAGCATCACGATGCTGCGCGCCGCCGGCCACAGGACCTGCGGATCGGCCCGCCGCCCATCGGCATCGACCAGCCACTCCATCGAGCCATGGTGACCGGCAGCCAGGAATTCGGCCAATCGTCGGGCGGCGTCGGCCGGGGCTGCGGCGCGCGCGATGCCGACCGCCTCGAAGCCCAGCTCGGCCGCCCGGGTCTGGATCGCAGCCACGGGGCCTCTTGTCATCGCGCCGCCCGGGACAACATGATCTGATCCTGATCCGCGCGGCGGACGAACGGGAAGGCGCATGGACGGACGCATCCGATTCATTCTCGACGGCCGTTTGCAGGAAATCGACGGCGTCGATCCTAACATGACCGTCCTCGAATGGCTGCGCGGTCCGGCCGCGCGGCGCGGCACCAAGGAAGGCTGCGCCGAGGGCGATTGCGGCGCCTGCACCGTCGTCGTGACCGCGCCCGGCTCCGATGGCGGCCTCGCCTGTCAGGCGGTCAATGCCTGCATCCGGCCGCTGGCGACGCTCGATGGCTGCGAACTCGCCACGGTCGAGAGCCTTGGCGGCGCCGATGGCGCGCTCCATCCGGTGCAGCAGGAGATGGTGGCCTGCCACGGCTCGCAATGCGGCTTCTGCACGCCCGGTTTCGTGATGAGCCTCTATGCGATGGAACGGGCCGGCACGGCCGCCGACGACGAGGCGACGCTGCGCGCGCTGGCCGGCAATCTCTGCCGCTGCACCGGCTACCGGCCGATCCTCGACGCGGCCCGGCGCCTCGCGGCGCGCCGCGAGGGCGCCGGCACGCAAGATGCCGGGGACTTGTCGCGACGCTCCCGGATCGACGGCCTCGCCCGCACCAACGGACTTCGCTACGCCGGCAGGGGCCGGCACTGGTACGCGCCGCGCAACCTGGCGGAGTTCGACGCCGCCCATGCCGAAGCGCCGGACGCGACGCTGATCGCCGGCGCCACCGATCTCGGCCTGGAGATCACCAAGAAGCACGTGCGGTATGACGCGCTGATCGCGCTCGGCGGCATCGCCGAATTGAACGGGATCGTCCCGGACGGCGCGACGCTCGATCTCGGCGCGGCCGTGACCTGGACCCAGGCGCATGCGGCTTTCGCCGCGCGCTGGCCGGACCTGGACGAGCTGGTCGCGCGGTTCGCCGGGCTGCAGATCCGCAACGTCGCCACGCTGGGCGGAAATCTCGCCAACGCCTCGCCGATCGGCGACGGCGCACCTATGCTGCTGGCGCTGGACGCCGAACTGGAGCTGTGGCGCGCCGGCCGGCGCCGGCGTCTGCCGCTCGACCGATTCTTCCTCGGCTATCGCCGCACCGCGCTCGAACCCGGCGAGATCATCATGCGCATCCGCGTGCGCGAACCGGGCCCCGGAACGCGCGTCGCGGCCTACAAGGTGTCGAAACGGTTCGAATCCGACATCTCCGCGGTCTGCGCCTGCTTCGCCGCCGAACTGGGCGCGGATGGCCGGATCGCGTCCTGCCGAATCGCCTTCGGCGGCATGGCCGCGGTGCCGCTGCGGCTGCCGCAGGTCGAGGAAATGGCCACCGGCCGGACCTGGGACGAGGCGCTCGACGACGAGGTGGTCGAGGCGCTGGGCGAGGCGATGACGCCGATCTCGGACCTGCGCGCCGGCGCCGCCTATCGCCGCCGCGTCGCCGCCTCGCTGTGGCTGCGTTTCGCGGCCGAGCAGCGCGACGGCGCGTCGCGCCGGGAGACCCGCGTCCATGGCTGAGGCCGAGAACATCGCGCCCGCGTCCAAGGCGATCGGCCGCGATCTGCCGCATGACAGCGCGCCGCTGCACGTCGCCGGCACCGCGCTCTACACCGACGACATTGCCGAACCGCCGGGCCTTCTGCATGCCGCCCTGGCGCTGTCGAACGAGGCGCATGCGGACATCGCCGCGATCGACCTGACCCCGGCGCGCGGATTGCTCGGCGCGCGGGGACTGGCGATCACCGCCGGCGACATTCCCGGACGCAACGACGTCGGTCCGATCTTCGGGCCGGAACCGATCCTGGCGGCAGGCGTAGCGGAGTATCTCGGCCAGCCCATCGCCGCCGTCGCGGCGCCGACGCTCGAGCTGGCCCGCGCGGCCGCCCGGGCGGTGCGCGCCACGTATCGCAAGCGGCCGGCCGTGCTCGACATCGCGACCGCCCGGGCGCGGGGCGACTATGTCTGCCCGCCCAACCGCATGGCGCGCGGCGACGTCGCGTCGGCGCTGGCCGCAGCGCCGCTGCGTCTGGCAGGGGAACTCTCGATCGGCGGCCAGGACCATTTCTATCTGGAGGGCCAGGTGGCGCTGGCGCTGCCGCAGGACGATGGCGGGATGCGCATCCTGTCTTCGACCCAGCACCCCAGCGAGGTGCAGAAGATGGTGGCCCGCGTGCTGGGCCTGCCGGAGGCCGCGATCGTCTGCGAGGTCCGGCGCATGGGCGGCGGATTCGGCGGCAAGGAGACGCAGCCGGCGATCTTCGCGGCCATCGCCGCGGTGCTGGCGCGTCGCGCCGGAAGGCCGGTCAAGCTGCGGCTCGACCGCGACGAGGACATGATCGTCACCGGCAAGCGCCACGATTTCCACGTGCGCTGGCAGGCCGGCTTCGATCCCGACGGACGGCTGCGCGCGGTCGAGATGGAGCTGGCCGCGCGCGCCGGACACAACGCGGACCTGTCGCCCGCGATCGTCGACCGCGCGATGTTCCACGCGCTCAACGCCTACGCGGTGCCCGATGCCGCGATCACCGGCCTTGCCTGCCGCACCAACACCCAGTCCAACACCGCCTTCCGCGGCTTCGGCGGTCCGCAGGGCATGCTCGCGGCCGAAGAGATGATGGACGCGATCGGCCGCGAACTCGGGCTCGACCCGGTCGAGATCCGGCGACGCAACTTCCTGTCCGTCGGCGACGTCACGCATTACGGCCAGCGCATCGAGGAGATGACGCTGCCACGCATCGTCGACGAGTTGCTGGCCGGCGCCGACTACGCGGCGCGGCGCGCGGCGATCGACGCGGCCAATCGCGGTCCCGGCTTCGTCAAGCGCGGGCTGGGCTTCGCACCGGTGATGTTCGGGATTTCCTTCACCGCCACCGCCTACAACCAGGCCGGCGCGCTGGTCCATCTCTATACCGACGGGTCGGTGCTGCTGAACCATGGCGGCACCGAGATGGGCCAGGGTCTCTACCGAAAGGTGGCGCAGATCGTGGCCGCGGAGCTGGGCGTCGGGACAGGACGCATCCGGCTGGCCGCCACCGCGACGGACAAGGTTCCGAACACCTCCGCGACCGCTGCCTCCTCGGGCACCGATCTCAACGGCGCCGCGGCGGCCGACGCCTGCGCCAAGATCCGCGCGCGCCTCGCCGCCTTCGCCGCCGCGACCCATGGCGGGGCCGCGGCGGACATCGTCTTCGCGGACGACCGCGTGACCGGTCCCGGCTGGTCCTTCGATCTGGCGCAGCTGGCGAGCGAGGCCTATCGCGCGCGCGTCCAGCTCTGGGATTCCGGATTCTACGCCACGCCGCGGATCCACTACGACCGTGCGCGCAATGCCGGGCAGCCGTTCTTCTATTTCGCCTGCGGTGCCGCGCTGTGCGAGGCCGCGATCGATACGCTGACCGGCGAGAGCCGGATCCTGCGCGCCGATCTGCTGCATGACTGCGGACGCTCGATCAACCCGGCGATCGACCTCGGTCAGGTCGAAGGCGGCTTCGTGCAGGGCCTCGGCTGGCTGACCAGCGAGGAACTGGTTTTCGATGCCGAGGGGCGGCTGCGCACCCATGCGCCCTCGACCTACAAGATCCCGACCGCACGAGATCTGCCGCCGGATTTCCGGGTCCGGCTGCTGTCCAGCGCCGACAACGCCGCGCCGACCATCCATCGCTCGAAGGCCGTCGGCGAGCCGCCGCTCATGCTTGCCAACGCAGCCTGGCTCGCGATCAAGGACGCCTGCGCCGCGGCGGCAGGTACGCGCCATGTGCGCCTGGACGCCCCGGCCACGCCCGAGGCGATCCTGCGCGCCTGCGGGCTGCTGGACCGCCCGTGACCGAGGCACCGGGGCAGCTGGACTGGCTTGCGGCGCTGGGTGCAGCGCGCGCGGCCGGGGAGGCCTGCGTGCTGGTGACGATCGCCGCCTCGCGCGGCTCCGCGCCGCGCGAGGCCGGCGCCAAGATGCTGGTGCGCCGCGACGGCGGCTTCGCCGGCACGATCGGCGGCGGCAGGCTCGAGCATCGCGCGCTGGCGCGGGCCGCGGCGCTGATCGCGGCCGGCGTCACCCAGCCGGTGCTCGAACGCATCGCGCTGGGTCCGGCGCTCGGCCAGTGCTGCGGCGGCGAGGTGACGCTGCTTCTCGAGCCCTTCGGCGGCGCGGCGCTGCGCATCGCGCTGTTCGGGGCCGGCCATGTCGGCCGCGCGGTGATCGAGGTCCTGGCCGGGCTGCCGGTGGCGGTGGACTGGATCGACTCGCGCGCCGACGCCTTCCCGCCGTCGCTGCCGCCGGGCATGCGCGCCATCCATGCCGATCCGCCGCAGGACGAGGTCGCCGATCTCGCCCCCGGCAGCGCGGTCGTGATCATGACCCACGGCCACGATCTCGATCTGGCGATCGCCGCCGCCGCGATCGCGCGCGGCGCGTTCGGGTATGTCGGCGTCATCGGCAGCGAGACCAAGGCCGCGCGCTTCCGCGCCCGGCTGGCGCAGCGCGGCCTCGACCCTGCGAAGCTGCGCTGTCCCATCGGCATCCCCGGCCTCGACACCAAGCACCCGCGCGCCGTCGCCATCGCGCTCGCCGCCGAACTGCTGTCGCTGGCAAGGGTGTGAGAGCGCCACGCGATGACCGCCGCCGGACGGCTCATACGCCCCCGCGACACGATCGCGCGCCTCGCCGGCGCGGCGCTCGGCGCCCTGTGCCTCGCGATGTCGGCCGGCGCCGGGGCGGCGATCGTCGAGGAACTGGTGCATGTCCCGGTCACGGTCATGCATGAGGGGCGTGGCGAGGTCCGCCGCGACCTGCCGGTCATGGTGTTCCGCGACGATGCCCGCGCCCGGGCGCCGTTCGTGGTCCTGGGCCATGGCCGGGCGGCCTCCGCGACGACGAACGCCGCGATGGGGCAGGTACGCTACACCGCGAACAGCCGCTATCTGGTGACGCTCGGCTTCACGGTGTTCGTGCCCACGCGCATCGGCTATGGGATCGCGGGGGGCCCGGACCTGGAACACACCGGCGAGTGCCGCGCCAAGCGCTATCGTCCCGGCTACGATGCCGCCGCGCAGCAGACCCGCGCCGTCGTCGCCTACGCGCGGGGCCGTCCCGACATCGATGCCGCGATGGGGCTGGTCATGGGCCAGTCCTTCGGCGGGACGACCGCCATCGCCATCGCCGCCGATCCGCTCCCGGGGGTGCGCGCGGCCGTCAACTTTGCGGGCGGCGGCGGCGGCCGTCCCGAGACGCATCCCGGGCAGCCCTGCGCGCCCCAGGAGCTGACCCAGCTCTTCGCCGCCTACGGCGCCACCGCGCGGATGCCGACGTTGTGGCTCTATGCGCCGAACGACCGCTATTTCGGCGAGCGGCTGCCGCGGGACTGGTTCGAAGCCTTCCTGCGGGCCGGCGGCAAGGGCCGGTTCGTCGCGCTGCCCGCCCATGGGGAGGACGGACATTCGAGCTTCACCCGAAATCCGGCCGCCTGGCGCCCGGCATTCGAAGATTTCCTTCGCCAGTCCGGCTTCAGGCTCGCGCGATAGGCGGCGCGCCTTGCGCCGCGCGCGCGGCGGCACCTAGAGTGCGGCTTTCGAAGCGAGCGGCGGTGGCGATGGCGGGTTATTCCGGTTTCCGGATCTTCTCCGAAGGGCTGCGGGGCAATGCCGGCTGGCGGCCGGCCTGGCGCAAGCCGGCGCCGAAGCCGTCCTACGACGTCATCGTGGTCGGTGGCGGCGGGCACGGCCTTGCCACGGCCTTCTACCTCGCCGAGATCCACGGCATCACCAACGTGGCGGTGATCGAAAAAGGGCCGATCGGGCTCGGCAACACCGGTCGCAACACGACCATCGTGCGATCCAACTATCTGCTGCCGGAGAACAACAATTTCTACGAGCACTCGCTCCAGCTCTGGGAAGGTCTGGAGCAGTCGCTGAACTACAACGTCATGATGAGCCAGCGCGGGGTGATGAACCTGTTCCACAACGACGCCCAGCGCAACGCCGCCATCCGGCGCGGCAATTCCATGCGCCTCAACGGAGTCGATTCCGAGATCCTCGACCGGGCCGGCGTCAAGGCGATGTGCCCGCTGGTCGATCTCGACAACGGCCGGTTTCCGGTGATGGGCGGCTTGCTGCAGCGCCGCGGCGGCACCGCGCGCCACGACGCTGTCGCGTGGGGCTTCGCCCATGCCGCCGACGCCCGTGGCGTCGACATCATCGAGCATTGCGAGGTCGCGGGGATGATCGTGGAGGGCGGCGCGATAAAGGGCGTGCGCACCTCGCGCGGCGAAATCCGCGCCCCCAAGGTCGGGCTGGCGGTCGCCGGCAGCACGAGCCTGCTGACCGAAATGGCGGGGTTCCGGGTGCCGATCGAATCGCACCTGCTGCAGGCCTTCGTCAGCGAGGGGCTGAAACCGATCATCGACTGCGTCGTCACCTTCGGCGCCGGGCATTTCTACATCTCGCAATCCGACAAGGGCGGGCTGGTCTTCGGCGGCGGACTCGACGGCTATCCCAGCTACGGCCAGCGAGGCACGCTGCGCGAGGCCGAGCATGTCTACGCCGCCGGCGTCAGCATGATTCCGGCCCTGGGCCGGCTGCGCGGCCTTCGCTCCTGGGCCGGCATCATGGACATGTCCCCGGACGGCTCGCCCTTCATCTGCAGGACGCCGGTGCGCGGGCTCTACATGACCGCCGGCTGGTGCTATGGCGGCTTCAAGGCGACGCCGGGTTCGGGCTGGTGCCACGCCTGGACGATCGCGAAGGACGAACCGCATCGCCTCAACGCCGCCTTCACGCTCGAGCGCTTCCGCGAGGGCCGGATGATCGACGAGCGCGGCAACGGTCCCTTCCACTGGATGCATTGAGATGCTGATCCCCTGCCCCCATTGCGGTCCGCGCGACGAGATCGAATTCACCTATCGCGGCGACGCCAGCGTGACGCGTCCCGGCCCCGAGGCCGGGATCGATGCCTGGGACGACTATCTCCATCTGCGCCGCAACGCGCGTGGGTGGACCGTCGAATGGTGGCTGCATTCCGCCGGCTGCCGCGCGGTGTTGAAGATCCGCCGCCATACCATGACCAACGCGATCGACGGCGTCGCGCTCGCGGGGCAGACACTCGAGGCCGGCCCCGCATGACCCAGCGCCATCGCCTCGCCGCCGGCGGCCATGTCGACCGCGCGCGCCGCCTCGCGTTCCGCTTCGACGGCAAATCCTATGACGGACATCCGGGCGACACGCTCGCCTCGGCGCTGCTCGCCAACGGCGTGCGTCTGGTCGGCCGGTCGTTCAAGTATCATCGCCCGCGCGGCATCTTCTCGGCCGGCGTCGAAGAACCCAATGCGCTGGTCGAACTGCGCGAGGGGGCGCGCCGCGAACCGAACACGCGCGCCACGGTGATCGAACTCTTCGATGGGCTGGCGGCGTCGAGCCAGAACCGCATGGGATCGCTCGCCTTCGACTGGATGGCCGTCAACGGCCTGCTGGCCCCCTGGCTGGGTGCCGGCTTCTACTACAAGACCTTCATGTGGCCGGCCGCGTTCTGGGAACGCGTCTACGAACCGCTGATCCGCCGCGCCGCGGGCCTTGGCCGCGCGTCGGGCGAGCCGGATCCCGATCATTACGGCACGATGCATGCGCATTGCGACGTGCTGGTCGTCGGTTCGGGGGCCGCCGGTCTCGCCGCGGCGCGCGCCGCCGGCGCGACGGGGGCGCGGGTCATCCTGGCGGAGCAGGACTTCCTGCCTGGCGGGGGTCTGCTCGCCGAGCCCCGCCTGGAGCCCTGGCGCCTCGGCATGCTCGCGGCCCTCGACGCGATTCCCGAGGTCCGCATCCTGCGGCGGACCACCGTCTTCGGGTTCTACGACCACGGTATCCTCGGCGCGGCCGAGCGGATCGCCGATCACCTGCCAGAGCCACCGCCGCACACGCCGCGCCAGCGCTTCTGGACCATCCGCGCGAAGGAGGTCGTGCTGGCGACCGGCGCCCACGAGCGCCTCATCGCCTTTCCCGGCAACGACCGGCCAGGCGTCATGCTTGCGGGCGCGGCGCACAGCTATGCACGGCGCCATGGCGTGCGTGCAGGCGAGACCGCGGCGCTCTTCGCCACCCATGACGGCGCCTATGACAGCGTCTTCGCGCTCGCCGAAGCGGGGGTCGGCATCTCCGCGATCGTCGATCCGCGCCCCGACAGCCCGGCGATGCAGAAGGCCCGGGCCGCCGGCTTCGACGTCCGCGCCGGCAGCGTCGTCTCGGGGACCGCCGGACGCAGCGCGCTGCACACGATAGAGATCCGCGCCGTCGACGGCACCGGCCGCGGCTTTCCCTGCCCCGCCGACCTGCTGATGATCTCCGGCGGCTGGAATCCGGCCGTGCATCTCGCCTCCATGTCCGGCGCGCCGCTCGCTTGGGACGAGGGCTTGCAGGCCTTCCTGCCTGGCGCCCCCGTCCAGCGCGAGCGCAGCGCCGGCGCCTGTCGCGGCGTCCATGGGATCGGTCCGGCAGCTGCCGACGGGGCCGCGGCCGGGCGTGCCGCCGCCGGGCAGGCGGGTTTCGCGCCAGGCGCGGATTTCGCGCTGCCCGACGCGCCCGCCGCCGACCACCGGCCGCTGCCGCTCTACGAGATCAAGGGCCACAAGGCCTTCGTCGACATCCAGGACGACGTCACCGCCGACGACATCCGCCTCGCGCATCGCGAGGGGTTTTCGCATGTCGAACACGCCAAGCGCTACACGACCCATGCCATGGGTACCGACCAGGGCAAGACCGGCGGCATCGTCGGCGCCGCGGTTCTCGCCACGGCGCGCGGCGAAAGGCTGGAGCAGGTCGGGCTGCCGCGCTTTCGTCCCTACGCGACGCCGCTGACCTGGGGAACCATGGCGGGCGACGCGGTCGGCGCGCATTTCCAGCCGACGCGCCGGACGGCGCTGCATGCGATGCACGCGGCGGCCGGCGCGGTGTGGATGGATGCCGGGATCTGGAAGCGCCCGGCCTGGTACCCCAAGGACGGCGACGCCGATCTCTGGGCCAGCATCCGGCGCGAAGCCCGCGCGGTCCGGGAACGGGTGGGCATCTGCGATGTCTCGACGCTGGGCAAGATCGCGGTCGAGGGGCCGGATGCGGCCACGTTCCTCGACCGCGTCTACGCCAACACCTTCACCACCCTGCCGGTCGGCCGCGCGCGCTACGGCCTGATGCTGCGCGAGGACGGGATGGTCTTCGACGACGGCACCACCAGCCGCATCGGACCCGACCGCTTCTTCGTGACGACCACGACCGCCCAGGCCGGGCCGGTGATGCAGCATCTGGAATTTCACCTGACCACGGTCTGGCCCGAACTCGATGTCAGCCTCGCCAGCGTCACCGACCAGTGGGCGGCGATCGCGATCGCGGGGCCGCGCGCGCGCGACGTCGTCGGCGCGATCGTCGAGGGGCTGGACGTGTCCAACGACGCCTTCCCGTTCATGGCGGTCGGAGACTGCCGTGTCGCCGACGTGCCGGCGCGACTGTTCCGGATCTCCTTCTCCGGCGAACTCGCCTACGAGATCGCGATGCCCGCAGGCCATGCCGCGCGCGTCTGGCAGGCGGCGATGGCGGCGGGTGCGCCACACGGCATCGAGCCCTATGGTCTCGAGGCGCTGGGCCTGCTTCGGATCGAGAAGGGCCATGTCGCAGGCCCCGAGTTGAACGGCCAGACCACCGCGCATGATCTGGGCCTCGGCCGCATGATGAAGAAGAAGGGCGATTTCATCGGCCGGACGATGGCGCAGCGCCCCGGCCTGCTTGATCCCGCGCGCCCGCGCCTGGTCGGGCTGCGCGGCGTCGATCCGGCGCGGCAGTTCCGTGCCGGTGCGCATCTGATCGCGCGCGACCGCGCCCTCGGCAGCGACCGCCGGCTGAGCCAGGGTTGGGTCACCAGCGTGACGCAATCCGTCGTCGAACCCGAGGGCTGGATCGGCCTCGCGATGCTGCGCGAGAGCGAGGCGCGCATCGGCACGACGATGCTCGCCGCCAATCCGCTGATGGGCGAGGAGACCGAGGTCAGGATCGTCAGCCCGCACATGTACGACCCGGAGAACCTGCGTGTCCGCTCCTGAGCCCCTCCACCCGCTGGCCGGCTTCGCGCGTGCCGGACGTCATGGCCCCATGGACAGCCCGGCGCCGCTGCGCATCGCGCTGCCCGCGCGCGAGATCGTCCAGGTCATGGTCCGTCGCGGCCGCGACGGCGATCTCGCCGAGGCGCTGCGCCGGGATCTGGCGCTGGAACTGCCCGTCGCGGGCCGCGCCACGGCGGGCGGCGGCGTCACCGCCATCTGGATCCAGGCCGGCGGCTGGTATCTCCACGCACCGCGCGCCGGCGAGGGCGTGCTGGCGGCGCGGATCGCCGCCATCTGCGCCGGCCTCGCCGCCATCGATGACCAGTCCCACGGTCGCACCACGCTCGGCATCACCGGCACGCGGGCGAGACAGATCCTGGCGCGCGGATGCCGGCTCGACCTCCACCCGCGGGTCTTCGGCCCCGGCCGCGCCACGACGACGATGCTGGGTCACATCAACTGCCTGATCCATCAGACCGACGCCGCGCCCGCCTACGAACTCACCGTCTTCTCGACCCTCGCCGCGACCTTCCTCGACTGGCTGGTCGAGACGGCGGCGGAGGATGGGGTCGAGATCGCTTAGCCGGCCGGACGATGGGGGCATCCGGCGCAACGGTACGGGTGACAGATCGCGATCCCCGGGGCGACCCGCGGCGCTCCGCCTCCGGCCCAGCGTCGTTCGACGCGGCGACGTGCAGGTCCCGATTTCGCATCCGCGCCAGCGAGGGGCTGCGCCACGGAAGGCGGCCGGCGTCGCGGCGACCTGCCCCAGCCCATGTTTCCGCGTCAGCTGGACCGGGTGACGAAGCGGTCCAGGGTTTCGGTGAGACGCGGCAGGCGCAGAGGCTTGGTCAGCTACTCGACGAAGCCTGCACCCAGCGCCCGATCGATGTCGGTCTTCACCGCGCCGGCGGACAAGGCGAACACAGGGATCGCCGCGGCGCGCGGGTCTGCCGCCAGCCTGGCCTTGACCTCGATGCCGTCCATGCCGGGAAGATTGATGTCCAGCAGGATCACGCCGGGGCATTCGCGACATGCGATCTCGAGACCGCGCTCGCCATCCTCTGCCCCCAACGCCTCGTACCCTTGCGGGCGGGCAAGGTAGAGCCGCAGGATCTCGAGATTGGTCTTGGTGTCCTCGATGCAGAACACGCGAACGGGCCGTCGCGTCGTCACCAACGCGATCGGGCACGGACGGCCCAGCCGCCTGGACCAGGCTGGGACCGGCGGCCGGATCACCCGGTGCCGCGGGCGCGTCCGGAGAGGACGCATCGAGCTCGACGATGAAGACGCTGCCTTTCGATGGCACGCTGGTCACCAGAAGCCTGCCGGACATCGCCTCGACCAGACGCTAGGACAGCGCGAGCCCGACACCCGATCCCTGGATCACTTCGCCGCGACGGGCGAAACGCGTGAACGGCTGAAACAGACGGTCGATCTGCTCGGGCGTCATTCCCCGTCCCGTATCCCGCGCCTCGAGCCGGATGCGATCGTCCGAGCGATTCGCGACGATGGCGACCTCGCAACCGTCGACGTCGCACTTGATGGCGTTGCTGATCAGGTTGAGCAGCACCTGACGCAGCTTCAGCGGGTCAGCCGCGATCCACTCGGCCCCCTGCGCGGCGACGGGTGCATGCAGCCGGATCTTGGCCGCTGCGGCCATCGCGTCGAGCTGCGCGAGACAATCCTCGAGGAACCGATGCACGGCGATCGGGACCCGGTCGAGAGGCGCCGCCCCGGCCTCGATCTTCGTCAGGTCGACGACCTCCTCGATGAGACCCAGGAGATGCCAGCCCGCGGCCATGATGCGGTCGACATGCTCGCGCACGGCGACACGGTCGCCGGCGCTGGTGCCGCCAGCGCCGAATTCGGCCCCCAGCAACTGGGCGTGTCCGAGAATCGCGTTCAGGGGCGTGCGCAGCTCGTGGCTCATATGCGTCAGGAACCCGGTCTTCGCGCGATTTGCGCGCTCCTCGCCGGCGGCGATTTCCTGCAGATGCGCCTGACGCTGATCGCGCAGGCGGTCGTACCGGACCGCGATCGCCATGACGATCGCATAGAGGCCCGGATACGGAGGCGCCAGGATCAGCGACAGCGCGATCAGGGCGTCGCGGAAGCCGGCGATCGCGAAGGTCCGGTCCGCGTAGAGTTCCACGACGGCGTCCAGATTGCCGGCATAGCGGACCGGGATGTAGCTGGCGATCAGATCGCGATCGAAGACATGCCCATCCATCGCGTCGCAGCGGCCGCGGAACGTGAACTGGCTGTCGGGCCTGCCCGCCAGCGCCGAGCGGAAGTCGCTGTTCGTCCACGCGTCGTCGCCGATCCGGGCCGCCTCGCTCGATTACACCACCCGGCCCGCGACGTTGTAGATCTTGACCTTCAGAACATCCTGACCGCAGCTGAAGTCCCGTACGATCCCGCCGATCCGCGCGTTGTCGGCGCTGGCACGGATCCCGGAGGGATCGGTCAGCGGCTCCTTCGGCAGGAGATCTCGGACAGCCCCCCAGTTTTCGTCGATGAACGCCTGGGTGATCGACGCATTCGCGGTCTGGGTCACGTCGATGACGTTGGCCTCGAATCGCTGCCGCGCGAACCACAGGGTCGCCGCGAACAGAGCGAGAGCCACCGCAAGGCCGCAAGTGAAATTGGCCGTGCGCCGGCGCCAGCGCGCGCTCGCGCGCTCTCGCTCACGCGCTCGCGACGCGGTCGCGGCCGCCCTGCTTCGCGCGATAGAGCGCCGCGTCGCCGAGTTCGAGCAGGCGCGTTCCAGGCCCGGTGGCGTCGGGCAGCAGCGTCGCCGCACCGACGCTGACCGTGACATGCGGAGCGGTCGGGGATCCGGCATGCGGAATGGCAAGCCCCGCGACAGCCGCGCGGACCCGCTCGCCGACCACCCGCGCGCCATCGGCAGGCGAAGCCGGAAGCAGCAGCGAGAATTCCTCGCCGCCGAGCCGCGCGAGCAGGTCGCCGCCGCGATTGGCGCATTCGCTGGCCGCCGCCGCGACGCGCGCCAGACAGCGGTCGCCGGCGACATGGCCATAGGTATCGTTGAAGGACTTGAAATGATCGATATCGAAGCAGACCACGCTGATCGGCGTCGCGGCGCGCGCGCAGGTCGACCAGGCCTGACGAAACGCCGCCTCGAAGGCACGCCGGCTGGCCACCTTGGTCAGCGCGTCGGTCGCCGCCGTGTCGATCAGGCGCGCGCATTCCCAGACCTCGACCATCATCCCCAGGACCGGCAGCAGACGCTCCAGCGCCTGCAACGCCGCACTGGTCCAGCCGCCTGCACGCCGCGTCGTCACCGAAACGACATGGACGGTGGCTCGGCGCCCGGGCAGGGGCGCCGCCAGATAGTCGGTGGCGCCACGCCTTTCGAGATCGGCGAGGAAGGCGAAACGCTTCGTGCCCTCGCCCTCGCAGAGCCGCGCGCGCAGCGTCGCACCGCTGCTCATCACCGCGTGCAGCGGGCTCGCGAGATGCTCCGGATCGTCCAGGAACCCGGCTGGACGCAGGACGGTCAGGATCTCGTCTGGCCGGCTGCGCTCCCAGATATGCTGGACGCCGTCATGCGTCGAATAGGCCGGCACGGTCGCAAGCGAGAGGCGCTCGATCGCCAGTTCCGTCGGCGCCAGCGTCAGCGCGAGATCGCGCACGACGTCCTCGATGCTGCTCAGATCCATCCACTGGGCGATCATGCGCTCGCGCAACGCCTCGCAGGCAGCGAGCGCGTCGGCCGGACCCGTGCCGCCTTCAAGCATGGCCCTGACCCCTGCGGCGCGCGGCGCCGGGGAGACCCCGCCCGCGATCCCCATGACGTTGAAAATGGCGACGGCTCAGCATTCGGTGGCTCCCTGCCTCACCGACGCCTGGCCAGGCCGTCGGCATGCGGCGCATTATACTCGATCCGCGGACTTGCGCCGCAGACAAGCAATCCTTCGTCGCGAGCCTTCGGACCGCCCCGATGGGCGCCATCCCGACGGCGCGGCGTCGGGAACCGTGCATATCCGTATCTTGCCAGTTGCATTCCCTGGAATACCGGGGGCCCTCTACCGCTCGCCGCTTTCCGGGGACCGCGCTGCGGCAGCGCGCGCGATGGTGGCTTCGCGATGCGCGATGTAGAGCGTCGAGCCGAAGATCACCGCGGCCCCGATCCAGACCCAGCGATCGGGAACCTCCCCGAAGAGCAGGAAGGCGAAAACCGCGATCACGGGCAGACGGAGGAACTCGAACGGCATCAGCGCGCTGGCGTCGGTCAGCATGCAGGCCCGCAGGAACGTGATCCAGCCCAGCGTGCCGAGGACGCCGTTCGCGACCATCATCGCGGCGGCATAGCCGGTCGGCGCCTCCCAGACGATCGCTGCCGCGGGCACTGACAGCAGCGTCGCGAACAGCGACTGGTAGAACACCAGCGTCATGGCCCGCTCCCGGGCGACGAAGCGCTTGAACATCAACGTGAGCGCCGCCCCCAGCATCGCGGACAGCAGCACCATGCCGGCCCCGAGTTCGAAGGGGATCATCCCGGGCCTGAGGATGATCAGGACACCGCCGAAACCGAGGATGACAGCGGTCCAGCGCCGGGCCCGGACGGTCTCCCCCAGGAAGAGAGCCGCACCGACCGTTGCGAAGAGCGGCATCGCGAACCCGAGCGCTGCCGATTCGTTCAGGGGCAGCACCGCGATGCCGTAATAGCCGGTGGCCATCGACGCGACCAGGACGACGCAGGACAACGCGACGCGAAGGGCGTGGTCGCTGCGCGGCAAGGACCGATCGGTCCACAGGATGATGGCTGTCGCCGACAGCAGACCGAAAAGGTTGCGGAACAGGACGACCTGGAACGAATGCGCGCCGTCATCGGCGGCGAGCCGGACCGCGATGTTCTGGATGGCCGTGATCAGGACCGTGAGCAGCGCGTAGCTGGTCGCGACGAGAGCGGGGTTCACGACCAGGGCCCGATCTCCGGTCCCGCGCGCCAGTCCCGGGCGGGAGCGAAGCCGCGGTCCCCCGACCGCACCGACGGGGTCGCGCCGATCACCGGCCCCGCCACAGTTTCGCGAACGGCATCGCCATCGCAACGATCACCAGTGCCCCGCACAGTCCGAGGACGGGCCCCGCCACCGCCTCGGGCACGACATGGCCGAACATCGCCCAGAGCCCCACCGCCATGCCGAGCGCACCCGCGACAGGGAGGGCATGATGCC
>JBIKLI010000319.1:0-5045 GCA_044359885.1 Alphaproteobacteria bacterium | reverse complement strand
CGCCGCTTCGTGCCTGCCGCCGATGCGGCCATCTGCGCCGCACGCTACGCCGGCTGGCGCGACGCCGTCGGCCGCGTGATCACCCAACCCGGCGCACGGGTCTGACCTCAACAGGGGCCAGACCCCGAAGGCCCCGCGGCGCAGCCTTGCGGCACCGGCGGCGTGTGTTAGCCTCCCAGGTCTGTCACGGAAGCTTCATCTCTGCGACGTCTCGTTGAAACGGCGCGCGGCAAGAAGCGGTACGATGACCCTGACCCCCGGGAGGATGCCGATGCTCAGACGTACAGTCATGTTTGCCACCACGGCGGCCGCGATCGCCCTTGGCGCCGCCGGCGCCAGCGCCCAGGCCCGCGTCCAGATCGATTTCTGGCACGGCCTGACCCAGCCGCTCGGCGGCATGCTCGAGCAGATCGCGGCCGACTTCAACGCCTCGCAGACCCGCTACCAGGTCAATGCCAGCTTCAAGGGCGCCTATCCCGAGACGATGGTGGCGGCGATCGCGGCCTTCCGCGCCGGCAATTCGCCGCATATCGTGCAGATGTTCGAGGTCGGCACGGCGACGATGATGGCCGCGCGCGGCGCGGTGAAGCCGCTGCACGAGCTGCTTGCCGAGACCGGCGTGCAGATCGACTTCAACGACTACCTGCCCGGCGTGCGCGGCTATTACAGCCTCGTCGACGGCCGCATCATGTCGATGCCCTTCAACTCGTCGACGACGATCACGTTCTACAACAAGGAGGCCTTCCGCAAGGCCGGCCTCGATCCCGAGAAGCCGCCCACGACCTGGGCCGAGACGCGCAAGGCCGCGCAGCAGATCCGCGCCACCAACGCCGCCCCCTGCGGCCTGACCACCGCCTGGCCGACCTGGGCGCAGATCGAGCAGTTCTCGTCCCTGCACAACGTGCCGCTGGCCACCAAGGCCAATGGCCTCGAGGGCATGGACACCGAGCTGCGCATCAACAGCCCGCTGCATGTCCGCCACCTGCAGACCCTGATCGACATGACCAAGGAGGGGTCGTTCAAGTACGGTGGGCGCGACGGCGCGGGCGATGCGCTCTTCGCCTCGGGCGAATGCGCCATCATCCACGCCTCGTCGGGCTTCCGCGCCCGCGCGCTGCGCGAGGTGCCGGGCGGTGCGGCCAATGTCGGCTTCGCCTTCCTGCCGCATTACGAGGACGCGATCGCCACGCCGCGCAACTCGATCATCGGCGGCGCCAGCTTCTGGACGATGCAGAAGGGCCCCAACCAGCCGCGCTCGAAGGACGAGTTCCAGGGCATCGCGGAGTTCTACCGCTTCATGAGCCAGCCGGCCGTGGCCGCCAAGTGGCACACCGACACCGGCTTCCTGCCGGTGCGCAGGACCGCCTTCGAACAGGTGCGTGCCACCGGCTACTACCAGCAGAACCCGGGCGCCGACATCCCGGTGCGCCAGATGCTGGAGCGCGGCGACACGACGCCGAACACGATGGGCCTGCGGCTTGGCAACATGCCGCAGATCCGCGTCGTGATGCAGGAAGAGATCGAGCGCGCGCTGCAGGGCCAGATCACCGCCCAGCAGGCGCTCGACGCCGCCGTCCAGCGCGGCAACCAGATCCTGCGCGACTTCGAACGGGCCAATCGCTGACGGGGACGCAAGGGCCGCCGGCATCCCGACCGGGTGCCGGCGGCCTTTCGCTTCGCGGGCCAGCCGCGTCATGCGCCGCCGGGTCATCTTCGACAACAAGCTCCTGCCCTATCTGCTGCTGGCGCCGCAGATCGCGGTCACGCTCGTCTTCTTCTTCTGGCCGGCCGCGCAGGCGATCCACCAGTCGACGCTGCTGCAGGATCCCTTCGGCATGCGGCAGCAATTCGTCGGCCTGGAGAATTTCCAGGCCGTGCTGTCGGACCCCAACTACGTCGGCGCCATCCGCGTCACCGCGATCTTTTCCATCAGCGTCACGGTGCTGGCGATGGGGCCGGCGCTGCTCTTCGCGGCCATGGCCGACCGGCATATCCGCGGCGCCACCACCTACAAGACGCTGCTGATCTGGCCCTATGCGGTGGCGCCCGCCGTCGCCGCGGTGCTGTGGCTGTTCATCTTCCATCCGTCGATCGGCGTGCTCGGCCGCGCGCTCAACGCCGCCGGCCTCGTCTGGAACTACCATCTCGACGGCGAGCAGGCGCTGGGGCTCGTGATCTTCGCCTCGGCCTGGAAGCAGGTCAGCTACAACTTCCTGTTCTTCCTGGCCGGGCTGCAGTCGATCCCGAAATCCGTGCTCGAGGCCGCCGCCATCGACGGCGCCTCGTCGACGCGGCGATTCTGGACCGTGGTCTTCCCGCTGCTGTCGCCGACGACCTTCTTCCTGCTGGTGGTCAACGTCGTCTACGCCTTCTTCGACACGTTCGGGACGATCGACGCGCTGACCAAGGGCGGGCCGGGCACCTCGACCGTGACGCTGATCTACCGCGTCTATGTCGACGGCAACGCCAATCTCAATCTCGGCCATTCAGCGGCCCAGTCGGTGATCCTGATGGCGATCGTGATCGCGCTCACCGCGATCCAGTTCCGCTACATCGAGCGGAAGGTCCATTACTGATGGCATCGTCGCGCCGCCGCACCGACTTCCTGCCGCATCTCGTGCTGGTGCTGGGCGTCGCGATCTTCGCCTTCCCCATCTATTTCGCCGTCATCGGCTCGACCTGGGACGCGAGCACGATCGGCCGCGGCCAGATGCCGCTGTTCCCCGGCCCGCTGGCGGCCGAGAACTACTGGACGGTCTGGAGCTCGGGCGAGGGCACGCGTATCCGCAGCACGCCGGTCGCCACGCTGATGTTCAACTCGCTGGTCATGGCGCTCGTCATCTGCTTCGGCAAGATCGCGATCTCGCTGCTGTCGGCCTATGCGGTGGTCTTCTTCAGCTTCCCGCTGCGGATGGTCTTCTTCTGGATGATCTTCGTGACGCTGATGCTGCCGGTCGAGGTGCGGATCATCCCGACCTACGAAGTGATCGTGAACCTGGGCATGTTCGACAGCTTCGCCGGGCTGACCGTGCCGCTGATCGCGTCGGCCACCGCGACGCTGCTGTTCCGGCAGTTCTTCCTCACCATTCCCGACGAGCTGGTCGAGGCCTCGAAGATCGACGGCGCCGGCCCGTTGCGCTTCTTCTGGGACACGGTGCTGCCGCTGTCGCGGACCAACATCGCGGCGCTGGCGGTCATCCTGTTCATCTACGGCTGGAACCAGTATCTCTGGCCGCTGCTGATCACGAAGTCGAAGTCGATGGAGACGATCATCATCGGCATCACCAAGATGATCGGCACCGGCGAGGTCCAGAACGACTGGAACCTGATCATGGCGACGACGATCTTCGCCATGCTGCCGCCGGTCCTGGTCGTCGTCTTCATGCAGCGCTGGTTCGTCAAGGGCCTCGTGGATACCGAGAAATGAGAGGGCCGAGATGGCCGAGGTGAAGATCGCGGGGATCCGCAAGTCGTTCGGCGACGTCGCCGTGCTGCACGGCATCGACGCCGCGATCGCCGACGGCGAATTCATGGTGCTGCTGGGGCCGTCTGGCTGCGGCAAGTCGACATTGCTGCGCATCGTCGCCGGGCTGGAGACGCAGAGCGCCGGCGACATTTCGATCGCCGGGCGCGTCGTCAACGATGTCGAGCCCAAGGACCGGAACATCGCCATGGTGTTCCAGAACTACGCGCTCTATCCGCATCTCAGCGTCTACGACAACATGGCCTATGGCCTGCGCGTGCGGGGCACGCCCAAGCCGGAGATCGAGCGCCGCGTCCAGGAGGCGGCGCGCATCCTGGAGCTCGCCCCGCTGCTTGCGCGCAAGCCGCGCCAGCTCTCCGGCGGCCAGCGCCAGCGCGTCGCCATGGGCCGCGCGATCGTGCGCGATCCGCAGGTGTTCCTGTTCGACGAGCCCCTGTCCAATCTCGACGCCAAGCTGCGGGTCCAGATGCGCATCGAGATCAAGCGGCTGCACCAGAGCATCCGCACCACCTCGATCTACGTCACCCACGACCAGGTCGAGGCGATGACGCTTGCCGACAGGCTGATCGTCATGAACGCCGGCAACGCCGAGCAGATCGGCGCGCCGCTGGAGGTCTACGAGCGCCCCGCCAGCGTCTTCGTCGCGGGCTTCATCGGCGCGCCCGCGATGAACCTGCTGCGCGCGCGGATCGAGGGGGGACGCGCCCGCTCGGGCGCTGCCCTGCTGCCTCTGCCGCCGGCCAGCGCCGGCCTCGCCGAGTCGCGCGAGATCGTCTGGGGCGTGCGCCCGGAGCATGTCGAGCTGGCGAGCGGCCCCGGCGATGCCGAGGTCGCCGTCGACCTGGTGGAGGCGCTGGGTGCCGACACGCTGGTGCATGCGCGACTGGCCGATGGCGGGCCGCTGACATTGCGACTGCCCGGCACGACCAAGGTCCGCGAGCGCGACCGGCTGACCCTGCGCCTGCCCCCCGAGGCGATTCATGTCTTCGACGCCGGGACCAGCCGGCGCATCTGACGGCGGGTTGCCCGGGCGGACTTGATCCCTTCGCCGGCAGCGGCCATCCTTCTTCCGGCACAAGCCGGACCGTCTTTCGCATCGTCGGGTCATGTCCTGGCCGCGTGCATTCTCCGGAGCATGACCGTGGCCTTCGATACGCTCCGCTTTTCCCAGCGCCTGACCGAGGCCGGGCTTTCCCCGTCTCAGGCCGCGGGGGCGGCCGCCGCGACCGCCGAGGCGATGGGCGATCTGGTCGCCCAGCTCGCGACGAAGAACGACCTTGCGATGCTGCGGCAGGAATTGAACGGGGCTTTCGCGGCCTTCCGCCAGGAGGTAAGGGCCGAAATCGCCGCTCAGCGCCAGGAGGCGAAGGGCGACGCGGCCGCTCTGCGCCACGAGGTCGCCCTGGACATCGCGGGGATGCGGCGCGACGTGGAGCGGCTGGAGCTGCGGATGACGGTGAAGCTGGGGACCATGATGGCCGGCGCGGTCGCGCTCACCGCGGCGCTGGTCCGGCTGCTCTGAACCGTCAGGCCATCGCGCCGGGGCTTGATCGGGCCGTCC
>JBIKLI010000318.1:0-5060 GCA_044359885.1 Alphaproteobacteria bacterium | reverse complement strand
CCAGCCTGACGCGCCAATAGGCCTGACCGGCATGCTGGTCGATGGAGCGCAGCCCGTTATGGCCGCCATGCCCGCCGCCGACCTTCACCCGGATCCGTCCCGGCTCAAGATCGAGTTCGTCGTGCAGAACGATCATGGCGCCGGGATCTAGCTTGTGGAACCGCAGCGCCTGCTGCACCGCGCGGCCGGAATCGTTCATGTAGGTCGCTGGCTTGAGCAGCACGACCTGGATGCCGGCGATCGTGCCTGCGGCTGCCAGACCGTCGAAACGCGCGCGCCAGGGTCCCCGGCCGTGGAGGCGATGGATCGCCTCCACGGCCATGAAGCCGATGTTGTGGCGCTGGCGCGCGTGTTCGAGGCCGGGATTGCCGAGCCCCACCAGGAGCCGCATCCCGGCCTCCGGCCGTCCGCCGGGTTACTTCTTCGCCGCCGCGGCGGGCTTGGCCCCGGCCGCGGGCTTGGCGCCGCCCTTCGCCGCGTCGCCGCCCGCCGGGGCGGCAGCCGCCGCGGAGGCCGCCGCCGCTGCCGCCTTCGCCGCCGCCTCGGCCGCCTCCTCGTCGGAGCGCATGACCGTCGGGGCGCCGATCGCCGCGACCGTGAAGTCGCCGCCGATGGTCGGGCGGACCCCTTCAGGCAGGTTGATCGAGCCGATATGGACGGAATCGTTGATGTCCAACCCGGCGAGATCGACCTCGATCGTCTTGGGGATGGTGGTGATCGAGCAATAGACCTCGATGTCGTGGGCGACCACGTTCAGCACGCCGCCGCGCTTGATTCCCGGCGCCTTGTCGGCGTTCAGGAAGCGGACGGGAACGGCGACGCGGATGCGCGTGGTGTCCGAGACGCGCATGAAATCGACATGCTCGGCCTTGTCCGTCACCGGATGCAACTGCACGTCGCGGGCCAGCGCCCGAACGCCGCGGCCGCCGATCTCGAGTTCGAAGAGCCGGGTATAGAAGCCGGTCTTGCGCATCTCGCGCTCGACGTCGCGCGGATCGAGCGAGATCAGGTCCGGGGACTGGCCGTCGCCGTAGACGACGCCGGGCACGCGGCCCGAACGACGGACGGCGCGGGCGGCCCCCTTGCCGGCCCGATCGCGCGGCTGGGCCGCGATCTTCACTGTTTCGACCATGGTCAACTCCGTTCGATGGTCAGGATCCGCGCCGGCCTCCAAGGGTGCCGTCGCCGATCCGGTGGCGCTCGGTGGTCAGTCGAACAGGGAGGAGACCGAGCGCTCCTCGCTGATGCGCTTGATCGCTTCCGCCATGAGCGGCGCGATGGTCAACTGTCGGATGTTCTGGGCGAGGCGCACGGCCTCGGTCGCCTGGATCGAATCGGTGGTCACCAGCGACTGCAGCGGCGAGGAGGTGACGCGCGCGACGGCGCCGCCCGACAGCACGCCGTGGGTGACATAGGCCGACACCGACTTCGCGCCGGCCTTCTTCAGCGCCTCGGCGGCGTTGCACAGCGTGCCGGCGGAATCGACGATGTCGTCGACCAGGATGCAGGTGCGGCCATCGACGTCGCCGATGATGTTCATGACCTCGGACACGCCCGCGCGTTCGCGGCGCTTGTCGATGATCGCCAGGTCCGCTTCCAGCCGCTTGGCGATCGCCCGCGCCCGCACGACGCCGCCGACATCGGGGGACACGATCACCAGGTCGTGGCCGCGTTCGGTGAAGTTCTGCTGGATGTCCTTCACGAACACCGGCGCGGCGAACAGATTGTCGGTCGGGATGTCGAAGAAACCCTGGATCTGCCCGGCATGCAGGTCGAGCGTCACCACCCGGTCGGCCCCGGCGACCGTGATCAGGTTGGCGACCAGCTTGGCCGAGATCGGCGTCCGGGGGCCGGATTTACGGTCCTGGCGGGCGTAGCCGTAATAGGGGATGACCGCGGTGATCCGGCGCGCCGAGCCGCGACGCAGCGCGTCGAGCGCGACCAGCGTCTCCATCAGATGGTCGTTGGCCGGGTAGGAGGTCGACTGGATCACGAACACGTCTTCGCCGCGCACGTTTTCCAGGATCTCGACGAAGACCTCCATGTCGCTGAACCGCCGCACCGACGCCTTGGTCAGGGGCAGGTTCAGCGTCGCGCTGATCGCCTCGGCGAGCGGGCGGTTCGAATTGCAGGCCAGGATCTTCATCGGATTTCCGCGTCGCGTGCCGTCGCTCGGGGGATCGCCCGGGACGGTCCCCCCGCCGCGAGCGGGCGGGTTCTAACAGTCCCCTCCCGGACTCGCAACCTCGCGTGGGACCGGTACGGTCCCCCTGGGACGCCGGCCGCCGCGGACCGTCAGAAGGTGATCTGGACCTTGAGGCTGCGGGACCGATCGCGGGCCAGGTCGAAGGCCGTGGCCGCGTCGGTCGCCGGGATCGCGGCGGTCAGCAGGGGCGCGACGTCGATCAGGCCGCGGTCGAGGGCGTCGACCGCCTGTCCGAACTCGTCGCAGAAGCGGAAGCTGCTGCGCCAGTCCAGCTCGCGGCCCATGGCGATATGGGCCAGCACGGGAATGTCGCCGGCGGGCAGGATGCCGACCTGGACGATCACGGCCCCTGGGCCCGCGGCCTCGAAGGCGCTGCGCAGCGCATGGTGGTTGCCGGCGCACTCGAAGACGACGTCGAAGCCGTCCAGTGCGGCGGCGTAGTCGCGCAGATCGCCGGCGCGCGCGCCGACATTGATCGCGGCGTCGGCGCCGAGCGTCCGGGCGGTCGCCAGCGGCTGGTCGACGACGTCGGTGACGACCGCGCGCGCCGCTCCGGCCCGGCGCACGCAGAGCAGCACCAGCTGCCCGATCGGGCCGGCGCCGGTGATCAGGACGTTGCGCCCGAACAGCGTTCCCGCCCGCGCCACCGCGTGCAGGGCCACCGACAGCGGCTCGGCGAAGGCCGCGGTGGTGAAGGGCAGGTCCCGCCGGACGGGAACCGCATTGGCCTCGGCGACGACGAAGACCTCGCGAAAGCCGCCCTGGATATGGGGGAATTTCGAGGCCGAGCCGAGGAACACCATGCGGCGGCACAGATTTTCGCGTCCCTGACGGCAATGGCGGCAGCGGCCGCAGGGGCTGGAGGGGTTGACGGCGACGCGGTCGCCGATCTTGACCCGCGACACGCGCGCGCCGACGGCCTCGACCTCGCCGGCGAATTCATGGCCGGGGATCAGCGGCTCGCGGATCACGAAGTCGCCGTTGCGGCCCTCGAAATAGTAATGCAGGTCCGAGCCGCAGATGCCGCCGGCGCGCACCCGCACCTTGACCGCGAGATCGTCCATCGCGGGGGCGTCCCGCGCCTCGAGCCGCAGATCGCGGGCGCCATAGATGACGCAGGCCTTGTCGCTCATGCCGTTCGGGCTCCTTCGCCGGGCCGGGACCGCAGGTTGCGCCGGCGTTAACCATGTCTCAATCGCCGGCTTCTAGCCTCCAGCGTGTCGGGGGCCGCCGAGTCCGCGACAGCATCGTCCATCTGCTCCGGGGCTGTCCATGAGAGTCGCTCTGCATCGCATCTCCGCCGCGGCGTTCGTCGCCGCGCTGGCGCTGGTCCCGGCCGGGCTGCTGGCGCTGCGCTTCGCCGCCGCCGACTGGCTGCCGGCCGATCATCTCTGGCTGGTCGATCTCGGTGCGACCGGGATCGCCATCGGACTCGCGGCGCAATGCGTCGTGCTGCTCTGGCGGCTGCGGGAGACCGCCTCGCGCAGCCTTGCCGAGATGGCCGCCGACCTGCGCGACATGCGCGACGAGATCGATGCCCAGCGGCGGATCCTGATCGCCGCGGTCGACTCCGCGCCGGCCGGCGCGCCCGCGTCGCCCGCGTCGCCCGCGTCGCCGTCGCCCGACCGCGCCGCCATCGACGACATGGCCTCCGAAGTGCGGGTCCTGCAGAAGCTGGTGGCGGATCTTTCCGGCCGCGCCGCCGAACCGGCTGGCGCGGCGGCACGCGGACCGCGCGCCAGCGCCGCCATGCCTGCGCCTGTGCCTCCGCCTCCGCCTCCGTCCTCGCAGCCCGTCCAGCTTCGTGCCGTCGCAGCCCAGGAACCGCGCCGCGCGGCGCGCCCGGCGACCGAGACCGACACGCTGTCGATCGTCCGCGCCGGGCTGCGCGAGGGTCGTGTCGACGTCTATATCCAGCCGATCGTCAGCCTGCCGCAGCGCAAGCACCGCTTCTACGAATGCTTCACGCGTATCCGCGACGCCGAGGGCAACGTCATCGGGCCCGACCGCTACCTTGCCGGCGCGGAGCGCGAGGGCCTGATCGGCGCCATCGACAACATGCTTCTGTTCCGCAGCGTCCAACTCGTCCGGCGCGTGCACAAGGCCAATCGCGATGTCGGCATCTTCGTGAACATCTCGGAGCACAGCCTTGCCGACAAGCGCTTCTTCCGCGACTTCGCCGCCTTCGTCTCCGAGAACAAGGAGCTGGCGCCCTATCTGATCTTCGAATTCGCCCAGGCGCATGTGGCGCGCCACGGCGCGGCGGTGATGCTGGAACTGGAACGGCTCGCGCGGCGCGGTTTCCGCTTCTCGATGGACCAGGTCACCGACCTGGACGTCGACGCCACGGCGCTGGGCGAGCGCCAGTTCCGTTTCATCAAGGTCGACGCCCAGCGGCTGCTGCAGGCCTCGCGCGACGAGTCCGCGCCGGTCGATCCGCGGCGCTTCAAGGCGGCGCTGGAGCGCAACCATATCGACCTGGTGGTCGAGCGCATCGAGAGCGAGCAGACGCTGCTGGAGTTGCTCGACTATCCGATCGATTTCGGCCAGGGCTATCTCTTCGGCGAGCCGCGCCAGGCAAAGACGGCGGCCTGAGCGCGCGGCCGGCACCGGTCGCCGCGCTGGCGCGGCGACGGCGGGCGTGGCATCTAGCGGGACGTCATGACCGCCACATCCGCCGGCCATCCGCCGCAGATCCTGCCCGGCCTCGCCCCGATCGCAGACCGCTACGACGCCTTCGTGCTTGATCTCTGGGGCTGCGTCCATGACGGGATCCGTCCGTATCCGGGCGTTCCCGAAGCCCTGGCGGCGATGCGCGCGGCCGGCAAGCGGGTGCTGATGCTCTCGAACGTGC
>JBIKLI010000317.1:0-5085 GCA_044359885.1 Alphaproteobacteria bacterium | reverse complement strand
GACGATCGTGGCGCAGCCCGCGGCGGTCCAGGGATCGGGGACCTCGCCAAAGACGAGCCACCCGGCGACGGCGGCGAAGAGCAGACGCAGATAGGGGATCGACGACAAGGCCGACGCCTCGCCGACACGGAAGGCCAGCAGGATCAGCCAGAGCGCGCCCGCGCCGGCGGCGGCCGCGGCGCCGAGCAGCAGCCCATCCGCGCTTGCCATCGGCTGCCAGCCCAGGATCGCCGGGGGCAACGAGCCGGCGAGCGTGATGGTGCCGACCCAGAACATCGTCGTCTCGACCCGGTCGCTGCGCCCCAGCGCGCGGTTGCCGAAGACGATCACGGTGCCGAGCAGCGCGCTGGCGAGACCGGCACCGATGCCGAGCGGATCGCCGCCGCCCCCTGGCCTCACCACCAGCAGCACGCCGCCGAAGCCGACCAGTGTCGCGAGCCACCGCCAGAGACCGACCCGCTCGCCCATCACCGGGCCCGCGAGCAGCGCCACGAACAGCGCGGTGGTGAAGTTCAGGGTCGTCGCGACCGCGAAGTCGAGCGTGCGAAAGGAAAAGTAATAGAGCTGCCAGCTGACCAGGCTGGACAGACCACGCACCGCCTGCAGCCAGCCGCGCTTCGTTCGCGCGCCGGCGACGCCCTCGCCCAGCGCGGTCAGCAGGCAGACACCGAGCGCGAACTGCGCGCCCGACCGCAGCAGCATGTAGCTGGAAAGCGGCACCGAACCGTCCGCCAGCCGCAGCAGCATCGCCTCGACGGTCAGCACGACCATCGCCAGCGACAGCCAGAGCGCGCCGCGCAGATTGTCCGGCAGGCGCTGCGTCGACGATGACATGTTCCCCCCGGACGGCGACCGCCGCCAGCATAGGCCCGGACGCCACCCGGCGACCATCGTGCCGCGGGGCTGGCGTCCCGCCGCCGGGCGCGGGACCCTCGGCCAAGGGCGGATGGCGGCAGAAACAAGACGACGGCCAAATCTCCGCCACGAGATTTCCCAGCATGCGCCAAGGACGGCACCCATCTCGGCCCTACGCGCACCGAGGCCACCGGGCCGCAGCGGTCGCGCGGATCAGGTCTCAATGTCAGGGAGTCCATCCATGCCCGATACCGTCCTTCCCGCCACCCCACGCGCCGCCGCGGCGACGATCGCCGTCGCCGCGATGCTCGTCCTGTCCTTCGCACCGTCCGGCGCCCATGGCCGGGCGGCCGGCGAAAGCTTCGCCCCTCTCGTCCGGCAGGTCACGCCGGCGGTCGTCAACATCGCCGCCACGCGCGAGATTCCCGCCCGCGACGCCGCGGCGTCCGGCGCGATGGCGCCGGGATCGCCGATGGAGGAGTTCCTGCGCCGATTCGGAGCGCCGATGCCCCCGCGCGACCGGCCGGGCGCGCCGCCGCGCCGGGCGACCGCGCAGGGCTCGGGCTTCGTGATCGATCCGGCGGGCTACATCGTCACCAACAACCACGTGGCCGGCGAGGCCACCGACATCTCGGTGACCTTCGCCGACGGGCGACAGGCCAAGGCCCGGCTGGTCGGCCGAGACGACAAGACGGATCTGGCGCTGCTCAAGGTCGACGGCGACCGGCCGCTGCCGGCCGTCGCCTGGGGCGATTCCGACGCGGTGCAGGTCGGCGACTGGATCCTCGCGGTCGGCAACCCGTTCGGGCTTGGCGGCACCGTCACCGCGGGCATCGTGTCCGCGCGCGGCCGCGACATCCAGGCCGGGCCCTATGACGACTTCCTGCAGCTCGACGCGCCGATCAACTCCGGCAATTCCGGCGGGCCGTCCTTCGACATGTCGGGCCGCGTGATCGGGGTCAACACGGCGATCTTCTCGCCCAACGGCGGCAATGTCGGCATCGGCTTCGCCATCCCCGCCGCGATCGCGCGCCAGGTGGTCGACGAGCTGCGCGAGCGCGGCCATGTCGAGCGCGGCTGGATCGGCGTCTCGGTGCAGCCGCTGACGCCCGACATCGCGGCCGGTCTGGGCCTGCCACAGGGCCAGGAGGGCGCGCTGATCGCCCAGCTCGACCCCAACGGGCCCGCGGCGCGCGCCGGTCTGCGCCAGGGCGACGTCGTGGTCGCGGTCGACGGCCGCCCCTTGAACCGCATGCGCGAATTGCCGCGCGCCGTGGCCGCGGTGAAGCCCGGCACGACGGCCGCCATCGACATCCTGCGCCGCGGCAACGCGATGCAGGTGCCGGTGGTCGTCGGCAGCACGCGGCAGGCCGAACGCGTCGTGCGCGCCGCAGCCCCGGTTCCCGCCAGCGCCGAGACGCTTGGCCTGGGGCTCGCGCCACTCACGGCCGACCTGCGCGGGCGCCTCGACCTTGGGCCGGCGGCGCGCGGCGTCGCCATCGTCCACGTGCGCAACGGTTCGCAGGCCGAGCAGGCCGGACTCGCGGCCGGCGACCTGATCGTCGAGGTCGGCGGCGACGGCGTCGAGACGGCGGCCGACATCGTGGCGGCGCTGGAACGCGCGCGCGCGCGCCAGAGCCCCAGCGTCGTGATGCTGGTCGATCGGGCGGGCATGGAGCGCTTCGTGGCCGTGCGTCTGCCCCAGACAGCGGGCTGACGCGCCTCGCCCGGCGGGCCGGGCCTTCGGTTCGCGGCGCGGCGCCCTATGATCAGGGCGTCGCGCCTGCGGCCGTCGCGGGCGACGAATCACGGACCGCCATCATGATCCTGTCCGCCCGCCCCCTTTCACGCCGGCATCTGTTCGCCGGCGCCGGTGCCCTCGCGATCGTTGGCCTGCCCGCGCGGCCAGCCCCCGCGCGCGGCGGGCCCGCGAGCTTCGCGCCGCTGGCGCGCCGCGTCACCCCGGCGGTCGTCAACATCGCCGCCGTGGTCGAAGCGCCGGTACGCCCCCAGGCCGGCCAGGGGAACCAGCTGGAGGAGATGATGCGGCGTTTCGGCGAGGCACGCCGCCCGCCCGCCGCTCGACGCGCGACCTCGATGGGTTCGGGCTTCGTCGTCGACCCCGCCGGCGTCGTCGTCACCAACAACCATGTGGTCGAGAACGCCCGCGAGATCGTCGCCATAACCAACGGCGGCAAGGCGGTGCGCGCGCAGCTGGTGGGGCGGGACGACAAGACCGACCTTGCGGTGCTGCGGCTCGAGGGGCGGGAAAGCTATCCGGCGGTGTCCTGGGGCGACTCGGACCGCGTCGAGGTCGGCGACTGGATCCTCGCGGTCGGAAATCCGTTCGGCCTCGGCGGCACGGTGACCGCCGGCATCGTTTCGGCCCGCGGCCGCGACCTTCAGGCCGGCCCCTACGACGACTTCCTGCAGATCGACGCGCCGATCAACACCGGCAACTCGGGCGGTCCGTCCTTCAACCTCGACGGCGAGGTGATCGGCGTGAACACCGCGATCTACTCGCCCAGCGGCGGCAGCGTCGGGATCGGCTTCGCCATCCCCTCGAACATGGCGCGGCCGGTCGTCGACGAAATCCTGCGCAGCGGACGCGTCGAACGCGGCTGGCTCGGCATCGCGCTCCAGGAGGTGACGCCTCAGGTGGCGGCGCGGCTCGGTCTCAGACCCGACGTCGAGGGCGTGCTGATCGCCGCCGTGGAGGCCAACAGCCCCGCTGCGCGCGGCGGGTTGCGCCAGGGCGACGTCGTCGTCGCGGTCGACGGCCAGCGGATCGACCAGGTCCGCGACGTGCCCCGCGCCGTCGCCGCGCGCCGCCCCGGCACCCGCGTGGTCCTGACGCTGCTGCGCCGCGGCGGCGAAGTCGACGTGCCGGTCACGACCGGCCGCGCGCCCGAGTGAGGCCGCGCCGCTCCGTCACGACGCGTAGATCGCGACCTCGATCCCAGCCACCGAGGCCTTGCCGCGATACATGCCCTCGGTGTCGTAGGGCATGGCGACGTTGCCGGCGTGATCGACCGCCACCAGACCGGCGCCGGCCGCCCAGCCGTGCAACTCCGAATGGATCATCGCGTGGCTGGCCGCCGCCAGCGACTGGCCCCCCCATCGCATGCGGGCATGGATCTCATGCGCCAGCGCCTTGCGGATGAAGAACTCGCCCTTGCCCGTCGCCGATATCGCGCAGCTGCGATCGTCGGCCCAGGTGCCGGCGCCGATGATCGGCGAATCGCCGACCCGACCGACCAGCTTGTTGGTGTAGCCGCCTGTCGAGGTGCCGGCGGCGAGATGGCCGGCGGCGTCGAGCGCCGCCGCGCCCACCGTGCCGTGCTTCTCCGATTCCGGCGCCGCCGCCAGCGTGCCCGCGACGGCACGCGCGCGGATTTCCGCCAGGGCAGCGCGCCGCCAGTCGGTGCCGAAATGGGCGTTGTCGACCATCTCGAAGCCATTCGCCGCGGCCCAGCGATCCGCCCCCTCGCCCGCCAGCATCAGCGGATCGGCGCCGCGCCGCGCCAGCGCGGCGACCACCCGGATCGGATTGCGGATGCGGCGGGTCGACGCCACGGCCCCGGCCAGGGCGGTCGCGCCGTCCATGATCGACGCGTCGAGCTCGTGCGCGCCGTCGGCGTTGAACGCCGAGCCATGACCGGCGTTGAAGTTCGGGTCGTCCTCCATGACGACGATCGCGGCCTCGACCGCCTCCATCGCCGCACCGCCACGCGCGAGCACCGCCCAGCCGGCCGCGAGCGCCGCGTGCAGGCTGGCGCGGAACCCGGCTTCGCGCGCCGGGCTCATGCCGTCGCGGGGAATCACACCGCATCCGCCATGGATGGCGAGCACTGGGGCGGGCATGTCGGCGTCTCCTTCGGCGATCGTGACGCCAGCATTATCCCGCCGACGGCGTCGGCGCCAGCGAGCGCGGGGGCATCTGGGCGCGAAAACCGGACAGCACCCTGGCCGCCGGGCGGCTATGATGGGCATCGTCGCCATGCCGGACCCCGCCATCCGCAAGCGCTCGGTGCTGATCGCCGGGCACGCCACCTCGGTCTCGCTCGAACCGGAGTTCTGGGACGCGCTGCGCCGGATCGCGGCGGCGCGCGGATTGTCGCTCAACGCCCTGGTGGCGGAAATCGACGCGCGACGCGGCACACGCAACCTGTCCAGCGCCCTGCGCGTCCATGCCCTGGTCGCGACGGCGCACGCAAGCGAGCCCGGATG
>JBIKLI010000050.1:0-17496 GCA_044359885.1 Alphaproteobacteria bacterium | reverse complement strand
GCGGCGAGCAGAGTGGACTTGCCCGAGCCCGACGGACCGATGATCAGCGTCAGCTGGCCAGGGTGCACCTCGAGCGAGATGCCCTTGAGTACGCGCACTGGAACGCCCCCTTGCGCGAAGCTGCGCTCGATGCCCTGCATGCGGATGGAGGGTTCCGCGTTCATCGCAGCAGCTCTGCGGGTTCGGTCTTCAGCAGGGGCCCGAGCGACAGCAGTCCCGAGCCGAGCGCCACCAGAAGGGTGAAGGCTGCGGTCGCGGCAGCGGCCCACCAGGGCACGGCCACCGCGACGACGGTGGCGGCGGTGGAGAGCAGCAGCGCGGCGGCGACCGTCGTCACGCCGATGCCGGCCAGCCCGATCCAGAATGACTGCTCCAGCACCACGGCGCGCAGCGCCGCGAGCGGCACGCCAAGGGCTCGCAGCGTAGCGTATTCGCGCAGGCTGCCGAGCACCGCTGCCCGCAGCGTCTGGCTGGTGATGGCCAGCCCCACCGCCAGGCCGAGCAGCGTCGAGAAAAGGAAACCGACACCGGTGCCGCTCTCCAACAGCCAGTAGCCCTGGGACAGAGCGGAGAGCTTGGCCGGCGACATCACCTGCACGCCCGGAACGCCCGCCTCGAGTTCCGCAGCGACACGTGCGGGATCGGCGCCTCGTGCGAGCTCGAGGACGAGATACGTCACCCTTTCGGCATCCTGCACGCCGAGCAGGGTCTGTGCGGTGGCACGGGAAGTCAGCAGCGTGGCGCCGCCGATGCTTCGGAAACCCTCGACGACGCCGGCGAGCGAGACGCGGTGGCCATTCACTTCCGCATGGCTCGCGCCGGCGTGCAGGCCGAGCTTGCCGAGGTCCACCGCATCCGCCAGCACCGTGCCCGGCGCCAGCAGCGCCTCGCGCAGTCCGGGCGAAAGGTCGGCGGGAAAGGCGAGGCCCTCGGCCCGGGTATCGAAGCCGGCGATGGTGACGGTGACGCGCCCGCCCTCGGGTGTGCGCCAGTCGCCCATTCCGATCACGACGGTTTCGACCCGCACGACCTCGGGATGCAGGTGCATCAGCACCTCGATGCGGCGGGGCATGTCGCGTGCAAGGTCGAAGCTGCGCGTGCCGGCATCCACGACCCAGAGATCGGCGCGGCCTCGGTCGATGATGGTGGTGACGGTGCCGAACAGCCCGAGCAGCAGCGCGACCTGCACCAGGACCAGCAGGCCCGAGAACGCGACGGCCACGACGGCCGCGAGGTAGCGTCGCCACTCCAGCCGCAGCGAGGCGCGCGCCAGCGAGGGGCGGGCTGAACCGCGAGGGGCGGCCGCCACGCAAGGGCGCATGCCGTCGGGTTCCTTCGCGTCCTGGACGCTTGCCGTGCCGAGCGCCGCCGAGAGGGGGCTTGCGGCGAGCGCCACCATCGCGAGCGCGCCGAACAGCGCGGCGATGCCCAGCAGCAGGTCGCGCGGCGTCGAGATCTCGGCGGCGAGGCCGAGTACGATGGCGGCCACCGGCGCGCCAGCCAGCATCGCAGCCTGCGAGATGCCGAGCGCATCGGCGCGCAGTGCGCACGGCGGACGAGTCTGCACCAGCGTCACGACCACGGGCGAGAGCGGCGCGACGGCGAGGCCCGCGAGCAGTCCGCCGCCGCCAAGCGCGGCATGGTGGAGCGGCGCAAGAGCTACCGTCAGGGTGCCAGCGCCAAGCCCGGCGAGACCCAGCGCAAAGAGGCGACCGATGGGCGTATGCTCGACGCGGACGCCCAGCATCGCGAGCGATGCGCCGCCCATGACGGTGCCGAGGCCAAGGGCGGACAGGAACAGCGTCGCCTCCTCGGGTCCACCGCCGGCCATCCGCAATGCGGCCGGCAGGACGACGATCTCCACTGCCAGGAAGAGCGAGAGAGCCGCGGCGGCCAGCGCCAGCGCCGAGGCCGTCGCGCGATCGCGGCGAAGCGCGCCGGCGGCGGCGCGCAGCGCCGGCCAGACCGGTGACGGCCTGCGTCTTGCTCCGCGGACCGCTGGAAGCGTCGCCAGCGTGGCCATGAAGGCTGCGCACGCCAGCATCGCGACCACCACGGCCGCCTTGCCGGCACCCAGTGTCGTGAACGCGATGCCGCCAAGCGCGGGACCGGCGACTGTCGCTCCCTGTTCCAGCAGGTCATCCCAAGCATTGACGCGGAACAGCCGCAGCCGCGCACGCCGGGCGAGCGGCGGGCGCCGATTTTCGGCGGCGACGACGGCGGGGATGTCGAGCACGGCCGCGGCGCCGACCAGGACCGCGATCATCCAGGGCGCCGCCGCGCCGGCAAGCAGCAGCCAGGCCAGGAGGCCCGCGCCGAGAATGTTCGCCGCGCCTGCAGCGAGGAAAATGGCCGGCCCGCCGAAGCGGGTGACGAGCGGCCCACCCAGCGCCGCGCCGCAAGCCGCAGGCGCGAAGGCGGCAGCCCCGACGATGCCTGCCCAGAGGGCGCCACCGGCTTCGAGTGCCGCCCAGACAAAGACGACGATCCCCATCTTGTCGGCGAGGCCTGAGAGGCCGCCGCGAGCCATCAGCAGCCCGATGAGCCGGCGCGCGCCGACCTGCCGCGCGCTCAACGGGTCGCCTTCGTGTCGAGGATGGCGCGCAGCGCTGCGGTGATCGGCGCGGCGAGATCCTTTACGTCGCGTGCCGGCTCGACGGCCCGGCGGGCCATCAATCCGTCGAGCAGTGCGAAGATCGCGAGCGCGGCGCGCTCTGGCGCCGCGACCTCGATGCCGCGCAGCAACTCGGCCAGCTGCGCGCGGACGGCCGCGTCGGCGTTGCGGACCAGCGGTGCCAGTTCGGGGTCGCGCAGCGCCGCCGCATAGACTTCCAGGTAGAGCCGGATTTCGGGCTCGCTCGCCTCGGTGACGGTGGCGAGCAACTGCTTGGGCAGGGCAGCGCGCAGGTCGTTGGCGCGGGAGAGTGCGGCAAGACGTGCTGCCGTTTCGGCGCGGTCGGCCTCGATGAAAGACGCGACGATCGCCTGCTTGGACGGGAACCAGTGATAGAGATTGCCTGGGCTCATGCCGAGGGCAGCGCAGAGATCGCGCATGGAGGTGGCGTGGAAGCCCCGTTCGGCGAAGAGCCGGGCAGCGGCTTCAAGGATCTCTCTGCGGCGATCGGGGCCGCGGTGAAGCGAAGTCATGGGTCTCCTAGAACGATCGTTCTAGTGACATTTACGATGGAACGTTCGTTCTAGCAAGGGGGAAGGGGACCCCGTGCGTAGGGATTGTCGTCGGCGCGCGGTCGCTTGGGGTGACGACGCCGAGGCGATCGGGGGGTGCCTGCTGAGCGTGATCGGGCTGCGCGGTGCAACGCAATCCCATGTCGCCCATCGTGGAGGCGGGCAGAACGACATCGTGGGACTGGATGCGTGCCAGGTCCTGGAGGATGGCCCTCGGCGCATTTCAGAGACCGGCGCGCCGCTGCCACATCTCGAGGGTCGTCCACGGGACGAAGGCGGGTCGACATGATCCGACGGTTGCTGGCGTTTGGTGGGGACAGAGGCCGGGCCGCGTAGCCAGGCCAGGTTGTCCTCGCCGGCCATGCCGCGACCGGAATGGTCGACGCGCCGCCGGATCTCGACCGTGTCGACGCCGATGCCGAGGCGCGTGAACAGAAGCTTCAGCGCGCTGGCCCGTTCGGCGGGGAAGAACTCGCTCCAGTTCGGGTCGGGTCCGGCCAGCGTCGCGCGGACGCCGTTCCCCGGAAGGCCGTCGCGCCGCGGCCGCGTCATGCCTCGCGGCCGGCATCGTCGAGCGACCGCTGCGATGAATCCGGCCGCAAAGTCCATGACGCGATCCCGCGCGCCCAGGGTCGGCCTTCAAGCCATCCAATACGGCGAGGCTCGGCACCCATGGCGGCGCCAGGTCGTTCTCATCATCCCGAGCGCCGCCGAGGTTGGCCGGATGCGACATCGTCGTACCTCGATCCGGTTTCGGCGTGATCGCGTGATCTGACGCAAGTGGACCGTGATCAGGGCGTGATCCGATCGCATGCGTCGTCTTGCGACGTCCGCGGCATTCCCGAGACAGAGGTACAGAAACATGCCGAGCCGAAACCCCCGTTTCATTCTTCTCGCCGGTGCATCCCTGGCTACGCTGGTCCTGCTTGCCCCGCATGCGGGCGCCCAGACGATCACCGTCGGAAACGGGGGGACCGGCGCGCTCAGCGGCACGGGAACGGCCGGCGTCAACGGCGCTGCCGGTGCCGATGGCGCCGTCCCCGGGTCGAATGGGTCGACGGGGGGTGATGGAGCGCTGGGCGGCGGGCGCGTCTCGGTTACGGCGACAACCGCCGCGACGGTCGGCGGTCCCGGGGTGACGCATGTCGGCGGTGCCGGCGGTGCCGGCGGGGCTGGCGGATCTGGCGCTGCTGGAGCCGATGGCGTTGCGGGCGGCAACGGCGGCCCTGGAGCCGACGGCGGTCCTGGTTCATCGGGTCAAGCGGGTGGAAGCGGTGCTGCGGGTGGCGTAGGTGCCGCCGCTGGTGCTGGCGTGGAGATAACCGGCACGGGGACTGTGACGGTATCCGGGACGGTGGCCGGTGGCGCCGGTGGTGCCGGTGGCAGGGGCGGCGACGGTGCCGACGGCGGCCTGGGTGGCGGCGGCGGCACGGGGGGCGACGCAGCCGCCGGCAGCGGCGCGAATGGCGGTGCCGGCGGCGCCGGTGCCAATGGTGCTGCCGGCGGCAATGGCGGGGCCGGTGGTGCCGGTGCCGCTGGTGCGGCTGGCATCGCCATGACCGGCGCGGCGTCGGTGACGGTGACTGGGACGGTGGCGGGTGGCGCCGGTGGCGCCGGTGGCCGCGGCGGCAATGGTGGCATCGGTGGCGCCGGCGGCGCCGGGGGCCTTGGTGGCGCCGGCGATGGCGGCGGCGTCGCCGGTGGGGCCGGGGTCAATGGCGGCGCCGGCGCCGATCGCGACGGTCGTGTCGGCGGCAGCGGTGGCAATGGTGGCGTGGGCATCTCCATCGGGGCTGCCGGCAATGTCACCCTTGGCGACGGCGTCACCGTGACCTCCGTGACGGGCGGGGCAGGCGGAGCGGGCGGTGCGGGCGGCTTGGGCGTGCTGAACGGCGCCGCGGGCGCCACCGGCACCGCCGGGTTCGGCGTCCACGTGAACGCAGTCGGCGCGACCCTCAACATCAATGGCGCGACCCTTGCCGGAGGTGGCGCGGGCGCCGTCGATGCCGTCCGTGGAATCGCGGGATCGACCATCAATTTCCAGGGCACCAATTCCCTGACAGGCGGCTTGAGCAGCGCCGGCACTGTCAATATCGGCGGCATTTCCGCGAACAGCGTCGCCAACGGCGCGACCAGTACCGCCGGCCGGACCGTCATCGGCGCGAGCCAGCCCGCGGGTTCGCACACGGTCGGCGGCAACTTCGTCAGCACGGGAACGCTCGTGACCGGCATCGGCGCCACGCAGGCCCGTACCGGCCAGGTATTGCAAGGCGCCGTCGCGCGGACAAATGACCTGACCGGCGCCTCCATCCGGCCCTATGTCACCGATGCCGGGCTCGGGTCAGGTCAGCGCTTCGTTCTGATCCGGAATTCCAATGCCGGCACGACCTACACGGGGACCGGGACAGCCGGCCAGACCACGGGCGCGACCTTCGCGACCGACAGCTCGTTCAACACAATCGTCCGAACCTGGTCGGTGGGCCGCGGCGACGCGTCGAACTTCTCAGGTGCCGACAGGTTCGGCGCGCCGATCGACAACCGCGACTTCGTGCTGAGAGCCGACATGGCGAGCGGTCAGGCCATCACGGGGGACCGGACGACGGGCCAGGCCTCTGCCTTCGACACCGCCGCCAATTACACGGGCACGGCTCCCGGCCTCGTGGTGGTGAACCAGGCGGTTCAGAACCTCAACACCGTGGACGCGGTCCGGCAGGCGGCCGATCAGTTGCGTCCGGAAGCATCCGGGGCGACCGTGCAGGTCGCCCGGAGCGCGATGACCGGCATGGTCCAGACGATCCAGAACCGCAGCAGCGCGCTTCGCCTCGCGGATCTTGGCCTCACCGGTGTCGCCACGGGCGAAGCTGGTCGCGGCCTCGGGACCTGGGGAGAACTCTTCGGCAGCCTCGCCTCGCAGAACGCCGCGAAGGGATTCACCGGCTACCGCGCCGACACATGGGGGCTGGCCTTTGGCGCGGACACGGAAATCGCGGATCGGACACGGTTTGGCCTGTCGCTCGCCTATGCCCGCGGAAACGTGGACGAGAAGGACAATCGCTCCGGAAACCGGATGGAGCTCGATTCGTTCCTGGCATCCGTCTATGGCTCATGGAACCGTGCATCGGTATACGTCGATGCGGCGATCGCAGTGGGCCGGCATTCCTACGACCATACCCGGAAGATCACGATCCCGACCCTGACTGAGACCGCGAATGCGGATTACAACGGACTGCAGTTCGGCGGCCACGCCGAGATCGGCTTCCCGATCAAGGCGGCGGAAGGACTATATGTTTCGCCTCTCGCGACGCTTTCCTATATCCACACCAAGGTCGATGCCTATACCGAGACCGGCGCCGCCGGCGCCGATCTGCGTGTCGATGGCCGCGATGTCGCGTCGTTCCGCGGTGGGGTGGGAGCGTCGGTTTCCTCGTCGTTCAAGTCGGACGACATAACCTGGACGCCGTCGGCGAGGGCGCTCTACGTCCGCGAGTTCGCCAACGGCAGTCAGAACAGCAACGTGCGATTCGCCGATGGCTCCGATGGGTTCGTGGTGTCAGGGGCCGATGCGCCTCGTGGATCGGCTGTCTTCGGTCTCAGTCTGGCCGCGGCGCTCCCGAACGGCATGACGTTGTCCGGATCCTACGATGCGGAAATGCGATCCGAATTCAGGTCGCATACCGGTTTCCTGAGGATCCGCTACGACTTCTGAGGGAATCGCGCGCCCCTCGCCGGGGGCCGGTTGGATCCGGCCTCGGGGCGCCGCCGCCGTTCGGCCGCGGCGCGTCGACCTGGTTCGCGCCGCCGCTCTTGCGTCGTGCCTCGCGCTCGGCTGCTGCGCCGGTGGGCTGCAGCCCGCTCCCGAATCCATCGCGGCCGTTGCGGGGCTTGTGCGTGGCGAGGCGCGTTCGGGTGCCTTTCGGCTCGCCTATTTCGCCCGTATGTCCCGCCAGGGCGCGCCCGTCGTCGTCTATATCGAAGGCGATGGACTTGCGTGGCGAACCCGGTCGATGCCGTCGGGTGATCCGACGCCGCTGAACCCGATCGGCCTGCGTCTTGCGGCCGTGGACCCAGCGCCAAACGTCGTCTATCTGGCGCGGCCATGCCAGTTCATCCGGGACGATGCCGCGTGTCGGATCGCCTTCTGGACCGACCTGCGTTTCGCCGAGGTCGTGATCGGCGCGATGGATCGGGCGATCGACATCGCCGTCGGACCGCATCAGGCGTCGATCCACCTCGTGGGGTATTCCGGCGGCGGGGCCGTCGCGGCGCTGGTCGCGGCCCGCAGAAGCGATGTCGTAAGCCTCCGGACGATCGCCGGGAACCTCGACCACGTCGCTCTGACCGACTTCCATCGCGTGAGCCGATTGCGCGGCTCTCTCGACCCGGTCCTGGTCGCGCCTGCGCTTGCCGGGCTCCCGCAAAGGCATTTCGCGGGCGGTCGGGACGATGTCGTACCGGCCTTCGTCGTCAGCAGCTTCGTTCGCGCGCTCGGCGACTCCCGCTGTGCGAGCATCCTGGTGGCTGCCCAACTCGACCATGGCGAGGGATGGGTGGAGTTCTGGCGCGAAGAGGCCCAGAAGCTGCCAGCCTGCGACTGACCTGGACGGAGCGTCAGGCAGACTTTGGCCGGCTGGCCACCGGCCTGGCGGCGCATCCCGAAATGATCGTCCGGCAGGCCGGCCTCTTCGTCCGATCCGTCTTGGGTGAGCCGGCGTGTGTCCGGCGCTGTCTGCAGCGATTGCGATGACTTCTCCGCGCCAGTCGCGGCCGCATCGAGCTGCGGCAACCGTTGCGCGGGCGGAAACGCGCGGCGCTGCATTCGCCAGGGGCGGCGGCGGTGGCTGAGAGGCGAGGCAAGTCAGGCGGCGGCCCTGATTGGTGCGATGCGTCTGCGCTGGAGCCACCATCGAAATCCTCGCCGATCGCGTCGTCCGCCGAACCGTTCGGCATCGGCAGCACCGGCATCTGCCGCTGGTGATGCCATGCCGACCCGGATCTCGGTCTCGACAGCCTTGCCCGTCCGACAGCGCCGCGCGGTCCGTGATCGGCCTGCACCGCCAACGGACGATGATCGGATATCGGCCGCTGGCCGCGGTCGCGCGTCGCCGGCGCCGGTCAGCGGGCGCGCAGGATACGGGTCTCGACCGCCCGGACGAGTTCGTGCAGCGCCCAGCCCAGGATCGAAAGCATCGCGATCGCGGCCATCGCGACCCCGGCGTCATTGTTCTCCTGACCCAGGCTGAGAAGGTAGCCGAGGCCCGCGGTCGCGCCGATGAGTTCGCCGACCACCGCCGCGGTCACGGCCTGGGTCGAGGCGATGCGCAGCCCCGCGAAGATCGCGGGCAGCGCGAAGGGCAGTTCGATGCGCCGGAAGCGTGCGAAGGCGCCGAGCCTGAGCAACCGCGCGAGGTCGCGGCACGCAGGTTCGACGCTGCCCAGCCCGGCGACGGTGCCGGCGAGGACCGGGAAGAAGACGACGATCGCGATCAGCGTCACCTTCGGGCCCAGGCCCAGACCCAGCCAGAGCAGCAACAGCGGCGCGATCGCGATCTTGGGCGCCGTCTGCAGGAGCAGGATCAGGGGCGACAGCAGCCGACCGAGACGCGGCGACCGATCGAATAGCCAGCCGCAGGCGATTCCCGACGCCGCTCCGATCCCGGAGCCGAGAACGATCTCGGCGACCGTGGCGGCGACGTGCCGTTCGAGCTGCGCGGCCCTGGCCAGGAAGACGATCTTGCCCGCGACGACGTCAGGTCCGGGCAGGAGATAGGCGGGTACGCGCAGCAGCGCCACCAGCAGCCACCACGTCGCGACGCAGACGAAGAGCACGATGCCGGCGCGCAGCGCCGCCCGCAGGATGCGGGCGGCGGGCGCGGCGGCGTCCGGTCGAGCGTTCACGCCTTGATGTCGGCGGGCTGGACGACCAGGTCCTGGGCCCTGAAGCCGCGATCGATGACCTTGTATTCGGCGAGGATGTCGATGTTCGTCTGCCAGCCGGCAATGTCGCCGGCGCCGAGGCCGTTGGTCCGCGTCAGCGGGCTCTGCCAGATCGAAGGAATGAACGAACCCTCGAATGCGCTCCTGAGAAGCGCCTCCTGACCCTTCCAGGTCGGGGCATGTTTCGCGATCGCGATGTCGAGCGCTTCCGCGAGCCCGCCCTTGATGATGTGGCCGAGCGCCTCGTCGAGCGCCGCGTTGAACCCGCGCACGATCCGCGGTTTCGCCTGCAGGTATCTCTCGCCCGTCACGACGACGTTGCCGAAGGAGGGCAGGAAGTCGTTCGAGGAGATCATGCCGACCTTCACCCCGTCCGCCTCGAGATTGTAGCGACGCAGCTCGGAGAACACGATCGCGTCGACCTGGTCCGCCTGCAGCGCCTGGACGATCGCGCCGGTGGCGATGACCTCGACCTTGACGTCGTCGATCGTCAGACCCGCCTTTCTCAGGCCGACCTGCAACTGGAGATAGTTCGGACTGCCGAGGCTGGTGACCGCGACCTTTCGTCCCTTGAGGTCGGCGAAGCCGCGGATCCCCTTGTCGGCCTTGAACAGGGTCGCGCCGATGCCGCGCTGGTAGGTGGTATGCACGACCTTGACCGGAAGCCCGCTGGCGCGCGCCGCGATCACGGCGTCGCCGTTGGGAAATCCGAACTCGACGTTTCCGCCGGCCACGTTCCGAAGGATGTCGGCCGCGGCTGCGTAGACGATCTGCAGTTCGATGCCGTTGCGCGCGAACATCCCCTTGTCCTGGCCAAGATAGATCGGCGCGTAGAACGGAACCGCCGCGCCGTCGATCTGGATCGTGACCTTCTCCAGCGCCTGCGCGCCGGTCCTCCGTGGAAGCGCTGCCGCGCCAAGCGCCGCCGCGCCCGCCAGCATCGCCCTGCGTCGTGTCGTGCCGATCTTCGTCATCGTCTCGTCTCCTCTGGTTCGAGTCGTTCGAGATCCGCTGCCGCGGTCGCGGCGAGCCGGATCAGGTCGCGTTGCGTCTGCTCGTAGTCTTCAAGCCAGGTGTCGCGCGCGCGCTGCCCATGCACCGCGAGGACGGCGGCGGCGCGCACGCCCAGGGCCGCGGCGACGGCGAACAAGGTCTCCGTCTCCATGTCCATGCCTGCCACACCGTCGCGCGAAAGCCGCGCGACGCGACCGCGATGCGCCGGCGGGATATCCGCATCGATCGCGGCCGGCCGCTCCTGTCCCCAGTAGTAGCTGTCGGTGGTCTCGATCGCGGCGCGGCGATGCGGCAGCCCGAGGTCGCGCGCGGCGCGCTCGAGCGCGTCGACGAGGGCGGGGTCGGCCGGCGTGCCGTCGGCAGGGGCGCCGTAGACGCGGGCGCTGCCGGTGCCCCCGAAGGCGCGCGCGACGATGACGAACGATCCAAGCGGAAGATCGGGATCGACGGCGCCCATCCCCCCGACGCGGACGAGGCACGTCGCGCCAATTCCGGCGAGTTCGACGGCGGCGATCTCGGTCGACGGGCCGCCGATACCGGTCGAGCAGACCCCGACGCCGACGCCGCGCCACGTGCCGCGCGCCATCGCGAATTCCCGCCGGCGACCCAGATCGATGCTGCCGTCGAGGACTGCTGCCGCGATCGCGACGCGGTCGGGATCGCCGGGAAGAAGCACCGTGCGCGGCATGTCGCCGCGGCGGCAGGGCAGATGCGGCGGGCGACCGTCGCGCCAGGGAAACCTTGCCGAACGTCCTGTCGGCGCGCTCATGCGTCGTCCCTCCAGGCCAGCAGGCGCCGCTCCGCGCCATCGATCGCGGCATAGACGAGGATGCCGAGCAGCACCGTCAGGATGACGGCTGCGAAGAGCATCGGCGTCCGATAGGTCGCGCTGGCGTAGGTCATCAGATGGCCGAGCCCCTGCCGGCCGGACATCCATTCCCCGAGTATCGCGCCGACCACCGCCTGCACGGCGCCGACGCGCAACCCGACGAAAAGCTCGGGCAGCGAGGCCGGCAACTCGATGCGGCGGAATCGCTGAAACGGCGAGAGGTCCAGCAGCCGGGCAAGATCGAGCAGGCGCCGATCGACGCCCCGCAACCCGGTCAGCATCCCGATCATCGCCGGAAAGAAGACGAGCGACACCACGAGCAGGATCTTCGACGCGACGCCAAGGCCGAACCAGATCACGAAGAGCGGGGCCAGCGCGATCTTCGGCGCGGTCTGCAGGAACAGGATCGGACCGGACAGCGCCGCCTCCACGCGCGGCGCGTTCGCCAGGAACACGCCGACGGCGATGCCGGCCGCGGCGCCGAGCAGGAACCCGGTCACGACATTCCCGAGCGTGAAGGCGAGACTGCGCCAGAGCTGTCCCGACGCTGCAAGCGCCAGCATGGCGTCGCCGACGGCGGCGGGCGCGGGCAGCATGAAGGCGGGCACGTCGAAGACAACGACATATGCCTGCCAGGCCAAGACGATCGCGGCCGTGGCGGCGAGGAATTCGGCGAGGCGGACGAGGGACGTCATCGCCGGTCCTGGCGCAGGTCGTGCCGTAGGTCGGCCATCAGCCGATGGAAACGCGGATCCAGCTTCGTGGTCTCGCCGCGCGGTCTCGGCAGTCCGACCTCGTGGATCCGCGCGATCGCCCCGGGGCGCGGCGTCATCACCGCCACCCGGTCGGACAGATAGGCGGCCTCCTCGACGCTGTGCGTGACGAGCAGGATCGTCTTCCCGGTCGCCTGCCAGATCCGGAGCAACTCGTCGTTCAACCGGTCGCGGGTCAGGAGATCGAGCGCGCCGAATGGCTCGTCCATCAGCATCAGCGCGGGATCGTAGGAGAGGGCACGCGCGATCGAGACACGCTGCTTCATCCCGCCCGACAATGTCCGCGGCAGCGCGGCCGCGAAGCCATCGAGACCGACGAGAGACAGCATCTCCCGTGCGCGGCGGTCGGCCTCGACCCGCGGCGTACCGGCCGTGTCGAGCGGGAACCGGACATTTTCGAGCGCCGTCAGCCAGGGCAGCAGGACAGGTTCCTGGAACACGAATCCGGCGCGTCCGCTTGCGCCGGGGCCGAAGGCGATGTGCCCCGATGTCGGGCTGTCGAGGCCCGCGACCAGGCGCAGCAGCGTCGATTTTCCGCAGCCAGAGGGTCCGACGACGGTCACGAATTCGCCGGCGGCGATGCGCAGATCGACCGGACGCAGCGCCTCGACCGCCGGCGATCCCCCGAATGTCTTCGCGACCTGCCTGATGTCGACGAGCGCGTCGCGGTTCCCGGCGACGGCTGCGGTTCTTCGGGCGTGATCCAAGGGCGTCACATTCAGTCCGCTGTCCGCGTGGCCGGCGGCTGGGCGAAGAACCGGTTCCGGAGTTCGCGCTGGTTCTCGTAGATGGAACCCTGATGGGCGGCGACCGGCAGCGGCAGGCGCACCGGGCACGGCGTCATGCGTGGCGCGACGGTCTCGTCCCCGGCGACCAGCAAGCCGGCCCATGCGTCCCATGCGTCGGGCTTCTGGATCAGCGGCCAGGCATCGGCGCTGCGGAACTGCATCAGGAAGAAGCGCCGCGACCGGTTGGAGACGTTCGGCGCCGAACCATGGACCGCGCGCACATGATGGATCGTTATCGATCCGGCCTTGCCCGTGCAAGGCACCGCCTTCGAGAAGTCGACGCCGTCGCGCGTCGGATCCATGGCGCCGCAGAAGCGTCCATCGGCATGGTGATCGTAGACCGGCCCCTTGTGCGAACCCGGGACGACGAGCATCGGACCGTTGTGCTCGTCGATGTCGTCGATCATGACGCCGACCGCGGCCAGATCGTCGTTGGTGTGCGGGTAGAACGCCCAGTCCTGGTGCCATTCCACAGGCGATCCGAAACCGGCGGATTTCATGTTCAGCTTGGCATGGTCGTAGCGGATGTTCGGCCCCCAGAGCGCCTTCAGGCAGGCGAGGATGCGCGGATGGCGGACGCAGGCGGCGAAGGCCGGGTGCCGGTTGTCCGGTTTCTTGATGCGTCGCACCCGCGGCATGGAGGCGCCGTGCCCCGGCTCCAGATCGTAGACCTCGTCATGCGTGGAGACCTTGCGCGAGAGTTCGACGAGTTCGTCGGTCGCGCGCCGCAGGCTCTCGACCTCCGCCGGCGAGAGCGCCCCGGGGACCACGATGAAACCATCGCGGTCGTAGCGTCCGACGTCATGCGTGCTGAGCATCTGTCCTCCAGGCTGTGGCGGCGCGCCGCGGCCGGGATCGGATCCGCTGGGCACCTTTCGGGATCGGGGGCCGCCCGTTCAATAGCCGGCATCCTTGTCGACGAGGTTGACGAGGGAACGACCCTCGACGAAACGGCGGAGGTTTTCGAGGAAGATTTCGATTCCGCGCGTCACGGTGCCCTCGCTGATCGATCCGATATGCGGCGTCACGATGACGTTCGGCATCGTCCAGAACGGGCTGTCCGCCGGAAGCGGCTCGACCGCATGCGCGTCGAGGCCGGCGCCGGCGATCCAGCCTTCGCGCAGCGCGCGCGCCAGCGCCGCCGGATCGGCGATGGCCCCGCGCGAGACGCAGACATAGTAGGCTGAGCGCTTCATCGAGCGGAATTCGGCCTCGCCCAGCATTCCGGCGCTGGCCGGGGTGAGTGCGGCCGTCACGACGACGAAGTCGCTCCGCGCCAGGAATTCCCCCAGGCCCGCGGCCGTGTAGACCTGATCGAAGCCGTCTGCCGGCCGCTGCTGCCGCCTGAGCCCGATGACGGACATCCCGAAGGCGCGCGCCTTGCGCGCCAGGTCGCTTCCCGAATGACCCACGCCGACGATGCCGCATGTTCGGCCGCCCATTTCGCCGACCGTGAACCGGTCCCATCCGGCTTTCGACTGGGCGGCGAGAAGACGCCTTGCGTCGCGCGCCAGCATCAGCATCAGCATCATGGCGTGCTCGGCGAGCGGCGCCGCGCCGTTACCCTTGCACGACGTCAGCGGCGCGGCATGTCGGCGCATGGCGTCGTGCAGTATCTCGTTGGGGCCGGCGGCCCAGCTCTGCACCCATTTCAGCCGGCGTGCGCGCGCCAGCGCGGCAGGTGGCAGGCGTACCGTCGCGACGACGTCCGCGTCCTCGACCACGTCCGCGAGCTGCCGTTCCTCGACGAACGCGATCTCGGCGCCGGGTGCGATCGCACGGATCTCGTCTGCCAATCCGGGGCGGTCGCGGCCTGCGACGACGATCCTGATCTTTCCGCTGTGTTCCATGGCGACCGGTCCGTTCCACGTCACCGGCGCGGGGCGGTCCGGTGATCCGGCACCACCCCGCGCGGGTCGGGCTCAGCGCTTGTGCGCGAAGGTCAGGGAGTTGGCCCAGCCGGACGGATGCGCGACCGGATAGTTCTCGATCCGCGAGGAATGCGCCTCGTAGGCGATCTCATGGCAGACGAAGACCCATGGCGCCAGTTCGACGATCCGCTTCTGCGCCTCGACGAAGGCGCGCGGCCGCTCGACGGGATCGAGCGTTCCGGCCCCTGCCTCCAGCAACCGGTCGACCTCCTTGTCCTGCAGATAGGCGACGTTGCGCTGGACCGGAGGCACCATCGAGCTGTGGAAATTCTGGAACAGGACGCCGTCGGGATCGCCCGTCGAAGGGGTCCAGCCGCGCGTCGCGATCGGGAATTCGCCCGCGGACCGGCGCTGCTCGAAGGCCGTCCATTCGAGCGCCTCGATCCGGCAGTCGACGCCGACGGCTTTCCAGTTGGCCTGGATGAACTGCGACATCTCCAGGGGCTTGAGTTGCCCCGCGCGTCCGGTGTTGGTGTAGATCGTCGACTTGAAACCGTTCGGATAGCCGGCCTCGGCCAGCAGCGCCCGGGCACGTGCCGGGTCGTAGTCGTAGCGGCGGACATCGTCGCCGGCGTAGAAGGGACCGAACTGGGGGGACAGCGGCGAATGGGATCGCTGGGCCGCGCCGCCCAGCACGTCGCGGATCATCGAGTCCTTGTCGAGCGCATAGTTGAGGGCCTGGCGCACGCGCAGGTCGTTGAATGGCGGCTTGCGCATGTCAAGAGAGACGAACCAGACATAGAGCGTCTTGCGCTCCTTGACCGTGATGCCCCGCGCGCGTTGCAGCGACTGAACGGCCTCGGCGGTGAGCGAATCGATCCAGTCGACCTCGCCCGCCTCGAGCGCGGCGATCCGGGCATTCATCTCCGGAATGACCCTGAAGCCGACGCGCGGCGCGCGCCCTTCCGCCGGGTCGAAGAAGCGCTCGAAACGGCGCAGGACGGTGTTGGAGCCCTTCTGGCGGCTGACCAGCGTGTAGGGGCCGGCCGCGAAGTCCTGGTTGGCGAGATCGACGCGCTTCTCGACCGCGCTCATCGGGACGCCCTCGAACTGGTGTTCGGTGAACCAGTCGAGCATCGCCGCGTTGAACTCCTTCATGAACACGTCCAGCGTCAGTTCGTCGATGGCGACGGCCCGCGCGATCGAACGCATGCGCCCGCCGGTCGTCCACTTGATGTAGTTGAAGTGGGGATGGTTGCGGTCGATCTGCATCATGATCCACTCGGCCAGCCCCGGTGCCGTGACCTTGCTGCCGTCGTGATAGAAGGCGTTGTCGCGGATCTTGAAACGGAAACGCATCCCGCCGTCCAGGATCTCCGGCATCTCCGCAGCCAGTCCGGGCACGATCTTGTAGCTCGCGCCGGCATGATCGTAGGTCAGCAGGCTGCGCTGCAGGAAGGACAGCATTTGATTGCTGGCACCGGCCGCGGCGACCTGGTGGATGCCGCCGGCCTCGGCCGACACGCCGAGGACGATCGGCTGGCCCCTTGCCTGGGCCCTGGCCACGGTCGAATAGCCCAGCCCGGCATGGGCCGATGCCGCCGACCATGCGGCCAGTCCGGCCGCACCGCGCAGCGCGCTGCGCCGGTCGATTGCGGCCCCGCCGGTCGCGTTCGTTTGTTCCTTCGGCATGTTCCGTCCTCCCTCTTGTTGTCCATCGCCGGATCGTCCGTGCGCGGATCCGTCAGTTGGCGCCGTCCTCGTTGAGCAGACAGGCCGAAACATGGCCCGCGCCGATCTCGCGCAGCGCCGGCTCGACATCTCTGCAGCGTGGGCTGGCCGTGTAGCAGCGCGTGTGGAAGCGGCAGCCAGACGGCGGGCGCATCGGGCTCGGCAGGTCCCCTGCGAGGATGATGCGCGACTTGGCCATGCCGGGTTCGGGCACGGGGATCGCCGACAGCAGCGCCCGCGTGTACGGGTGGTTCGGCACGGCGAAAAGCGCCGACTTGTCGGCCTGCTCGACCAGGCGCCCGAGATACATCACGCCGACACGGTCGCAGACGTATTTCACGACGCTCAGGTTGTGCGAGATGAACAGATACGCGATCCCGAATTCGCGCTGGATGTCCTTGAGCAGGTTCAGCACCTGCGACTGGATCGACACGTCGAGCGCAGACACCGGCTCGTCGCAGACGATGAACCTGGGATTGAGCGCCAGCGCCCTGGCGATGCCGACGCGCTGGCGCTGACCGCCGCTGAACTCGTGCGGATGGCGTTTCGCGTGCTGCCGGCTGAGCCCGACGAGGTCGAGCAACTCCGCCACGCGGCGTTCCTCCTGACCCCGGTGCTCGCCGTGCACGCGCAACGGCTCGGCGACGATCTCGCCGACGGTCATGCGGGGATTCAGCGACGCGAAGGGATCCTGGAACACCATCTGCATGCCGCGGCGCATCTGCCGCAGCCGTTCCTTGGGCAGGGACATCAGGTCGACCCCGTCGAAGACGACGCTGCCGGCGGTCGGCTCCAGGAGCCGCAGCAGCAGGCGGGCGACGGTCGACTTGCCGCAGCCGCTTTCGCCGACGAGACCGAATGTCTCGCCGCGCCGGATGGAAAAGCTGATGCCGTCGACGGCCTTCACGACCGCCCGTGGCTGGCCGAACATGGCCGGGCCGCCGGCGGGGAAATGCTTCTTGAGGTCGCGGACCTCGATAAGGGTCGGCGGCGCGCCGGTCGCGGGGTCAGCGGGCGAGGATCGCATCGGCCATCTTCTCCGCCACCATGAGCGTGGGAATGTTGGTGTTGCCGCGCGGTACGCTGGGCATCACAGATGCGTCGGCGACGCTGAGGCCGCCGACACCGTAAACCCGGCCCGTGGCGGGATCGACGACGGCGCCGGGATCCGCCGGCGAGCCCATGCGGCAGGTGCCGCAGGGATGCCAGCCCCCGATGGTGCGTCGCCGCAGCATCGCCTCCAGCTGCGACTCGTCCGCGAGGATTTCCGCGAGCGGCGGTTCCTGGGCGACGAGCAGGTCGAGCGTCGCGTCTCGCAGCGTCCGCGGGCCATCCATCAGCAGCGCGGGCGCCATGGTCAGCGCCCAGTT
>JBIKLI010000316.1:0-5104 GCA_044359885.1 Alphaproteobacteria bacterium | reverse complement strand
AGGCGTGAGGCCGGCGCACCGTCCGGCCGTGCATCGACCGGCTGGCGTCGCGGCCCCGCCCGGCAGGAAAGACAAAGGCCATCCGGCCTCGCATGGCGAGCGCGTCGGCGGCAGGGCGTCCACCGGCGACGTGCACAAGGACGCCGGATCCGCGGTCATGGAGAATCCTGCGCCGCATGTCGCGGCGGGCTCGAGTGTCGGCCGCTCGGCACGGGGGCGGGATCGGGATCCCGGCGATCGATGCGCATCCGGCGCCGGCCGTGCGAAGCGCTCGCCTGGATCGCAAGATACGACGATGCCAGAGGGGCCCGCGTGCGGATCCGCTTCGTCGTCGCATCGACCCAGGCGCGACCCGGCGCGGCGATTGCGGCGCCGGCCTGCCCCAGACCCGAAGGACGGGGCCGCGACCGCGCGGCCCCGTTGCGTCAGTTGAAGCCCGCGCGCCCGGCAGGCCCATCTTCCCGAGGACCATCACCACCGGGCACATGCCGGTGGACGCGGCCTGCACGAGATGCGCGCCCCTCAGCGCCGTCACCCACAGCCATGCCGAAGAATGCAGCACCGACAGCAACACGCTGCCGAGAACGACCAGGCCGGCGGGCGCGGCAGTCCAGCCGAGGTTGCGGCACCAGAACGGCGAGACGCTTCAGGAAATCGGCCGGCACCATCCGCTGCGCAAATTCGGCGGGGATGTCCTCGACGGGCGGCCGCGCTCGGGTCCGGACATCGCCGCGCGGCACTGCGCGGATCTCGCGCCCGGCGCGCGCGGCTATTTCATCGACAGCGTCTGCTCGGCGCCGCCCAGACGGATCACGAGAGCGAGCGTGCCCGCGGTGATCGCGACCAGCATCGAGGCATAGGCGGCGGCGATGCCGACGTCGCCGTTGAAGGCCTGCTGGAAGGCGGCGATCGGCAGCGTGCGCGTGGCGCCGGTGTAGAGCACGATCGAGGCCGACAATTCGTTGAAGACCTCGAGCCAGGCGATGGTCATGCCCGCCATGATCCCTGGCCGCATCAGCGGCACCATGATCTTCCTGAACCCGGCCATCGGCCGCGCGCCCAGATTCAGCGACGCCTCCTCCAGGCCGCGATCGATCTGGTAGACGACGCTGGCCGCGGCGCGCGTCAGATAGGGCATGCGCCGGATCACGTAGACGACGACGATGATGGTGGCGGTGCCGGTGATGTAGACCGGCGGGCCGTTGAACACCGACGCGTAGCCGATGCCCAGCACCGTGCCCGGCACGACGAAGGGCACCATCACCAGCAGGTCGAGCGCACGCGACAGCGGCCCCGAATAGCGGGTGATGTAGTAGCCGAAGGCCGCGCCGATGACGACGATCACCGCCAGCGCGCTGGTCGCGTAGACGACGCTGTTCCACAGCGCGTCGCCGATCAGCGCGAAGGCCTTGCGGTAGTTGTCGAGCGTGAAGTCCGCCTGGAAGACCGCGCCGCGCGCGTCGAGGAAGGACGAGATGCAGACCACCAGAAGCGGCAGGTTGGCGATCGCCACGATCAGCAGCGTCGCCGCGGCGCAGCTCCAGGCGGCCGCACCGGCCAGCGTCGCCGGCGGGGGCTGCTGGGCGGCCGCGTCGCCGACCACCGAGCGCCGGCCGGAGGCCACGCGCAGCAGCAGCACCAGCAGCAGCGCGATCGCCACCAGGACGACGCTGGTCGTCGCCGCCATGCCGGGCTCGCCGCCGATCTCGTTGAGGTAGAGCGAATAGGCGAGCGTCGCGAGCACCGGGTAGCGTTCGCCTTCGCCCAGGATGTTGGCGGTGCCGAAATCGGCGAGCGTGCTGAGGAAGACCAGCAGCGCCGCGGTGGCGATCCCCGGCAGCGCCAGCGGCAGGGTGACGGTCGCGACCACCATCGCGGGCTTGCGACCGAGGCTCGCCGCCGCCTCCTCGAAGCTGCGGTCGATGCGCTGCAGCGCGCCCGAGACGACGAAGAAGACGATCGGATAGTGGCTGAAGGCGCTGGCGAGCGAGATGCCCGCGGGTCCGTAGACCGTCGGCAGCTGGATGCCCAGCGTGTCGCGCGCGAACAGCGTGACGATGCCGCCGCGCCCGAACAGGATGATCCAGGCATAGGCGCCGATGAAGGGCGGGGAGAGCATGGACATGACGATCATGACCATGAGCGCCGCCTTGCCCGGGAAACGGAAGCGCTGGAAGAGGATGGCGAGCGGCACGCCGATCGCCAGCGCCAGCAGCGTCGACGCCCCGGCGACCGTCAGGCTGTTGAACAGCGCGCGACGGAAATAGCGCGAGCCGAAGAAGATCTCGAAATTCTCGAGGCCGATGCAGTCGCAGTCCTGCCCGACCAGGCTCTGGGCGAACAGCGCCAGCAGCGGGACGACGGCGAAGACCAGGGCGAAGGCGACCCCGGCGAGACCGACCAGCGTCCAGGGATCGCGCAGCGCCGCGGCGAAGGCCCGCCCGCTCAACCGACCCTCCGGCCGTCCGCAGCGTCGAAGATCCGCGCCTTCGCCGGCGAGAACCACAGGTCGATCGCTCCACCCGACGCCGGCAGCTCGGCGCCAGGATCGAGATCGGCCTCGATCGTCGTGCCGTCGGCGAGCGCGCAGGCGAGGCGCTGGCGCGCCCCCAGATAGGACGCGAGCACGACGCGCGCCGGCAGCCGCAGCCAGTCCGGGGTCTCGGGCGCGAGGCGCAGGTCCTCGATGCGCAGGGTCGTCGTCAGCGCGGTACCGGCGGCGGCGGAAAGCCGCGCGCCGATCGCCGGGCCGGCGTCGAGCCGCACGCCGCCGTCGGCCGCGCGCCCGGGAATCTTGTTCGCGCCGCCGATGAAATCGGCGACGAAGAGATGCGCGGGATCCTCGTAGACGCGGCGCGGGACGTCGATCTGCAGCAGATGGCCGCGCTCCAGCACCGCGATGCGGTCGGAGACGGCGAGCGCCTCTTCCTGGTCGTGGGTGACGTAGATCGTGGTGATGCCGAGTTCGCGCTGGAGCAGGCGGATCTCCTGGCGCATCTCGATCCTGAGCTTGGCGTCGAGATTGGACAGCGGTTCGTCCATCAGCAGCAGTTCGGGCTCGATGACGATGGCGCGGGCCAGGCCGACGCGCTGCTTCTGGCCGCCGGACAGCTGGGGCGGGAAACGCTGCGCGAGCTGCCCGAGACGCACGCGCTCGAGCGCCGCCGCGACCTTGCGCGCGATCTGGTCCTGGCCCATGCCGCGCGCGCGCAGCCCGTAGGCGACATTGTCGAACACCGACATGTGCGGGAACACGGCGTAGTGCTGGAACACCATGCCGAAATCGCGGCGATGCGGGGGTTCGGAATCGATCACCTTGCCGGCCACGCGCACCGCGCCGGCATCCTGGTGCAGGAAGCCGGCGACGATGCGCAGCAAGGTGGTCTTGCCGCAGCCCGAGGGTCCGAGCAGCGTCAGGAACTCGCCCTTGGGCAGCGACAGGCTGACGCCATCGAGGACGGTCAACGGCCCGAACCGCTTGACCACGCCCTCGATGGCGACGTGCTCGGTCATGGCGTGTGGTCGCTCAGCGGCGCGCCAGACGCAGGTAGCGGTCCATGAACTCCTTGTTCTTGGCCACGGCCCAGTCGGGGGGGATGTTGTTCACGGGCAGGTTCCTGGCGTCGATCGCCTTCTCCGGGCCCGGGACGTCGGTCCGGATCGGACGACGGCTGGAGGCCTTGACGATCACGGCCTGGCCTTCGGGCGACACGATGTAGTCGATCAGCGCCTTGCCCGCGGCCGGGTTCGGCGCCCTCGCGACCAGCGCCATGGCGTCGGCCTGGATCGAGATGCCTTCCCGGGGATAGACGATCCGGATCGGCGCGCCGCCGTCGATGAAGCGCTGCGCGTTGTCCTCCAGCGTCAGCGCCATCGCATACTCGCCCTGGGCGGCGCCACGGATCACGGCGGTCGAGCTGCCGGTGATCACGAAATTCTCCATCATCCGGCCGAAGAGCTGCCAGCCGGCGGTCTCGCCCTCGTTGTGCAGGATCTGCAGCATCTGGACGAAGGCCGAACCGGACCTGTCGGCACCGGCGAAGGCGATCTTGCCCTTCCATTTCGGGTCGGCGAGATCCCGCCACTGCGTCGGGATGTCGGCCTCGGCGACAAGCCGCGTGTTGACCGCGATGACGGCCGGCAGCGTGACGGTGAAGGGCAGCCAGTTGCGGCTGTGGCGAAGCCCGGGAATGATCTTGTCCGTGCCCGGCGGATCGTAGGGCTCGAACAGCGTCGGGTTGGCGTCGATGCCGTCGGCGCCGACCGAGATCAGCGCGTCGGCCAGGGGCCGCGCGGATTCGGCCTGCAGCCGCTTGGTCAGCTCGCCCGAACCGGCCGAAACGACCTGGACGTCGACGCCGGACTTCGCCCGGTACGCCGGCACCAGGGCGTTGAGGATGTCGGTGGGCATCGCGGTGTACATGGTCACCGACCGCGCCTGCGCGCGAAGGATGCCGGGTGCGGCCAGCGCCGCGGCGAGACCGAGCGCCGCGCGGCGCCCGAACGCGATTTTCGTCGTCATCTTTCGATCTCCTTTTTCATGACGATTTTGTGACGGCCAGGATGGGCGCGCAAGACCGCCCGCGTCACCCGGCATGCCCCTCGACCAGAACGACCTCGGAGCGAGAACTGTCGGTGCGCATCTTGAGGAGCGGCGCGTAGTCGGCGCTGTGATAGAACGCGCGAGCCGCCTCCAGGCTGGGGAATTCGAGCACGACGACGCGCCTGAAGCCGTCGGCGTTCTCCAGCCGGTCCATGGCGCCGCCGCGCACCAGATAGCGTCCGCCATGGCGCGCGATCGCCGCCGGAACCTCGGCGCGGTAGCGCTCGAAACCGGCCGGATCGGTGACCTCGATATTGGCGATCAGATAGCCGCGCATGACAACTCCTCCGCGATCATGTCCGCACCGGCGGCCATGGTCGCCGCCTTCGCGAGGCGATCTATAGCATTTTTGCGTGACGATGCGGCGGCGATCGGGCGAAGCCGCGACCCGGGTTCTGGGCCCGGAGAGACAGACCCGGCGAGCGGGCCGAGGGGATTCGGCGACGACGCGCCGGCGCGAAGGCGCCTCGACGTCGCCCTGCACGGCGGCGGCGCGCAGTG
>JBIKLI010000315.1:0-5121 GCA_044359885.1 Alphaproteobacteria bacterium | reverse complement strand
CGGCAAGCGTCGCCCGTCTCGGCGGGCTCGAAGCCGATGAAGCTCGCATCGGTCTTCGGCATGGCGAAGAGCGTGTTCGGCCGGTAGGGAAGGGTCACGATGCGGTCGAAGGCGTCGCGGTCATGGTGCTTCCCGCCCGCGCAGCGCAGCGCCGGATCCTTCGGCGCATAGAGCGTGGGTCCCAGTTCGCGGCGATTGGAATTGCGCGCGAGCTGGAAGATGGCGATCGCCACGGCGCCCGGCTCGCCGGTGCCGGGGCCCTCGCCGCCGGGTCGACGGTCGCGGACCAGCGTCGCCGATCCGCGCAGGTCGCGGCCGGGACCGGAGCCATCCGTGCCCAGTCCGAGGCGTTCGGCCAGCGCCTCGTAGAATTTCGCGATCAGCCAGGCGCCGGTGTCCGAATGATCGAGCGCGCCGAGCGTGCCGTGCCAGAACGCCCGGCGCTCGGCATCGAGCCGCTCGGAGCGCGCCCGGCGGGCGGTGATGGCCAACTGGTCGGGCCGGCCGTCGGCACCGACCGAACCCACCGCGTAGGCGTCGTCGGGCGGCAGCAGGGCCTGGAGCCGGGCGTAGAAGTCATGCGGGAAGACCTCTTCAACGAAGACATGCGCGAAGGGATAGGCCCGGATCGGGGTATGGGCGATCTGGTAGATCGCGTGGCGCCGCGCGTCGGCGAACAGGCGCGCCGCCTGCGTCGAGGACTCGCGGTCCGTTTCCAGCAGGGGGGTCGGGAAGAGATCCATCGTCGTCGAGCCTTTCGTTCAGCTGGCCTTGGGAAGCCCGAGCGGGCGTTGTTCGGCGGAAAGCATGGCGTCGCGCTCCGCGCGCCACAGTCGCGCGTAGCCGCAATCGGCATAGGCCTCGAAGTAGGGGCCGCCATTGGTGAAGTGGAGATTGGAGATCTGGTCCGCCGGCAGCGCCGGATCGTAGTCGACCAGATGGTTCCAGCGCTTGGGCAGGTCGCCGATCAGGCGGTCGTCTTCCAGCCAGCGGAACTGGTGCAGGTCGAGCCCGCTGGCGCGCTCGACATGCTCGGGCGAGAGCGCCCGGCAGCGGGCGTTGTTGAACAGGATCGCGCTCGACCAGTTCTTCTTCGCGTAGCGGGTCTGGGTGGCGCCCAGGAACTTGACGTTCTCGGACGGCACATGGCTGTGCTTGACCACCTGGATCGCGAAGCGCGGGTCGCGCATCGACCAGAGCTTCGCGACGTCGTCGAGCATCAGCATGTCGCAATCGAAGAACAGCGACCAGCCTTCGTAGTCGCTGAGATGGGGCACCAGGAATCTGGTGAAGGAGAAATCGGTCGACTGCAGCGCGTGACGCGGACGCGCATGCCGCGACGCGAGCTGCGAGAGCATCAGCGGCGCGATCGACACCGGTGCCGAGGCCCGGGCCATGATCGAGTGCGCGAACACGTGGTAGGCCACCGTCTCGCGGGCATCGAAGCCGATGAAGATCCTGATCATCGCGGCTCTCCCTGGATGGTCATGGATGGATCCGGCCCTCGGCGAGCCGCGCGGCCGCGGCCGCGAGCACGTCGTCCCAGCGCCCCTGCTCCGACTGGCGCAGCAGGGTGAGGGACGGGTACCAGGGGCTGTCCGGACGGTCGGTCATCCAGTGCCATCTGAGACCGCGGGCGGCCGGCAGCAGCACCATGCCCGGTCGCCCGAGCGCGCCGGCCAGATGCGCGGTCGTGTTGCTGACCGTGACGACGTGGTCCATCGCGGCGACCTGGGCGGCCGCGGCGTCGGCGTCGCGCAGCTGGTCGATCTCCGGATCGACCAGGATGTCGGCGCCGAAGTCCCGGCGCGCCGCCGCGACCTGCGCGTCGACATTGCCGAACTGAAGCGAGACGAACCGGACGCCGCCCAGGGCGAGGACCGGTGCCCAGTCGCGCAGATCCGTGCTCTTGGCGGCGGCGTCGAGGCGCGCGCCGCTCATCCACGAGATGCCGACGACCGGCCCCGGCGATCCGCCGGCGTAGCGTGCCCGCAGCGCCGCGCCGCGCGCGCGGTCGGCGCGCAGGTAGCCGGCATGGCGCGGGAAGCGCGCGATCGCCGGTCGCAGATGCTGCGCCAGGCTGGCGAGCGGCAGCGCCGCGTCGAACGGTCCGGCGGTCTCGGGGGCTGGCGGCGTGGTCGCCGGCACGAAGCGCCAGCCGGGCAGGGAGCGGGCGAAGAGCGGCATCAGGCGGGGGTCGCACTCGACCACGCCCGATGCGCCGCGTGCCGAGAGCTCGGGCATCATCGAGGCGAACATGATCTCCTCGCCCAGACCCTGTTCGCCCCACAGCAGAAGTCGCCGCGCGTCGGGCGCATAGGGCAGCACGGTGCGCGGCCGGGCCGGCCCGCGGTACTCGCCATGTCCGATCCCGTGCTCGTAGAGCCGCCATCCGGCCGCGAAGTCGCCCAGGCGCAGCAGCGCGTCGGACATGTTCCAGAGCGCGCGCCTGTCCCCGGGGACGGCGCCGAGCAGCGCGCCAAGGGTCTCGATCGCGGGCCGCCATGCGCCGCGCTTGAGTTGCGAGGCCGCGAGATTGTGCCGCGCCTCGGCATAGGCGCCGTTGCGGGCGACGGCCTCGTTGAACCATGTCTCGGCGGCGGCCCAGTCGCCGGCCTGGTCGAACACCTTGCCCAGATTGTTGCAGGCGATCGCGTAGCCGGGATTGGCGTCGATCGCGCGCAGGAACGCGTCCGCCGCCGCCTGCAGCCGGCCCTGTTCCAGGAGGACGAGACCGAGATTGTTGCTGGCCTGCGGGTGATGCGGATCGCACTCGACGGCGCGTCCGAAGGCTTCCAGCGCGCCGCCACGGTCGGATTGCGCGTAGCGGATCATTCCCAGGGTCATCCACAGGTCGATCTGGCCCGGCGCCAGCGCCGCGGCGGCATCGACGCTCGCCGCCGCTTCGTCCAGGCGGCCGAGCGCCATCAGGGCGCCGGCGAGTTCGACATGCAGGGCAGGATGGTCGGGCCGTATCCGGACCGCGTCGCGAAGCTGCCGCACCGCCTCGGCGTCCTTGCCGGCGCCCCGGTCGCGGCGCGCCCGGCGCAGCAGGGTCTCGGCGTCGCGCGCCTCGGTCTCGCCGTCCGATGCGCGATCGCGTCGCGCCGCGTTGGAGGCGTCGATCATCGCCGCACTGCCTGGCCGGCGGGGAACGACGCCACGTCGCGCGAGCCGATCGGTTCCATGCCCATCCTCACAGGTATTTCGTGATCGACAGCTCGCGCATCAGCGCGATCATCCGGTACGACGCCTCCAGCTGGGTCTGGGCGGCGCTGAGCTTGCTCAGCGCCTCGCTCATGTCGACGTCCTCGATGGCGCCCAGCTGAAGGTCGAGCGTGGTGATGAAGTCCTGCTGGCGGGTGGTGACGTCCTCGAGCTGGGTCTGCTTGACCCCGAGGTCGCCGATCTCCTCGACGATCCCGTTGAAGCCCGCCTCCAGATCGGCGACGGCGCGCAGGGCGACCTGCCGGTATCCGGCCTCGCTGGTCGGGGTGAGTTCGGCGACCGACAGCGCGTAGAGCGCCTGCATGATCTTTGCGACGCTGTCGTCCCGGCCGGTCGTGCCGTAGGCGATGTCGGTGTTCGCGTCGATCCGGGCCACCAGCAGAGATCCGCCGTCGGCGCTGTGCTCGCCGTCGTAGTAGCGGACCGGGTCGGCGCCGGCCACCCCGCCGACCGTGCCGCCGTCGAGATGGGTGACGATGCCGTCGTAGAGCGCGTCGCCCGACGTCTGATCGTTCGCCAGCGGCAGGGTGGCGGCGAGGGCGGCGGCGTTGCCGAGCGGGGTCCCCGTCTCGCCGATGCCGCCAGGGTCGATCATCGGCGGCGCGTCGGTCCGCCGTCCGGCGAAGAGATAGAACCCGTCGATCTGGCTGTTGAGCAGCTGGGAGATCTCGGCGATCGCGCCGCGCGAGGTCGTCCGGATCGTGAAATTGCCCTGGGCGGCCGGGGTGGACGCGGAGCTGACGCCCGCGAACGCCGAGATCTTGACGCCGTTGGCGATGTCCTTGATCCGCTCGAGCGTCGCCTGCATCTGCTGCATGCGGATGTCGGTGGTCCGGTTGGTGCTGATGAAGGCCTCGGTGCTCTGCTTCGACTGGCGAAGGTTGAGCGAATAGCGCGCCCCCTCGCCGAGACCGCTGAACGTGTCCGCCTTGCGGCCCGAGGAGACCTGGGTCTGCAGGGTGTTGAGTTCGAGCTGCGCCTCCTGGGAACGGCGGCGAAGGATCTCGTTCTGGGCGAAGGTTCCGATGCTCGCGACCATGGCTCAGCTCCTCAACGGACGGCCGACATCAGGGCGTCGATCAGATCGCGCGTCGCCTGCAGCACCTTGGCCGACGCGGCGTAGGACGTCTGGATCTCCATCATCAGCGCCAGTTCGCGGTCGACGTTGACGCCGCTTTCCGCGCTGAAGCGCTGATCGAACTGCTCGTTGAGGTTTTCGCGCGCGGCCAGCGTCTCCTTGGCGGTCGCCCGCGCCGAGGCCTGGGCCACGATCAGCGATCCGGCGAAGGCGGTCAGGGTCTGGCCGCCGGTCGCGCCGCCCGAGGACGAGAAGGGCTGGACCCGCTCGAAGCTGTCGATGACCGCCCGGGGAATGGCGTTGTCCTGAGCCAGCGTGCCGATGGCGATGGCGCTGGTGCCGTCGCGCAGCCGCCAGGTCTCCGCCACGACCGTCGGATTCAGCCGGATGAGGCCCGCGAAACCGGTCCGGGCGTCGCCCGGCTGCGCGGCGAAGACCATCCGTGCGCCGGCCGGGATGGCGACATCGACGCCGGCGGGGGCGCCGTTGGCGGGCGCGATCGTCAGGGTCGTGCCCGCGATCGCCGTCACGACATAGGTGGTGGCATGGTTGGCGAAGCGCAGGTTCATGCCGGCCGCGAGATTCGCCGCCGAGGACACCTCCAGCGACGTGCCGCCCTTGGCGACCGCGGCGGCGGCCGTGACGGTGGCGTCGACCGTCCGCAGCGCGGCGTAGGAGAAGAGGTCGATGTCGCAGAGGGCGAAGTTCTGGGCCATCCGCGCCGCGAGCTCGTCCAGGCTGCGCTGGGCGCCGACCATGGTGCTGTCGCGAACGTCCAGCAAGCCGCGCAGCTGGCCGCCGGCGATCTCCGCGGA
>JBIKLI010000314.1:0-5140 GCA_044359885.1 Alphaproteobacteria bacterium | reverse complement strand
GCTCGCCCTCGTCGGCATTGATCGCCATCAAGCGCGGCGCCGGCTGGGCCGCGACCAGCCGCCATTTCCGGCCGGTCGGGAAGCCGGCTCCGCCAAGGCCTCGCAGCCCTGCGGCATCGAGCGTGGCGAAGACACTCTCGGCGTCGCGCGTTCCCGCGCGGCATTCGTCGAGCGCCCGCATCCCGCCCGCGGCACGGAAATCGGCGAGTTCCGCGTCGGCTGCCGCATCGGCCATGGCTGGCACCGCAGCCTCGGACAGGCTGTCCGGATCGAAGGACCCGACGCTGCGGAAGCCCGCGACCGCCGCAGGCGCCCGGTCGCAAGCACCGATGCAGGGCGCGGTCTCGACCCGGGCGATGCCGACGAGTCGTTCGGAAAGGTCGCGATATCGTTCTCCCGCGCCGGCGATCATGCAAGCGACCCCGTCGCAGACCCGCACCACCGGCAGCTGCGGCGAGGGTGGCGCATCGACGATCCTGAAATGCGCGTAGAAACTGGCGACCTCGTAGACTTCGGCATAGGACAGGCGCATCGAGCGGGCCAGCGCTGCAAGATGCGGAACGAACAGCGCGCCATGCGCGTCGTTCAGCAGATGCAGACACTCGATCATTTCGTCGCGTGCCGGACGCCGTGCGCCGAGCAAGGCATCGACCTCGGCCTGCGCGGCCGCATCGATCTGTCGGCCCTTCGGGAAGGGCCTGCCGCCGCGCGGCGGCAGCGCTTGCGCGGCGTTCGGTGTCTCGTCGTCGGGCACGGCGTTCCCTCCCGGTCTGTCGCGTCTGCAGCAGACTACAATCTTGCGGCACGACGTGAACCGGGAAGTTGCGCGGCTTGCGGGACCGATCCCCGCGCCGGACGCAATTCCGCAGACAGCATGCGGGCTTCGGCCCTCAGAACTCCCGGAAGGCCCGGTTGAAGCTCTCGCGGATCGGCTGCGTGAAGTAGCTGAGGAAATTGCGGTCGAAGCCGCGCACCATCACGTCGGCCGGCATGCCCGGCGCCAGGACGACGCCGTGAAGGATCCCGAACTGGTCGAGATCGATCCGCACCCGTGCCCGATAATAGCTCAGCATCGTCCGCGGATCGGAATCGGTGTCGGCCGCGACGTAGTAGACCTCGCCATGGACCAGCGGGGTCACGCGCTGCTTGAGCGCGGTCAGGCGCACCTCGGCCTTCATGCCCGGTGCGACATGCTGGATGTCCTGCGGCAGGATCCGGACCTCGACGACCAACCCCTCTGCCCGCGGGACGAGATCGAGCAGCGGTTCGCCGGGCCGGACGACGCCCCCGACGGTATGGAAGCGCAGGTTGGTGACGATCCCGGCGAAGGGCGCGACGACGTCGCGGCGCTCCTGGACGTCGGCCGCCGCACGCAGCCTTTCCTGGGTCTCGGCAAGTCGCTGACGCAGATCGCGCTGTTCGGTCGCGACCTCGGTCAGTCGCTGGTTGCGCAGTTGCAGCAACTGCAGTTGCGCCTCGCCGATCTGCTGTTCCGCGCGCGCGATCAGGCCGGACTGCTGGTCGCGCGTCCCGACGAGCTGGGAGGCGGTTCGCTGCAGCGCGAGAAGGCGCGGGCGGCGTTCGAGCCCCCTTTCGACCAGGCCGCGCACATCCTCGATCTCGGCGCGGATGAACCCCAGCTGTTCCTCCTGGGAACGCATCTGGGCCTGATAGCTGCGGATCTCGGCCCGCAACTGCTCGATGCGCTGGGCGAGGATGGACGCCTGCCCCTCCAGCGAGACCCGGCGGCTGGTGAAGATCGCTTCCTGGCCGGCGAGGATCTCGGCCACCGCCGGCTCGTCGCGGCGATCCAGAAGATCCTTCGGGAACTCGATACGCTCGCTGCCTGCGCGTTCGGCGCTGAGCCGGGCGTCGAGCGCGCGGAACCCGTCGACGATCCCGCGCAGGGCCTGGCTCGCAGAGGACGACTGCGTGTCGTCGAGGCGGATGAGAACATCCCCTTCCTGGACCTGGGCGCCCTCGCGCACGAGAAACTCGCGCAGGATGCCGCCCTCAAGATGCTGGAGCGTGCGGCGGTTGCCCTCGACGATCAGCATCCCGGTCGCCATGGTCGCGGTGGCCAACGGCGCCAGCCAGGCCCAGAGACCGAAGCCCAGGCAGAACGCGAGCGTGATCAACCCACCGATGCGGATGTCCCGCCGGGCCTGCGGAACCGCCGGAACCTCGACGGTCGCCGGCAGGCGCAGCGCGCGCGGCCGTGCCGGCGCGACCGAGGCGGCCAGGGCCGGTGCCGCCGCCTGGTCCAGCGAACTCATGCCGCTCCTCCACCACCGCCGGTGGCCGCCATCCTGACCCGCGGCGTGGCATTCGGTTCGGCCGCCTGCGGCGGCGCCTGACGCATGTTGCGCATCCGCGCGAGGACCTCGTCGCGGGGACCGAAGGCCTCGACCGCGCCGTCGCGCATGAACAGGATGTAGTCGGCCAGGGAGACGAGGTTGAGCCGATGGGTGACCATGACCACGGTCGCGGCCCGGGCAAGTGCCTCCCGGACGGCTTCGGCCAGTGCCTCCTCGCCCTCGCTGTCGAGATTCGCGTTCGGTTCGTCGAGCACCAGGATCCGCGGGTCGCCATAGAGCGCGCGGGCGAGGCCGACGCGCTGACGCTGACCGCCGGACAGGCGGTTGCCGTCGTCGCCGATGTCGGTCTCATATCCGTTGGGCAGGCGCAGCACCATGTCGTGAACGCGCGCGCGCCGGGCCGCCGCGACCACCATCGCGTCGTCGGGTTGCTCCATCCGCGCGATGTTGTCGGCGACCGAACCGCGGAACAGTTCGACGTTCTGCGGCAGATACCCGACCTGCGGGCCCAGTTCCTCGCGGGGGATCTCGTGAACCTCGGCGGCATCGATCCGGACATGCCCGGAACTCGGCGGGAAGATGCCGGTCAGCAGCCGTACCAGGGTCGACTTGCCCGAGCCGGACGGACCGACGACGGCCAGCGCCTTGCCCGCCGGCAATTCGAACGAGACCTCGCGCAGGATGGGACGCTCGCTGCCAGGCAAGTGGAAGACGACTCGCTCGACCGACAGCGCGCCGCGCAGGGGCGGAAGCTCGGTGCGGCGGATCTTCGGTGGCGTGGCGATGAACGCCTTGAGGTTTTTCCATGCCTCGAAGCTCTGGGCGATGATGCGCCAGGACGAGATCGCCATGTCGAGCGGCGCCACCGCGCGGCCCATGAGGATGGACGCGGCGATGGAGGCGCCGGCCGTCATCTCCTGCTGCAGGACCAGCCAGGCGCCGATGCACAACGTCACCACCTGGAAGAAGAACCGGATGAACTTGCTGATGCTCGCCACCATGGCGATCCGGTCCGCCGAAGCCCGGTTCGCCTCGTGGGCCGCGTCGACCAACACCGCCCAGCGCGCGGCCATCGGCGCGGCCAGCCCCATGGCCCGAACCGCTTCGGTTCCACGCTGTGCGCCGGCCATGACGCGCAAAGCCAGACCCTGGCTGTCCTCGGCACGGACCAGAAGTCGCCGCGTCGACAGATCGCCGAGCACGGTGACCACGATCATCACCACCGCACTGGTGATCGCCACCCAGCCGAGCATCGGGTGGATCATGAAATTCAAGATGAAGTACAGCGGCATCCATGGCAGGTCGAGCAGCGCCGTGAAGGCCGCGCTACCTACGAAGACCCGCAGACGCGCGACATCGCGCAGAGCCGCATCCCCGGAGCGGGCATTGCCGTGGGCAGGCAACTGCTCGAGGGCGCGCATGAACGCGTCATGGCCCGCGCGGCGTTCCATCCACTCGCCGACCCGGTTCAGCAGACGCGACCGGTAGTAGTCGACCAGCGACATCACGCCCAGGGCGACGAAGGCGATCAGCGTCAGGTACAGAAGCGTCTCGGTGCTGCGGCTCGATATGACCCGGTCGAAGACCTGCATCATGTAGAGCGGCGAGACCAGCATGAGGATGTTGACGACGGCGCTGAAGGCGGTGGCCGCCCACAGGGCGACCCGCATCGGCTTGACCAGCACCTCGGTGGCGTCGATCTTCCCGGCCTCGTCGTTGGTGGAGTCGACTTTCGTCATCATGGCACGCTTAGCGCAACCGCGCCCCTCGCACCAGAAATAACGGCCGCGCCGGGGTCCCGGTCATCCGCGCACCGCGCGCTGGTCGTTGAACGACCCGACCCCCGTGCCGCGATAGAGGATGGCCGCGTTGCGGGCGGACATCTCCTTGTGCAGCGCGACGAAGTCGGGATCGAGGTCACGGGTCGCACGCGGCTCGAGCCGGAAATGCCCGTAGCGGTCGCTGCCGCGGACCAGGGTCGCGGAATCGTCCCCGCCGGCGACCTGGGAAACGTCGGTGGGGATGTACCGGATCGCGAAACCGATCCGGCGGTCCGCGGAGGGATTCGCCGCGGAGCCATGGACGAGGCGCACATGGTGCAAGGACATCTCGCCCGGTTCCAGTTCCAGCGCCACCGCGCGCCCCGGATCGACATCGACCATGATCTCCTGGCCGCGCGACAGCATGTTGTCCTTCGCGAAGGTGTCGCGGTGGGGTACCTGATCGAGCAGATGGGTCCCCGGGATCACCTCCATCGCCCCGTTGGCGCGCGTCGACGGCGTCAGCGCCACCCAGGCGGTGACGACGTCCGGCCGGCTCAGGCCCCAATAGGTCGAGTCCTGGTGCCAGGACACATAACCGGGGCTGCGGGCCTCCTTGATGAAGAAACTCGACGACCAGCACAGCAGATCCGGGCCATGGAGGTCCTCGATCGCGTCCACGATCCGCGGGTCGTGGATCAGATCCGCGAGCCACGAGAAGAGCAGATGGGTCTTGTGCCGGAGGTCGCCCTTCAGCGGTCCGCCGGCGGAGGCCTCGAACGCTTCCAGCCGCTGGCGAAGTTCAGCGGCCTGGCCGGCGCTCATGACCCGGATCGGGTGGACATACCCGTCGCGCCGGTACTGTTCGATCTGCGCGTCGCTCAGGATCCTCGACATGGCCTCCGCCCTTTCCGCTCCTGCGATGGCGTCCATTCGGCGGCCCGGCGCGACAGAAGCCGCGCTGCGGACCGCGACGATGGAATCGGTGCATCATAGTCCGTCCGTGCTCCCGACGCACACCGTCCCAGGAAGTGAGCCTCCATGCCCCGGCCCTACGTCTTT
>JBIKLI010000049.1:0-17593 GCA_044359885.1 Alphaproteobacteria bacterium | reverse complement strand
CAAGGACGTGGTCGCCAAGGCGGCCAAGGAGATGGGCTCGGGCGTGAAGCTCGCGGGCTTCCTGCGTTACGCTCTCGGCGAGGGAGTCGAGAAGAAGCAGGAAGACTTCGCGGCCGAGGTCGCCGCCCAACTCAAGCGCGACTGATCCGGGGAAACGATCATGGCGGCGTCCGAGCGGTCTGGATCTGGTCAGCCGGCACCGCCGGACGCCCCGCGTTACCGGCGCGTCCTCCTGAAGCTGTCGGGCGAAGCCCTGATGGGCAGTGGCGAATACGGCCTCGACGCCGAGACGGTTGCTAGGGTGGCCGGCGAGATCGAGGGCGTCCTTGCGATGGGCGTCCAGGTGGCGGTCGTGATCGGCGGCGGCAACATCTTCCGCGGCGTCTCGGGCGCGGCCAAGGGCATGGAGCGCGCGTCCGCCGACTACATGGGCATGCTGGCCACGGTGATCAACGCGCTGGCGATGCAGAACGCGCTGGAGCAGCGGGGGGTCACCACGCGCGTCCTGTCGGCCATCCCGATGTCGACCGTCTGCGAGCCCTATATCCGCCGCCGCGGGATCCGCCATCTCGAAAAGGGGCGGGTCGTGATCTTCGCGGCCGGAACGGGCAACCCCTTCTTCACCACCGACACCGCGGCCGCGCTGCGCGCGTCCGAGATGGGATGCGACGCGCTGCTCAAGGCGACCAAGGTCGACGGCGTCTACAGTGCGGACCCGAAGAAGGATCCATCGGCGACCCGCTACGAACGGCTTGACTATCTCGAGGTGCTGGCGCGCGACCTGGGCGTCATGGATGCGTCCGCGATCAGCCTTGCACGCGAGAACCGGATCCCCATCCTTGTATTCTCGATCGTGGCGCCGGGCGGATTCGCGGATGTCGTCCGCGGCCGCGGGCGTTTCACGGTCGTGACGGACGGCGCCTCGGCCTGAGGCGCGGCGCGAAGGGGTCCGGGGCCGGGCCGCTCGTCGAGCGGCCGGCCGACGGGCCGGAACCATAAAGGCGAGGAACGGGCATGTCGGCCATGGCGAATGTCGATGAACTGAAGCGCCGGATGGGCGGCGCGATCGAACTCCTCAAGAAGGAATTCTCGGGGCTGCGGACCGGCCGCGCCTCGGCCAACATGCTGGAGCCGATCCAGGTCGAGGCCTATGGCAGCCACATGCCGCTCAGCCAGTGCGGCACGGTCAGCGTGCCCGAACCGCGGATGCTGTCGGTCCAGGTCTGGGACCGCGGCCTGGTCAAGGCGGTGGAAAAGGCGATCCGCGAATCCAATCTCGGCCTCAATCCGATGGCCGACGGCCAGCTGATCCGGGTGCCGATCCCGGCCCTCACCGAGGATCGTCGCAAGGACCTGATCAAGGTCGCGCACAAATACGCCGAGCAGGGGCGCATCGCGGTGCGCAATGTCCGGCGCGACGGGATGGAGGCGCTCAAGGCGCTGGAGAAGGCCGGCAAGATCAACGAGGACGAACAGCGCAAGCGCAGCGCCGACGTCCAGAAGGCCACGGACGAGTTCATCAAGCGGATCGACGAGATGCTGGCCACCAAGGAGAAAGACATCGGGCATGTCTGAGCCGCGCGACGCGGCCCCCGCAGTCGGCGGCGCGGGAGACGCGCCCGTTCCGCGGCATGTCGCGATCATCATGGACGGCAATGGCCGATGGGCGAAGCGGCGCGGCCTGCCGCGGGTGGCGGGGCATCGGCGAGGGGCCGACTCGGTGCGCATGGCGATCGAAGCGGCCATCGAGCACGGCATCCGCCATCTGACGCTGTTCGGATTCTCGTCCGAGAACTGGCGCCGGCCCGCCGGCGAGATCGGCGAGTTGATGGGACTGCTGCGGCACTATCTGCGCGCCGAACTGGCGGAACTCCATGCCAACGGCATCCGTCTGCGGGTCGTCGGGGATCGCGCCCGGCTTCCCGACGACATCGTCGCCATGATCCGCAGTGCCGAGGACACGACGCGCGCCAATGGCCGGCTCGACCTGACCATCGCGCTCAGCTATGGCGGGCGGGCCGAAATCGCCGCTGCCGCCCGCAGCCTGGCCGAGGACGCCGCCGCTGGCCGGATCCTGCCGTCGGACATCGACCAGGACGCGTTCGCCGCGCGGCTCTGGACGGCCGGCCTGCCCGATCCCGACCTGCTCGTGCGCACCTCGGGCGAGAAGCGGATCAGCAACTTCCTTCTCTGGCAATGCGCCTACGCCGAATTCGTCTTCATCGACACGCTTTGGCCCGATTTCGGCAAGACGGATTTCGCCGAGGCGGTCGCCGAGTTCCGACGCCGTGACCGCCGGTTCGGCTCCGCCGGCGCCTGACCCCGGCCGGGGGCGCAATGGCTGGGCCGAGGGGCTGCGCAAGCGGACCATCTCCGGCGCGCTGATGGGCGTGCTCGCCCTGGCCGTGCTGCGCCAGGGCGATCTCGCCTTCGCGGTGATGATCGCCGCCGGGGCCGTGCTCATGGCCTGGGAATGGACCCGGCTCTGGAGCGGCGGACGATACGGGGTCGCCGGGGGGGCCACGTCCGGCATCTTCCTGGCCGTCGTGCTGCTTGCCTTCCGCGACCAGCCCGGCTGGGCCCTCGCCACCTGTCTTGCCGGTGCCATGCTGGCCTATGCGGCCGGGCGGCTTGCGGATGCTGCGCCGCGGGCGGCATGGGCGGCGTTCGGCATTTGCTACCTGGGGCCGGCGCTGGTGGCCCTGATCTGGCTGCGCGGGCACGGCAGCGAGGGCGAGCGGACCATGCTCTGGTTGCTGCTGACCGTCGTGGTCACCGACACCGGGGCCTTCTTCGCCGGGCGGCTGATCGGCGGGCCGCGGCTGGCGCCGCGCATATCTCCGAAGAAGACTTGGGCGGGGCTGGGGGGCGCGGTCGTCGCGAGCTTCGCGCTTGGCCTGGTCTTCGCAAGCTTCGATCCGTCGGCGCCGCCGGCGGCGACCCTGGCGCTCGCCGGGGCATCGCTCGCCGTCATCGCCCAGACCGGCGACCTTGCGGAATCGTGGGTCAAGCGCCATTTCGGCGTGAAGGACTCCAGCGGTCTGATCCCGGGGCATGGCGGCATTCTCGACCGGGTGGACGGTCTGGTCGCGGCAGCGATGGCGCTGGCCCTGGTCCAGTGGGCAAGCGCCGGGCGATTGCTGGCCTGGGGCGGCTAGGGCCGGGGTCGTCTTCGACACGCGCCGCCGGATCCGGCCGGCGCGAAGCTTCGGGAAGGGATGAGTTGCGATGTTTGAAGCCGCATATTCGATAATGAGTTATGCGATACCGTTCATCCTTGTTCTGAGCGCGCTGATCTTCGTCCACGAACTCGGTCACTTCTGGGTCGCCCGCCGGGCCGGGGTCCGGGTCGAGGTGTTTTCGATCGGCTTCGGGCAGGAGCTGGCTGGCTGGACCGACCGGCGCGGAACGCGCTGGAAGATCTGCTGGCTGCCGCTCGGCGGCTACGTGAAGATGTTCGGGGATGCGGACGCGGCCAGCACGCCCGACCGTGCGGCCGAGAGCGCGATGAGCGAGGCCGATCGGTCGGTCTCGTTCCATCACAAGCCCCTGGGGTGGCGGGCAGCGATCGTCGCCGCTGGCCCGCTGGCCAATTTCGCCTTCGCCATTCTGATCTTCGCCGCCCTGTTCCTGGCCCATGGCCGGCCATTCACGGCGCCGGTCGTCGGGTCGACGATCGAGGGCATGCCCGCGGCGATCGCCGGCATCCAGGCCGGCGACCGGATCGTCGCGATCAACGCGGCGCGGATCGAGCGCTTCGAGGAGATCCAGCGCGTCGTCCTTTTCAATCTGGACCAGCCGCTGCGGATCGACCTGATCCGGGGCTCGCAGCCGCTGCGAGTGGAATTGCGCCCGATCGTGATCGAGGAGACGGACCGTCTCGGCAACAGCATGCGGCTGCCGCGACTCGGCATCCGGTCGGCCGGGCAGCGGGACATCGAGACGATCTCCTCGCCGACCCGGGCGATCTGGCTGGCGGTCGAGGAGACCTGGACGCAGACCGTCGGCACCCTGCGCGCGGTCGGCCAGATGATCGTCGGCCAGCGCGGTGCCGACGAGCTCAGCGGCCCGCTGGGCATCGCGAAGGTGTCCGGCGAGGCCGCCCAGTCCAGCTGGGCGGCGCTGATCGCCCTGGCCGGGACGCTGTCGATCAGCCTCGGGCTGATTAATCTCTTCCCGATCCCGATCCTGGATGGCGGGCACCTGGTGTTCTATGCCATCGAGGCGGTGCGCGGACGGCCGCTGGGACCGCGGGCGCAGGAATACGGTTTCCGCGTCGGGCTCGTTCTGGTAGTGAGTTTGATGCTGTTCGCGACGTGGCAGGATCTGGTCCGGCTTCGTATCGTCCAGTATGTGGTGTCGCTGGTGAGTTGAGGGTCGTCCCCCGCTGTGTGGGCGGCTCCCATCGCCGGCTTTCTTGGAGGGGCGCTCACGTGGGGTTCTTGGCGCTGAGGCTTAGGGCGAGACGGATTTTATTCCTGGTGGCCGCCATCCTGGCGCTCGGGGGCGGGGTCGCCTCCCAGGCGCAGACCATCTCCGAGGTCCGCGTGGAGGGGACCCAGCGCATCGACCCCGCCACGGTCCGGTCCTACCTTCTCGTCAGGCCCGGCGACCAGATGGAGCCCGAGCGTCTCGACCGCGCCCTGAAGGCGCTGTTCGCGACCGGCCTGTTCGCCGATGTCGCCCTCGAGCGGCAGGGTACCGTCCTCGTCGCTCGCGTGGTCGAAAACCCGATCGTCAACCGCGTCCAGTTCGAGGGCAACCGGCGCGTTTCGGACGACCTGCTCAACCAGGAAGTCCAGCTCCGGCCGCGGCAGATCTTCACGCGGACCAAGATCCAGGCGGACGCCAAGCGCATCCTCGACCTGTACCGGCGGTCGGGACGCTTCGCAGCCAGCGTCGAGCCGAAGATCATCGAACTGCCGCAGAACCGCGTCGACGTGGCCTTCGAGATCTTCGAGGGCGACGTCACCAGCGTGCGCAAGATCGCCTTCGTCGGCAACCAGCGCTTCTCCGAGTCGCGACTTCGCGACGCGATCAACACCAAGGAAAGCCGGTGGTACAGGATCCTGTCCACCGCCGACACCTACGATCCCGACCGCATCTCGTTCGACCGCGAATTGCTCCGCAAGTTCTACCTGTCGCAGGGCTTCGCGGATTTCCGGGTCGTATCCGCGGTCGCGGAACTGACTCCCGAACGCGATGCCTTCTACGTCACCTTCACGATCGAGGAGGGCGAGCGCTACCGCTTCGGCGACGTGGATGTCGCGAGCCGGCTGCGCGATCTCAGACCCGAGCAGGTCCGCGAGGCGATCGCCACCGAGACGGGCGCCTGGTACGACGCCGACAAGGTCGACGACTCGGTTCAGAAGATCACCGACCAGATCGCCGCGCTCGGCTACGCCTTCATCGACGTGCGCCCGCGCGTGTCGCGCGATCGCGAGCGCAGGACCGTGTCGGTCACCTACGAGGTCCAGGAAGGGCCCCGGGTCTATGTCGACCGGATCGACATCGCCGGGAACGTGCGGACGCTGGACAGCGTGATCCGGCGCGAACTGCGCCTCGCCGAGGGCGATGCGTTCAACGCGGCCAAGCTGCGGCGGTCGCGCCAGCGCCTGCGCAATCTGGGTTTCTTCGAGAAGGTCGACATCGCCAACGTGCCCGCGGAGTCCCCGGACCGGACGGTGCTCAGCGTCGACGTGCAGGAACGCTCGACCGGCGAGATCAGCTTCGGCGTCGGGTTCTCGACCGCCGACGGACCGCTTGCCGACATCCGGCTGCGCGAACGGAACCTGCTCGGGCGCGGCAACGAGATCATGATCGGCTTCATGGTGTCGGGCCGGCGCCAGGAGATCGATTTCAGTTTCGAAGAGCCGTATCTCTTCGACACCAATGTCGCGGGCGGCTTCGACCTGTTCCGGCTGCGCCGCGACTTCCAGCGCGAGGCGCGCTACGATGTCGACAGCTATGGCGGCGCGGTGCGGACGCGCTACGAACTGAGCGAGAACCTGCGTCAGACCCTGCGCTTCACCGCCCGCAGCGACGAGGTCCAGAATGTCAGCAGCAACGCTTCGCGGTTCATTCGCGAGCAGGTCGGCCGCTATGTCACGATCGGCCCGGGCCACGACCTGATCTACGACCGGCGCGACGATCGCTTCGATCCCACGGAAGGCTATTTCGTGCGGCTCAGCCAGGATTACGCCGGGGTCGGCGGCGATACCCACTGGCTGCGCAACCGCCTGGCTGCCGGGTTCTATCACCCGTTCACCGAGGATTTCGTCGGCAGCCTCAACGCCGAGGTCGGCTATATCTACGGATTCGACGAGACCGTCCGCATCAACCAGCGCTTCTTCATCGGCGGCGACAATCTGCGCGGCTTCCGCTCCGCCGGTGCCGGACCGCGCGACATCGCCACGGGCGACTCGCTGGGCGGCAACCGGTTCGCGCTGGGATCGCTGGCGATGACCTTCCCGATCGGGGTGCCGCGCGAACTGGGCATGCGGGCCTTCATGTTCAGCGATTTCGGCACGCTGTGGGAGACGGATGCGCGCGGCGCATCCGTCGTCGACGACCGGTCGCTGCGGGCGTCGCTCGGCCTGGGCCTGTCCTGGCGGTCGCCCTTCGGCCCCCTGCGGCTCAGCGTGGCGACGCCGATCGTCAGCGAGAGCTATGATCGCGACGAGATCGTGCGTCTGAATTTCGGTACCCGGTTCTGAGGTCGTCCGCCATGAACACGGAAAACTCGCCGGCGCGGGCCCTGCGGCTGGCGCTGGGGTTGCTCGTCGCCCTCGGCCCCGCCGTGGCCGGTGCGCAGATCCAGTTGCAGGCGCCGCCGCCGGCGCCGCCGGCCCCCGCCCAGCCGGCACCTCAGGCCCAGCCCGCGCCGCAGCGCCCGGCGCAACCGGCACCAGCGCGCCAACAGCCGCAACGGCCTGCCCCGCAGCAGGAGGCGCAGCCGCAATCCCCGCAGCCGCGGCTGCCCCAGTTCCCGGCCGAATTGCCGCCGCCGGGCAGTACCTTCGTGATCCTCGACAGCCGGCTCGTGATGTCGCAGTCGACGGCCGCGCTCGCCCTGCGCCAGCAGGCCGAGCGCCAGAACCAGATCCTGCGCGCCGATGTCCAGAAGCAGGAGGAGGAGTTCAAGAACGCCCGCGCCGAGTTGCAGCGCCAGCAGCGCGGCCAGGTTCCCCAGGAGCAGATCGAGCGCCGCGCGCGGGATCTGCAGAAGCGGATCTCCGACGCCGAGGCGAAGCTGCAGGACCGCACGCGCGCCATCGAGCGCGCCTTTGCGGAGGCCGAGCAGCGCGTCGCCCAGGCGATGCTTCAGGCGACCGTCGAACTCGCGCAGGAGCGCAACTACCAGCTGATCCTGGACAAGGCCCAGGTCGTCGTGGTCCAGAGCCAGCTCGAGATCACCGGCGAAGTCCTCAAGCGGGTCAACCAGCGCGTTCCGAACGCGCAGCTGCAATTGCCGGCGAATTGACCTCGCCGGCGCGGTCGCCATGGCCGACCCTCGCTTCTTTGTTTCCGCCGGGCCGATGACGCTCGCTGCCGTCGCCGGGATCGCCAGGGGGCAGCTTGGCGACGGCGCCGATCCGATGCTGATGATCGGTGGGGTCGGGGCGCTCGATGCGGCGGGACCAGGGGAGATCGCGTTTCTCGAGGGCCGCCGTCATCTCGAGGCGTTCCGCCGCGCGAGGGCCGGTGCCTGCATCGTCGATCCCCGGCTGGCCGCCGAGGCGCCGTCGGGCATGGCGCTCATCCTCAGCGCCGAGCCGCAGCGCGCCTTCGCGCGGGTCGCCGGCGCCTTCCACCCGGAGCCCGTGGCCGAAGGCCGGGTTCACCCGGCGGCGACGGTCGATCCGGCGGCCCGGCTTGGCATGCGCGTCGATGTCGGACCGGGGGCGGTGATCGGGCCCGGCGCGACGATCGGGGAGGGCAGCTCCGTCGGCGCGAACACGATCCTCGGCGCGGGGGTGGCGATCGGCCGTGACTGCCGCATCGGAGCGAACGTCACCATCTCCCACGCCCAGCTGGGCGATCGAGTCCGCGTGTTTCCGGGCGTGCGGATCGGCCAGGACGGCTTCGGCTACGCCCTGGGTCCACAGGGGCATCTCAAGATCCCGCAGCTGGGGCGGGTGCTGATCGGCGAGGATGTCGAGATCGGCGCGAACACGACGATCGACCGCGGGGCGCTTGGCGACACGGTCATCGGCCCGGGCTGCGTGATCGACAATCTGGTGCAGATCGCGCATAACGTGCGCCTCGGACGGGGCTGCGTGGTCGTCAGCCAGGTCGGGATTTCCGGGTCGACGCATGTCGGCGACGGGGTGGTGATCGGCGGCCAGGCAGGCCTCGCCGGCCACCTACTGATCGGTTCGGGCGTTCGCATCGCCGCCCAGAGCGGCGTTCACCGGGACGTCCCGGCCGGCGAGACCGTGGGGGGCTCGCCCGCGATCCCGATGCGCGAGTTCCGGCGGCTGGCCGGTGCATGGCGTCGTCTGGCACGTGCGCGCCCGGGCCGGGCCACCGACGTCGAAGAGTGAGGAAAGCAGCGCATGGACATGGAGCCGCAGCAGAAGACCCCGGCCGAGACGGCCGCGCCCGCCGCGATCGACATCGCCCGCATCATGCGGATGATCCCGCACCGCTATCCGTTCCTGATGATCGACCGGGTGGTCGACGTGGTGTCGGGCGAGAGTTGCGTCGGCGTCAAGAACGTGACGATCAACGAACCGTTCTTCCAGGGTCATTTTCCGCAGCGCCCGGTCATGCCGGGCGTCCTGGTCATCGAGGCGATGGCCCAGACCGCGGCCGTGATCGTGGTCGAGAAGCTGGGCGTCGAGAACCAGGGCAAGCTGGTCTATTTCATGACGATCGAGGAGGCGCGGTTCCGGCGCCCGATCGGCCCGGGCGACCAGATCCGCATCCATTGCCGCAAGGAGCGCAGCCGCGGCAATGTCTGGAAGTTCAGCGCGGAGGCGCAGGTCGACGGGGTGCTGTGCGCGGAAGCCACCTTCTCGGCGATGATCCTGGACCGCTGATGGCGGGCATTCATCCATCGGCGATCGTCGCGCCCGGCGCCGAGATCGGTGCGGACGTCACGGTCGGCCCGTTCTGCGTCGTCGGCCCGAAGGTCAGGCTCGGCGACGGCGTCGAACTGATCAGCCATGTCTGCGTCGAAGGCCTGACCACCATCGGCGCCCGCACCCGGGTCTTCCCGTTCGCGGCCATCGGCTACCGCCCGCAGGACATGAAGTACCGCGGCGAGGACACGCGCCTCGAGATCGGTGCCGACAACGTCATCCGCGAGCAGGTCACCATGCATCCCGGCACCGCCGGCGGCGGCGGGGTGACCCGCATCGGCGACAACTGCCTGTTCATGATCGGCGCGCATGTCGCCCATGACTGCCGGGTCGGGAACAACGTGGTGATGATCAACCATGCCACGCTCGGTGGCCATGTCCAGGTCGGCGACTACGCGATCCTCGGCGGCCTATCGGCGGTCCACCAGTTCGTCCGCATCGGGCCGCATGCGATGATCGGCGGGATGTCCGGTGTCGAGGCCGACGTCATTCCCTTCGGCATGGTGACGGGCGAACGCGCGCGCCTGAGCGGGCTCAACATCGTCGGGCTCAAGCGCCGCAATTTCGGGCGGGTGGAGATCCAGGCGCTGCGCACGGCCTATCGGCTGCTCTTCGCCCAGGAGGGGACGATGGCCGAACGCCTCGACGACGTGGCGGCGCTCTATCCCGAGAACCAGCCGGTACGGTCGATCATCGAGTTCATCCGCGGCGCCGAGATCCGCGCGGTCACGCTGCCGAAGATCGAGAAATGACGCCGCGCCTGGGCGTGCTCGCGGGCGGGGGCGGTCTGCCCGCCTGCGTGATCGCGGCGGCGCGTGCCCAGGGGCGCGAGGTCTTCGTCCTTGCCTTCGAGGGCCAGACCGATCCGCGGACAGTGGACGGCGTTCCCCATGGCTGGGTCCGGCTGGGGCAGATGGCCGAGGCGTTCCGGCTGCTGCGCGCCGCACGGGTGGACGAGGTCTGCATGATCGGGCCGGTCCGGCGTCCCAGCCTCGGCGAATTGCGGCCGGACTGGCGCGCGGCGCAGGCGTTGGCGCGGATCGGCGCCCGCGCCTTCGGCGACGATGGGCTGCTCTCCGCGGTTGTCCGCGAGATCGAGGGCGAAGGGTTTCGCGTCGTCGGTGCCGACGACATCCTGGATTCGCTCCGCGCGCGCGCCGGCGTCCATGGCCGGCTGCATCCGGGCGAGGCGGACCGGGCGGACATCGCGCGCGCCGTCGCCGTGCTGCAGGCGCTGGGCGCCGCCGATGTCGGCCAGGCTGCGATCGTCGAGAGAGGGATCGTGCTGGGCGTCGAGGCGATCGAGGGAACCGACGCGCTGATCGCACGCTGCGGCGGCCTGCGGCGCGAACCTTCCGGCGGCGTCCTGGTCAAGATCGCCAAGCCGGGCCAGGAACGGCGGGTCGATCTGCCGACCATCGGCGTCGCGACCGTGGAGGCAGTGGCACGCGCCGGTTTCGCCGGGATCGCGATCGAGGCCGGCCGTTCCCTGGTCGTGGACGCGACGGCCGTTTCGGCGTCGGCGGACCGGCAGGGCATCTTCGTGGTCGGGGTGGCGCTGCCGTGACCGGCGCGCGGCCGCTGGTGTTCCTGGTCGCGGGCGAGCCGTCGGGCGACCTGCTCGGCGGGCGGCTGATGGATGCACTCGGCGAGGCGACCGGCGGCGAGATCCGCTTCGCCGGAGTCGGCGGCGAGACGATGGGGACCCGGGGGCTTCGGTCGTTGTTTCCGATCGACGATCTGGCGGTGATGGGGTTCGCGGAGGTCCTGCCGCGGCTGTTCACGATCCTGCGCCGCCTGCGCCAGGTCGAGCGCGCGGTGGCGGCGGCGCGGCCCGACGTCGTGGTCACCATCGACGCGCCCGGCTTCAATCTTCGCCTCGCGCGCCGGTTGCGCCCGACCGGGGTGCCGCTGGTCCAGTATGTCGCGCCGCAACTCTGGGCGTGGCGGCCCGGGCGCGCGCGCCGGCTGGCGGGTCTCTTCGACCGGATCCTGGCCCTGTTCCCGTTCGAGCCGGCCTTCTTCGCCGCGCTGGGTGTCGAGGCCGTCGCGGTCGGTCATCCGGCGGTCGAGGCGCTGCAACCCGTGGCGGGAGACCTGCGCGAGCGCCTCGGCCTCGCGGCGGCGGCGCCGGTGCTGCTGATGCTGCCGGGAAGCCGGGTCGGGCTGGTGCGGCGCATGCTGCCGGTCTATCGCGACGCCGCCGCGCGGCTTGCCGCGGACATTCCCGGCCTGGTCGTCCTGCTGCCGGTCGTGCCGGCGACGCGGGCGATCGTGCAGGCGGCCGTCGCCGATTGGCCGGGAACGGTGCGGGTCGTCCAGTCGCCCGAGGATCGCCGCGGTGCCCTGGCGGTGGCTTCGGCGGCGATCGCCGTATCCGGAACCTCCACTTTGGAACTGGGCCTTGCGGGCGTGCCGATGGCGGTCGCCTATCGGACCAGCGCCGTGTCCGCCGCTCTGGCGCGGCGACTGATCCGCGTCGCGCATGTCGCGCTGCCCAACCTGGTCCTGCAGCGCACGGTGGTGCCGGAACTGCTCCAGGAGGCCTGCACGCCCGAAGCGCTCGCCCGGATCGCCGGCGACCTGCTGGCCGGCGGCGACGCCGCCCGGCGGCAGCGCCAGGAACTGGCCGGGATGCGGGAGATGCTGGGAACCACCGGTACGCCGCCCTCCGCGCGCGCCGCGCGCGAGGTCCTGGATGTCATCGCGCGTTCGGTGGGGCGCCGGTCGCCGCCAGGGTCTGGGCCAGGCTCTGCGTGATCCGCAGGGCGGTCTCCAGCGCCCGGCGCCCGTCGTCGCCGCCGACCAGCGGCGGACGCCCGGCGCGGATACAGTCGAGGAAATCGGCGATCTGCTCGGCAAGTTCGTCGCCCGCCGCGTAGCTGCGCTCGTCCGGCGCCGCGCCCGTCGGCGCTCCGCCGGCGTCCATGCGACGGAACTCGCTGACGCGGCGGGTCGCCAGATCCGCCGACAGATAGCCGGTCGATTGCAGCACGCCGAGGCGGCGCTCGGTGCGGTCACCGACCCGGCTGGCGGTGGCGACGGCCACGCAGCCATCGGCGAAGCGCAGCCGCGCGACGCAGATGTCCTCGTGGGCGGTCGCGACCGCGCCGCCCGCCGCCTCGACGTCCACCAGCGGCGCACGGACCAGCGACTGGACGAGGTCGAGGTCGTGGATCATCAGGTCGAGCACCACGCCCACATCGATGCCGCGCGGCTTGAACGGGGCGATGCGCGTGGCCTCGATCAGCAGCGGCCGCGTCACCCGCGCCGGGATCTCCATGCGCCGCAGCAGGAAGCGCTGCAGATGTCCGACCTGGAGCACGCAACCCTGCCGTGCCGCGAGCGCGACAAGTTCGTCGGCCTCGCCGAGCGTCGCGGCGATCGGCTTCTCGACCAGGACATGGATGCCGGCGGCAAGCAGGCGCGCCGCGACGGCATGATGGGCGACGGTCGGGACGGTGACCGACGCGGCGTCGATACGGCCGATCACCGCGTCGAGCGATGTCTCGGGGGTGCTGCCGGTTTCCTGCGCGACGGCACGGGCGCGGCCGGCATCTTCATCGACGACCGCCGTCAGCTCCGCGCCGGGCAGCGCCGCATATTTCTGGGCATGGAAGCGGCCGAAATGGCCGGCACCGATCACGGCGCAGCGCAACGGTCTCATGACGGATCCCCGGGCAGGCCCGTCAGGGCCCCAGGATCAGGCTGGCCGCGACCCAGCCGATCGCGGCGAAGCCGGCGAGCAGCGCCAGCGTACGCAAGACCTGGACGAGAACCGGTGCGCCGTTGTCGTTGGCTGGTGTCGGCAACAGCCGCAGCCGCGGCGTACGCGCCGGCGGGACCGAGCCGGGGCGGCGGTTCCGGCCATTCGGCCAGGCCTGGGGCATGGCGCGAGGGGCGCCTCAGCCGCGGGCCGCGATAGGCGTATAGGCGCGCCGGGCGTGACCGGTATAGAGCTGGCGGGGCCGGCCGATCTTCTGCGCGGGATCCTCGATCATCTCGTTCCACTGCGCGATCCATCCCACCGTGCGGGCGACCGCGAACAGCGCCGTGAACATCGACGTCGGGAACCCCATCGCCCGGTAGATGATCCCGGAATAGAAGTCGACATTGGGATAGAGCTTGCGCTGCACGAAATAGTCGTCCTGGAGCGCGATGCGTTCCAGTTCCATCGCGATCTCCAGCAGCGGCTCGTCCGTGACGCCGAGTTCGGCCAGGACGTCGTGCGCGGCCTGACGGATCACCTTCGCGCGCGGATCGAAGTTCTTGTAGACGCGGTGGCCGAAGCCCATCAGCCGTACGCCCTCGGACTTGTCCTTGACCTTGCGGATGAACTCCGGGATGCGGTCCTTCGAGCCGATCTCCTGCAGCATCTGCAGCACCGCCTCGTTGGCGCCGCCATGCGCCGGCCCCCAGAGGGTCGCGATGCCTGCCGCGATGCAGGCGAAGGGGTTGGCGCCCGACGAGCCGGCAAGTCGGACCGTCGATGTCGAGGCGTTCTGCTCGTGGTCGGCGTGCAGGATGAACAACCGGTCCAGCGCGCGTGCGACCGTCTTGTTGACCTTGTACTCCTCGCACGGCACGCCGAATGTCATGTGCAGGAAGTTCTCGGCGTATTTCAGCGTGTTGCGTGGGTACATGAAGGGCTGGCCGATCGAGTACTTGTAGGCCATGGCCGCGATCGTCGGCAGCTTCGCGATCAGCCGGTACGAGGCGATCATGCGCTGATGCGGATCGTTGATGTTGAGGCTGTCGTGGTAGAATGCCGACAGCGCGCCGACGACGCCGCAGCATACGGCCATCGGATGCGCGTCGCGGCGGAAGCCCTGATAGAAGCGCGTCAGCTGCTCGTGGATCATCGTGTGCAGCGTGATGTCGCGCTCGAATTTCGCCTTCTCGGCGGCGCTTGGCAGCTCGCCCTTCAGCAGCAGGTAGCACACCTCCATGAAGTCGCTGTGCTCGGCCAGTTCCTCGATCGGGTAGCCGCGGTAGAGCAGGACGCCCGCGTCGCCGTCGATATAGGTGATGCGGGACTGGCAGGAGGCGGTCGAGGTGAACCCGGGGTCGTAGGTGAAATGCCCCGTCTCGCCGTAGAGCTTGCGGATGTCCATGACCCGCGGCCCGACCGTTCCGTCCATCATCGGCAGGTCGATGCGCTTGCCGGTCGTGTTGTCGATCACCGTGACGGTCTGATTGGGGGGGTTCCCGGACATCGCGGACTCCAGCTCGGTCGAAAAGGCCGGCGCGGCGCTCCGCCCGGCCAAGCCATACTAATCCCAAGGACGCGGCGCGCCCAAGCGTCTGTTGCGCTGCAGCAGAGGCGCGTTCAGCGCAAGGCGTCGGCGATCCGGCCCAGCGTCTCGTCGCGGCCCAGGACCTGCATCACCTCGAAGACCGGCGGCGAGACATTTGTGCCGGTCAGCGCCGCGCGGACCGGCTGGGCGATGTCGCCCAGCTTCGCGCCGCCCGCGGTCGCGGCGTCGCGCGCTTCGGCCTCCAGGGCGGCGGCGGTCCATTCGCCGAGGCCCGAGATACGCTGCGCATAGCCTGCAAGACGCGCCCTGCCGGCCTCGGACAGCAGCTTGCGTCCGGTCTCCGCGATCGGGATCGGCCGGGCATGGGTGTAGAATTCGGCGCTTTCGGCGAGTTCGACGATCGTCCGCGCGCGCTGCTTGAGACCGGGCATGCCGGCGCGGATCCGCGCCCGGGCCGTCTCGTCCAGCGGCCGCCCGGGTTCGCGTTCGAGCTGGGCGATGGTCAGATGCGCCAGCGAGTCGTCGTCCCGCACGCGGATGTAATGGCCGTTGACGCTGCCCAGCTTGCCGAAATCGAAGCGGGCCGCCGATCTGCCGACCGCGTCGAGATCGAACCAGGCGATCGCCTGCTCGGTCGAGATGATCTCCTCGTCGCCATGCGCCCAGCCCAGCCGCAGCAGGTAGTTGCGCATCGCCTCCGGCAGATAGCCCATGTCGCGATAGGCCTCGACCGCCAGCGCTCCATGGCGCTTGGACAGCTTGGCGCCGTCGGCACCGTGGATCAGCGGTATATGCGCGTAGACCGGCACCGGCCAGCCCATCGCCTCGATCACCATCATCTGGCGCGCGGCGTTGTTCAGATGGTCGTCGCCGCGGATCACATGGGTCACGCCCATGTCATGGTCGTCGACCACCACCGACAGCATGTAGACCGGGGTGCCGTCGCCGCGCAGCAGGATCATGTCGTCGAGCTGGTCGTTGCGGATCACGACGTCGCCCTGGACGACGTCGCGGATCACGGTCTGGCCGTCGCGGGGCGCCTTGATGCGGATCGACGGGGCGACGCCGGTCGGGGCGTCGGCGGGATCGCGGTCGCGCCAGCGGCCGTCGTAGCGCGGCGGCTTGCCTTCGGCGCGCGCACGGGCGCGCATCTCCTCCAGCTCCTCGGCGGTGCAGTAGCAGCGATAGGCCTTGCCCTGGCGCAGCAATTCATGGGCGATCTCGGCATGGCGCGCGGCGCGCGCGAATTGGTGGACGACCTCGCCATCCCAGTCCAGCTCCAGCCAGCGCAGGCCTTCGAGGATCGCGTCGATCGCCGCCTGGGTCGACCGCTGCCGGTCGGTGTCCTCGATGCGCAGGCGGAAGACGCCGCCGTGATGGCGCGCGAACAGCCAGTTGAACAGGGCGGTGCGCGCGCCGCCGATGTGCAGGAAGCCGGTGGGCGATGGCGCGAAGCGGCAGACGGGAACGGTCATGTCGTAATCCGAAGTGAAAATTGAGGCGCGGTGGCGCTGCGATTAGCGTCGCAGCAGTTACCACGCGGGCCGCGTCCAGGGGGAGTCTCGCAGTCATGGGATCGGCGTCGCGCGTGAGAGCCGCTGCCATGGCCGCCATGGACTGGGCCGCATCCCAGGCCGCCGCGACGCTGCGTGCGGAGCGCGACAGGCTGGTGCTGTGGGTGCCGGTCGCGTTCGGGGCCGGCGTCGCCATGTATTTCGGCCTGGCCGCGGAACCGGCGGTGTGGGCGGCGCCGTCCGTCGCCGCCTTCGGCGGGGTCGCGGCCCTGCTGCTGTTGCGGCGTGCGGGGAACCGGTGGCGGCTGGCTGGCGCCGCGGCGGTGGCGCTGTGCCTGATCGCGCTGGGTGCCGCGGCCGCGCAGCTCCGCAGCTGGCAGGTCGCGGCCCCCGTGCTGGTCAAGCGCTGGGGCACAGCCGAGCTCGCAGGGCGCGTGGTCGCGAGCGAACTCCGGCCGGAGGGCCGGCGGCTGATCCTCGACCAGCTGACCATGTCGGGGATGGCGCCGGCGAACGTACCGGCGCGGGTCCGGCTGCGGGTCGGCCGGGACCAGCAGGTCCTGCCGCTGCCGGGCGCGCGGGTGGTGCTGCGCGCGCAGCTGCATCCGCCGCCGATCCCCACCGCGCCCGGCGCCTATGATTTCGCGCGCTGGGCCTGGTTCGAGCGGATCGGCGCGGTCGGCTCCGCGCGCGGGGCCATCCGGGTCGTGACCGCGGGCGAGGCGGCCGGATGGCGGCTGGCCCTCGACGCCGCGCGGGCGCGGCTGGTCGCCTGGGTGCTGGCCCAGGATCCCGGACCGGCCGGGCAGATCAGCGCCGCGCTGCTGACCGGCGAGATGGGACATATCGAGCCTGGCCTGATGGCGGCGATGCGCGATTCCGGGCTTGCCCATCTGCTGTCGATCTCCGGGCTGCACATCACCCTGGTCGCCGGGATCGTGTTCTTCGCGATCCGGCGCGGCCTGGCGCTGATGCCGCCGCTGGCGCTGCGCTGCAACGGCAAGAAGCTGGCGGCGGGCGGCGCGATCCTCGCGATCACGGCCTACGCGTCGTTCGCCGCACCGGGCGTGCCGGTGCTGCGCGCCTGGATCATGGGGGCGATCGTGCTCGTCGCGATCCTGCTCGACCGCTCGCCGCTGTCGATGCGGCTGGTCGCGTGGGCCGCGCTTGCGATCCTCGCGCTGGTCCCGGAGGCGATCCTGGGACCCAGCTTCCAGATGTCCTTCGCCGCCGTCGTGGCGCTGATCGCCTGCTGGGAGGCGGCGGCGCCTGTGTTCCGCCGCTGGCGCGACGGCGCAGGGCCTGTCGGCCGCCTGCTGGTCGTCGCGGCCGGTGCGCTGATGACCACGGCCGCCGCCAGCGTCGCGACCGCGCCTTTCGCGCTCTACCACTTCAACCGCCTGTCGTTCTTCGCCATCGCCGCCAATCTGGTCGCGGTGCCGTTGACGTCGGTCCTGGTCATGCCGGCGGCGGTGCTGGTCTTCCTCTGTCTGCCGTTCGGCGTCGCCGACCTGCCTCTCGCGGCGATGAATCTGGGCAACGAGGCGGTGGCCACGATCGCGCAGACCGTCGCCGCGTGGCCGGGCGCGGCGCGTCCTGCACCGGCGACGCCGGTGTCGGGCTTCGTCGCCGCGATTCTCGGCGGGTTGTGGCTCGCGCTATGGCGATGTGGATGGCGCTGGCTGGGGGCCGTGGCGGTCGTGGCCGGACTGGCGTCGCCATGGCTGGCGGCGCG
>JBIKLI010000048.1:0-17640 GCA_044359885.1 Alphaproteobacteria bacterium | reverse complement strand
TGTTCCTCGACCTGACCGCGATCATGCTGATCGTCGTGCCGATCGCGCTGCCTCTGGTGCTGCAACTGGGCGTCGATCCCGTCCATTTCGGCATCATCGTGGTCGTCAACCTGATGCTGGGCGGCCTGACCCCGCCCTACGGGCTGCTGGTCTTCATTCCCTCGGCGATCACCGGGACCTCGGTCCAGGCGACGTTCCGGGCGGTGATGCCGTTCCTGGCGATCCTGATCCTGGGCCTCGTGCTCATCACCTACGTGCCGGCGATCTCGCTGGCGCTGGTCCACGCGGCGTTCTGACGGCGGCCGCGCGGTTCACCGGATTCCACGCAAGGGCAAGGCGGGCTTGCCCGACAACCAAGGAGGAGACGCGATGAAACTGAAACTCACCCTGGCGGCCGGCGCGGTCGCCGCCGCGATGCTGGCGGCGCTTGCGCCGGCATCGGCGCAGAGCCGGATCACCTGCAAGTTCGGCGTGCTCGGCAATGTCGACTTTCCGGGCACGATCGGCATGCAGCGCATGGCCGATCGCGTCAACGCGGAATCGAAGGGCGCGCTCGAGATCCAGATCTTCCCCAACTCCCAGCTCGGCGGCGAGAAGGAGATGGCCGAGGGCATGCGTCTGGGCTCGGTCTGCGGCGCGCCGGTCAACGTCTCGGTGATGAGCATCTGGGTGCCGGAGGGCCAGCTCTTCGACATGCCCTTCCTGTTCCGCGACGACAACCACGCCTATCGCGTCCTGGCCGGGGCGGTCGGCAAGCAGATGGCCGCGAAATACGAGCCGCACGGCTTCAAGGTGGTCGGGTTCCTGGTCAACGGCACCCGCCATCCGCTGGGCAAGTTCCCGATCCTCACGCCCGACGACATCAAGGGCAAGAAGATCCGCGTGCTGCAGAGCCCGCTGCATGTCGAGCTGTGGAAGCTGCTGGGCGCCAACCCGACGCCGATCGCCTTCCCCGAGGTCTACAACGCGATGCAGACCGGCGTCGTCGACGCGATGGACAACGCCAAGACGACCTACTGGCTGTCGAAGTTCTACGAGGTCGGTCCGCACTTCACCGACCTGGGCCACATCTACTCGATCTCCGCCGTCGGCTTCTCGATGAACTTCTGGCGCCGCCTGTCGCCCGAGCTGCAGGCGCTGGTCCAGTCCGCGGCCGAGGAGGGCATCAAGCTGCAGGACCGGCTGATCGCCGAGGGCGACGAGGAGGCAATGGCCAAGGCGGTCGCCGCGGGCGCCAAGTACCACAAGGTCGACAAGACCCCGTGGCAGCGGGCGATGATGCCGATCTACCAGGCATGGGCGCCGAAGGTCGGCGGCATGGAGATGATCAAGGCGGTGCAGGACACGCCCTGACGCATGACGACGCGCGCGCCGCGCCATGACGATCCGGCGCGGCGCGCGCTTGACATCACCCGGCCCCGCGGGTTCCATCCCGGGGCGATGAGGATCGGTCCGGACATTCTTCGACGACGATGACGGCGGGCGCCCGGCCGGGCGCCGATCGGCCGTGCCTGCGCACGGCTTCCTGCCTTTCCTCGCAGGTCCGCGAGCGCCGCCGACGGCGCCCATGGACACGCCCTCGTCGAAGAGCCAGATCCCATGACCATGCCACCCGGCTTCCGCCTGGAAGCGGAGACTCCGTCGGACGCGCCCGATATCGAGGCGCTGCTCGACCGCGCCTTCGGCGCCGATCGCCACGCCAAGCGCTCCTACGCCTACCGCCGCGGCATCGACAGCATCGCGGCGCTGCGTCTGGTCGCGCGCGATCCGGCCCGCCGTCTGGTCGGCACGCTGCGCTTCTGGCCGGTGGGCGTCGACGCCGGCGACAGGGGCGGCTCGCGTCCGGCGCTGCTGCTGGGACCGCTCGCGGTCGAGCCCGAGCTGAAGGGCCAGGGCGTCGGGCGCGCGCTGATGGCCGACGGCCTGGCGCGCGCCGCAGCCCTGGGGCACGGGCTGGTGCTGCTGGTGGGCGACATCGCCTATTACGGCCAGTTCGGTTTCGCGCCCGCGGCGCCGCTGGGCCTGTTCATGCCCGGCGAGCAGCCGCACCGCCTGCTCTGGCATGCGCTGCATTCCGGCGCCGATCCGGGTCCCGGGGCGCTGGTTTGCGCCGCGGTCGCCGACGCGCCGGCATGACGCCGGCCGGCACCGGGAGCGTCCTGTCAAGAGATCCTTCGTTCGCGCGGCGTAAGCGCGATGCGCGTCTTGAGGCGATCGCGCGTCGCCGCGACCTTCCCGGTCGAGTTCCACCCGCCGAGAGGAGCCACGATGTCCACCCCGATCCGGATCGCCGACGTGCCCCCCGACATGACCGTGTTCCAGTTCCTGCGCGCACGCACCGACTACGACGCTGCGGTCGCCGCCTGCGTGCCGAAGGTCGGGCGGCGCGGCAGGCTCAGCTTCGACCTGCCGGGGGTCGACCTCGATGCGATCCGCAGTCAGGTCGATGCGGCGCTCGCCACGCGCGGCTTTCGCGGCTGGCGCCATGCCGACGGCGAGAGCCGGACCTATGGCGGCCTGTCGCTGACCTGGAACCCGGACCATCAGGACGCGCCGGAACCGGAGGCGAGCACGCTGGGGACGCCACGCAATGCCCGCGAAGCGTTCTTCTGGAACGCCACCGGCACGCATGAGCGGCTGCGCGACTCCTATTTCGACAGCTACGGCTTCCGTCGCCGGACGGAACTCGCCGCGACCGGCGCGCTGGGGGCGTTCATCGACGGCTTCACGCGCAGCCTGGTGCGCAGCCGTGTCGGCGTCATTCCGGGCGCAGCCGTGGACGCCGCCGACCCGGCCTATCTCGCGCGCGAAGGCTGGCATCGCGACGAGCCCGTCTTCGAGACATTGCGGCTGAACGTTCCGCTGGTCACGGATGCGAACTTCGTCTTCCAGATGGCCGGCGAGCCGGCCTACCACCTCGCGCCGGGCCGCGCCTACACCTGGGATACCAACCGTCCGCATCGGGTCTTCTGCCGCGGGACCACCGCGACCACCCGCATCCATCTGGTGCTGGGCTTCGCGCCCTGGTTCGACTACCTGCCCGATTCTCAGGCCTGGGTTCCCAACGAGCATTTCGGGCGCACCCATCCCTTCGACCTGCTGGCTTCGGGGCTGATGCACCCGGCCATCCGCCTCGCGTCGCCGGTCGCCGCCTGAACGGCTCCGGGCCGGCTGCCCGGCGCGCGGCGATGGTGTATCGTCGCCGCGACGATGGCTTCACAGACGCGACATGGCCGGTCCGCGGCGCCCGTGCCCGGCATCACACGCTGGCTGATCCTGCTGGGCGTCTGGGTGGCCTATGGGTGCTTCGGGCTGACCAGCGTCGCGCTGGCCCCGCTGATCGCGCCCATCACGCGCGATCTGGAGCTCAGCCATTCGGCGATGGGCGCGGTGCTGGGCACGTGGCAGGCCGTGTACATCGTCGCCGCGATTCCCTGCGGGGCGCTGCTCGACCGGCTGGGTGCGCGGCGTGCGATCTTCCTCGGCGCGGCGATCGTCGCGGCATCGGGGCTCCTGCGCGGACTGGCGGTCGATTTCTGGACCCTGTGCGCGGCGGTCGGCCTGTTCGGCATCGGCGGGCCGCTGGTCTCCGCCGGCGCCCCGAAGGTGGTCAGTCGCTGGTTCGAGGGCAGCGACCGCGGCCTCGCCATGGGCATCTACATCACCGGCCCGTCGATCGGGGCGATGCTGGGGCTGTCGCTGACGAATTCGGTCCTGATGCCCGCCTTCGGGAACGACTGGCGGTCGGTGCTGATGCTGTGGAGCGCGGTGGCGGCGGCGGGCGCATTCGTCTGGCTGGCGCTGGCTTCGTTGCCGTCGGCGCGGGAGCGGGAAGCGCCGGCATCGGGCGGCCGCGCGTCGTCGCAGCGCGAGGTCATCCGCCATCTTGTCGGCCTGGGGCCCGTGCGGCTCCTGCTGGCGATGAGCGTGTGCATCTTCGCGTTCAATCACGGGCTCAACAACTGGCTGCCGGAGCTGCTGCGTCACGACGGGATGACCGCCAGCGAGGCGGGCTACTGGGCGACCATCCCGACCGCGGTCGGCATCGCGGGCGCGCTGCTGATCCCGCGCTTCGCGACGCCCGCCCGCCGCTTCGTGATCCTGGCGGTTCTGGCGCTGCTCGCCGCCGCCAGCACCGTCATGCTGCATGCCACGCCCGGCCCGCTGCTGGTGATCGGCCTCGTGGTGCAGGGCATCGCGCGCAGCTCGCTGATGACGGTGGCGATGCTGGCGCTGGTCGAGACCCGCGGCGTCGGCGAGCGCCATGCGGGCGTCGCGGGCGGCCTGTTCTTCTCCGCCGCCGAGGTGGGCGGCGCGGGCGGACCGATCGTTCTCGGCGCCCTCTATGACGCCACCGGCGGTTTCGACGCCGGGCTCTGGCTGCTGACGGCGCTGGCGATGCTGCTCCTTCTGGGCGCCCTGCGCCTGCGATCGATCGATTCCTCGGAGCCCCGGACATGACGGCCAGCCTGCCCCCCGAATTCGTCGCCAGCGGCACCTATCGCCGCGGCGGGTTGTCGGTGTACGGACCGGTCGAGCCGGCGCGCACGGCGCTGCTGGCGCTCAATCTGCAGAATGCGTGGCTGGCACCGGACGCGCCGTTCCGGCTGGCCCGGGACGAGGCGGCCGATCGCGCGGTCGATGCGGTCGCGGCGCTCGCCGCACGCATCCGCGCCGGTGGCGGGCAGGTGGTCTGGCTGCGGACGACGACCGGTGCGCCGGGCTCCGGCGACTACTGGGCGACCTATTTCGAGAATTTCGTCGGAGCGGACAAGCGGTCGGCCGCGGTCGCCGCGCTTGCCGCGGGGACATCGCTCCATGCGCTCGCGCCTGTCGTGCGCAACGCGCCGGAGGACTGGGTGCTCGACAAGCGTCGCTTCAGCGCCTTCCTGCGCAACGACCACGATCTCGAGGCGAAGCTGCGCGGGCGTGGGATCGAAGCCGTGATCGTCGCGGGTACGGCGACGAACATCTGCTGCGAGTCCACGGTGCGCGACGCGATGATGCGCGACTTCCGCACGTACATGCCGCATGACGCGGTCTGGGCGCCACGCGCGGACGGGCATTTCGCGGGCTTGCGCAGCGTGATGCAGGCCTTCGCGGACATCCGTCCGGTGGCGGAGATCCTGGCGCCGTGACGGCCGTCCGTCAGTCCCGCGTCCCGCCGTGCAGCGCCTCCAGGCGCCGGACCTCTGCCTCGATCACTGCGCGATCGTAGACACCGACCGGATCGGCGCGCGTCGCCATGAAGCGGCGATGCGCCGCGAAGCGGATCTTCCACAGGCCGTGGATGCGGCGCAGTTCCGTCAGCGCCGCCGGATGGTCGTCCACCCGCAGCGACAGGTCGGGATATTGTTCGGCGCCGTAGATCAGGATGCAGGCCGATTGCTGGCCACGCTTGTCGCCGCCGGCCGCCTGGCCGGCCTCCATCGCCGCGATCAGACGGTCGGCGAAATCGCGTCCGCCGCCGGCGGCGTAGGCCGCGAAGCTGTCTTCGACCACGCGCGGTCCGGCCAGCATGTTGCCGGCGACCGAGACATCCGTTCCGCCACGATGCCCGCACCAGCCGATGCAGTCTGCGCCAGTATGGGCGGCCGTGTGCCCGGCTTTGTCGACGAGGTGGAATTGGCGCGTCGCGCGGCCGGGATCGGCATCGATCAGCACCGCGAGCGCGGTGCCGGCCGGCGCCCCGGCTCGGAGCAGCGCGAGCCCGCGCGCGCCGTAGGTCGGATTGATCATCGCCTGGGTCGAGAGTGCGCCGACGCCGCTCTCGGCATGCGGGCAGAGTCCGCCTGCGGCCAGGAAGCGCGTGGCCACTGCGACGCCGAAGGCGCCGCTGGCGGCGTCGCGCGCCACGATCGACCATGTCATCCGTCACCCCCGCGTTTGACCCCCTCGAAACGGCGTAAATATACTGTCGTCCCTTCCGTACGGACAAACCCCAGCGAGCAGGCAGGCATGTTCTCGGTCAGCGCCGCCATCCCCAACGGCAGTATCGACGTGGTCGCGGCGGAGGATCCGTCGGATGTCAGGCTCAAGCTTCGCGTCGACGCGGGCGATGCGCCGTTTCTCTACTACTTCCATTTCCGCGTCGCCGGTGCGCGCGGCACGCCTTGCCGCTTCTCGATCCTGAATGCCGCCGAGGTGCTGAAGACCCGGCTCGCCAGCCACGCCGGTCTGGAGGGACGCTGGACCAATACCGGCGTGATGGCGTCCTATGACCGCCGCGACTGGTTCCGTGTCGGACTGACCGAGCGGGACGGCATCGTCTCCTGGACGCACAGTCCCGAGCACGACCATGTCTACTACGCGATGTGGCCCCCCTATTCGGCGGAACGCCGTCTCGACCTACTTGGTGAACTGCAGATGTCGCCCCGGGTCCGGCTCGAGGTGCTCGGCCGCAGCGTCGGCGGGCGAGACATGGATCTGGTCACGGTCGGGGAAGCTGCGCCGGGGCGCCGTGTCTGCTGGGTGATCGCGCGCCAGCATCCGTCGGAGACGATGGGCGGGCCCTTCGTCGAAGGTTTCCTTCGCCGTCTTGTCGATTCCCAGGACCCGGTTTCGGCCGCGCTGCTCGACCGCGCGGTCTTCCACGTCGTTCCGGACATGAACCCGGACGGCTCCGATCTCGGCCTGTCGCGGGCCAATCTCGCCGGCGCCAACCTGAACCGCGAATGGGTCGCGCCCTCGATGGCGCGCAGCCCCGAGGTCAAGCTGGTGCGCGACCGCATGGAGCGCACGGGCGTCGATTTCTGCATCGACTGCCATGGCGACGCGCAGCTGCGCTGCAATTTCCTCGGCGGTCCGCTGGAGATCCCGTCGCGCAGCGACCGGCTCAAGGGTCTCTTCAACGCCTTCGAGCGATCCTGGGCCGCGGCCTCGCCCGATTACGAGCTCGGCCATCCCTATCCCGGGGGCTCCCCCGCCCAGGCCGATCTCAGCATGGCCTGGAACTGGATCGCGGAACGCTTCGACTGCCTGTCGGTGCTGCTGGAGCAGCCCTTCAAGGACACGTCCTGGCGCCAGGATCAGCGCAGCGGCTGGTCGCCGCCGCGCGCGCTCCGCTTCGGCGCGGCGCTGCCCGCGGCGATCCTCGGTGTCGTCGCTTCGCTGCGATGACGCCGACCGGCGAGACGACGACAATGACAAGGGAGTTCACGATGAGACGTTTCCTCTTCGCCGCGGTCTTCGCCGCGTCACTGCTTCCCGGCCTGGCTGGCGCGCAGCAGCAGTCCAATGCCGTCACCTGGGGCTTCGCTTCGGAGATCGAGACGCTCGATCCCTACGCGACCTCCAAGCGCACCTCGCAGCTCGTCATCCGCAACGTGCTCGAGAACCTGGCCGTGCGCGATCCGGCGACCGGCCAGGCGAAACCGGCCCTGGCGACCGCCTGGCGCTGGATCGACACCACGACGCTGCATCTCGAACTTCGCCGCGGCGTGACCTTCCACGACGGTTCGCCCTTCGGCGCGGACGACGTCGTCTACACCGTCGAGTACATCAAGAACCCTGCGAACAACGCGTCCTTCGCGAAGGCGGACTACGGCTTCATCCGCAAGGCCGAGAAGCTCGACGATCACACGCTGCGCCTTGTCCTGGAACAGCCGACCCCGTCGGCCGTCGACCAGCTCACCCAGGTCCTGTTCATCCTGCCGAAGGCGACCCACGAGAAGATGGGCGCGCGCGCCTTCGCCGCCGCGCCGGTCGGCACCGGGCCCATGAAGGTCGAGAAATTCGAGGCCGGGCGCGGCGTGACCCTGGTCCGCAACGATCGTTACTACGCCGCCGATTGGGGCAGGACGCGCCTCGACCGCATCAACGTCGTGGTCATTCCGGACCCCCAGACCGCGTCGGCCGAGCTGGCGGCGGGCAAGGTCGATTTCCTCTGGAACATCCAGCCCGACCAGCTGATGCAGCTGAAGATGGCGCGCAACGTCGAGACCGCGACCGGCGGCTCGGTGTCGATCAGCTTCCTGTCGCTGGACGCGGCCGGCCGCACCGGAACCAATCCGATGCAGGACCGGAACGTGCGCATGGCGATCGCGCACGCCATCGACCGCCAGGCGATCGCCAAGACGCTGCGCGGCGAGAGCAGCGAGGTCATCCCAACGCCCTGCAATCCGCGCCAGTTCGGCTGCATCCAGGACGTCGTGAAATACGACTACAACCTCGCCAAGGCGCGCGAGCTGATGGCGAAGTCCTCGGTGCCCAGGGGTTTCGAGCTCAAGATCGCCGCCTTCACCGACAGCGGGCCGGTGGCCGAGGCGATCGCCGGCGATCTGCGCCAGATCGGCATCGACGCCAAGCTCGACTTCCGCGAGACCTCGTCCTGGATCCGCGACCTGTTCGGCGGCAAGCTGGTGTCCTCGATCGTCCCCTGGCCGTCCAACGGCGTCTACGACGTGGTCGCGATGGTGCCGCTGTTCTTCACCGGCGACCAGGGCGACTACACGCGCGACCCGGTGGTGATGGACGCCTTCAAGCAGGCGGCGGCGCTGGTCGACCCGCAGGAGCGCCTGAAGCTCTACCGGACCGGCTTCGAACGGCTGGCAGCCGAATCCTATGTCGTTCCGCTGATGAGCGGCGTCACCCATTTCGCCTACCGTCGCGGCTTCGACTTCCCGCTGCCCGCGGACGGCTACCCGCTGCTCTACATGGCCGGCTGGAAGCGCTGAGCGGGCGGCGGCAGGCGGGACGGTGATCGGTCTGGTCGCGCGCAAGCTCGCCGAGGCGGCGCTGGTCGCCTTCATCGTCTCGGTCGCCACCTTCCTTCTCGTGGCCTGGACGGGCGATCTCGCGATCTCCATCGGCGGGCTCGGCGCGAGCCGGGAGGAACTCGACCGGCTGCGTGCGACGCACGGTCTCGATCGGCCACTGGTGGTCCAGTATCTCGATTGGGCCGGTCGCGCGTTGACCGGAGATCTCGGTCGCTCGTTCTTCTCGCAGGAGGACGTCGCGCCGCTGATCCTGTCGCGACTGCCGGTCACCGCGACGCTGGCGGTCTGCTCGATCGCCGTCGGCGTGGCGCTGGCCTTTCCGCTGGGGATCGCGGCCGCGATGCACCAGGGCAGCTGGATCGACACGGCGGCGCAATCCATCGCGGCGCTCTCGCAGGCCATGCCGTCCTTCTGGTCGGGGCTGCTGCTGATCCTGCTGTTCGGGGTCACGCTCCAGGTCCTGCCGATCTCCGGGGCCGACGACTGGAGCGGCTTCGTCATGCCCAGCATCGCACTCGGCTGGTTCGTGTTCCCTATCCTGCTGCGGTTGCTGCGTGCCGGCATGGTGGAAACGCTGGGCGCCGACTTCATCCGGACCGCGCGGGCCAAGGGGCTGCCGCCGCGGCGCGTGGTTCTGCGCCATGCGCTGCGCAACGCGGTCCTGCCGGTGGTGTCCCTCGCAGCCGTCCAGTTCGGCCAACTGCTCGGCGGCTCGGTCGTCGTCGAGTCGGTCTTCGCCCTGCCCGGCATCGGGCAGCTCGCCTGGCATGCGATCCAGCGCGCCGACTATCCCGTGGTGCAGGCGATCGTCCTTTTCGTGGCGCTGATCTTCGTCGCGATGAACCTGGTCGCCGATCTGATCAACGGCATGCTGGATCCGCGGATCCGGCGGCCATGAGCGGGCCCGCGATCGCCGCCGGCTCCGATGCGCCGCCCGACGGGGTCTGGCGCCGTGCGCTTCGTCACAGGGGCTTCGTCGCCGGGGCGATCCTGCTGCTGCTGTTCGTGGTCGTGGGGTTCGGCGCGCCATGGCTCGCTCCCCACGACCCCTATGCGCAGAGCCTGATGCGCCGGCTGCGGCCGCCGGTCTGGGCCGCGAACGGGTCCTGGACCTATCCCCTGGGCACCGATTCCTTCGGCCGCGACTACCTGTCGCGGCTGATGCACGGCGCCCGGCTCGCCCTGATCGTGGCCTTCTCGGCGGCGCTGCTCGCCGGCGCGATCGGCACCGTGCTCGGCGTCGTCGCCGGCTACATGCGCGGCCGCGTCGACCGCGCGATCTCGCTGCTGATCTCCACCCGGCTCGCGCTGCCCTCGCTGCTGGTGGCCCTGGCGGTGCTGCAGGTCGCGGGCAGCGGCATCCTCATCGTCGTGCTGGTGCTCGGCCTGACGCTCTGGGACCGGTTCGCGGTCGTCCTGCGCACTGCGGTGCTGCAGATCGGTCGTCTCGACTACGTGCTCGCGGCCCGAGCCGCCGGGGCGTCGCATGCTCGCATCATGACGCGCGAGCTGGCGCCCAACATCCTCGGTCATTTCCTGGTCGTGTTTTCCTACGAGGCCGGCCAGGCGGTGCTCGCGGCGACCGCGCTCAGCTTCCTCGGTCTCGGCATCCAGCCTCCAGAGCCCACCTGGGGTCTGATGATGGCCGAGGGACGCAACTGGCTGATGATCAATCCCTGGCTGATTGCCGTCGCGGGCTTCGCGCTGATGCTTCTGGTGCTGGCGATGAATCTGGTCGGCGACGGGCTGCGCGACGTGCTGACGCCCGGAGAGCGGCTGTGAACGCTCCGGTGATCGAGGTCGAGGATCTGCGGGTCGCGCTCGCGACCGCCGGGGGAACGCTGCACGCGGTGCGCGGCGTCTCCTTCGCGATCGCGCGCGGCGAGACCTTCGCGCTGGTCGGCGAGAGCGGCTCGGGCAAGTCGATGACGGCGCTGTCGCTGCTCGACCTCCTGCCGCGCAACGGGAGCCGGACGGTCGCGCGACTGCGCCTCGACGGCACCGAGATCGGCGCGCTGCCGGAGCATGCGCTGCGCCGCGTGCGCGGCAACGCCGCGGCGATGGTCTTCCAGGAGCCGATGACCGCGCTGAACCCGGTTCTCGCCATCGGCGAGCAGATGACCGAGGGCCTTCTGGCGCACGAACCGTCGACGTCTCGGGCCGCGGCCGCCGAGCGAGCGATCGCGCTGCTCGCGCGCTGCGGTGTCGGCGAGCCCGCGCGCCGTCTGCGGCAGTTCCCGCATGAATTGTCGGGCGGACTGCGCCAGCGCGTGATGATCGCGAGCGCGCTGATGACCGCGCCGCGGCTGCTGATCGCCGACGAGCCCACCACCGCGCTGGACGTCACGGTGCAGGCGCAGATCCTGGACCTGCTGCGCGAACTGCAGCGCGATCTCGATCTTGCGATCCTGTTCATCACCCATGACCTCGCGCTGGTCCGACGTTTCGCCGCCCGGGTCGGGGTGATGTACGCGGGGCGCATCGTCGAGAGCGGACCGACCGGCGCCGTGACCGCGGCGCCCGCGCATCCCTATACGCGCCGCCTGCTCGCCTGCGCGCCGAGCCTCGCGGCGCCACGCGGCCATCGCCTCGGTTTCCTGCCCGGGCTGCCGCCACGATTGCTGGGTGCGCCGACCGGCTGCCAGTTCCGGTTCCGCTGCGATGTCGCCCTTCCAGCCTGCGTCGGCGAGCCGCCGCGGCAGGCGACGGATGCAGGCGTCGCCTATGACTGCATTCACCCGGAGGCCCGACCGCAGGCCGCGCCGCCGGTCCTGGCGGCGGCGCGCGCCGGCACCGGCGGCGCGTCGCCCGATGGCGCCGCAGCGCCGCTGCTGCGCGCACGCGGCGTCACCGTGACATACCGGCTGCGTGGCGGCCTGTTCGGTCGCGCGACGACGCTGACCGCGGTGCGCGACGCCAGCCTCGAGATCCCGCCCGGCCGCGTGCTGGGGCTGGTCGGCGAGAGCGGTTCGGGGAAGTCCACGCTCGCCCGGGTCGTTCTGGGCCTGGAGACGCCGCTCACGGGGGAGATCTCGATCGGCGGCGTCGCGCTGTCCTCGCTGGATCGTCGGGCGCGCGCCCGCGCGGTGCAGCCGGTCTTCCAGGATCCGTACACCTCGCTCAACCCGCGCCACACGGTGGGCGAAATCGTGCGTGCCCCGCTCGACATCCTCGATCTGCACGCCCGCGCGGAACGCCCGGAGGTGGCGGCGGCGATGCTGGAGCGCTGCGGTCTGCCCCGCCACATGCTTCACGCCTATCCGGTTCAGCTCTCCGGAGGGCAGCGCCAGCGCGTGGCGATCGCGCGCGCCCTGGTCAGCGGGCCGCGGCTCGTGGTGTGCGACGAGCCGACCAGCGCGCTGGACGTGTCGATCCAGTCGCAGATCCTGAACCTGCTCCAGGACCTGCAGGCGGCGCTGGGGCTGACCTACCTGTTCATCAGCCACAACCTGGCCGTCGTCCGCCATCTGGCGCACCGGGTCACGGTGATGCATCGCGGCGAACTGGTCGAGACGGGGGAGGCCGAGCAGATCTTCGCCGACCCGCAGCATCCTTATACACGCCAGCTGATCGCCGCCGCGCCGGTGTGACGGTCCGGGCCGTCGCTGCCCGGCCCCTCGCGAGGGGCCGGGCAGGGGGCGGACCCGGCGGCTCCGGTCAGGTCTTGCGCACGTTCCACCAATAGACCATGCCGGGCACCGGCAGCAGGCCGGTGATGTTGCGGCGATGGACCGTCGGCTGCACCCATTGCCCGAAATAGACGTGGTGGACGTAGTTCCAGGCGTTGTCCTGCAGCTGGCGGGTGATCGCCTGACGCTCGGCGAGGGTCGCCGCCTGCGCCCAGCGTTCGCGCAGTTGCTCGTGCAGCGCGTTCTCCGGCCATCCGAACCACGCCTTGTCGCCCGTGGCGGCGAAGGCGTGGAGATTGATCACGTCGGAGTTGGCGTTGCCGGTGGCGGAGGTGATGAACACGTTCCAGCCGCCCTGTTCCGGCGCCGCCTTGTTCGACCGCCGCTGGACGACGCTTCCCCAGTCCAGCGGCAGGAGCTGGACGGCGAAGCCGATGCTGCGCAGCTCCTGGGCCAGGATTTCGGCCGAGTTGCGCATGTAGTCGATGTTCGTCGCCTGCATGATCAGCACCGGCCGGCCGTCATAGCCGGACTCGCGGACCAGCTGCCGCGCCTTGGCCAGGTCCGGGCCCTTCGAGAACCAGTCGGTATTGACGTCGCTCTCCATGGGCGTGCCGCAGGTGAGGAAGGAGCCGCAGGTCCGGCCGAAGCGCCGGTCCGGGAAGCTCGCCGCCATGTGCGCCTTCTGGTCGAGCACCCACTGCACCGCCTGCCGCGCCTTCACGTTGTTGAAGGGCGGATGGAGGTGGTTGAGGCGGATATAGCCGACGTTGCCCAGTTCGTTCAGGATCGTGACCGTGAGGTTCGGGTCGGCCTCCAGCTGCGGCAGCGACTCGAACGGCGGCGTCTCGTAGAAGTCGACCTCGCCGGAACGCACGGCCGCCACCGCCGTCTCCGCCTCCGGGATGTTCATGATGATGACCCGGTCGAGATGGACGACCTTGCCGCCGGCGATTCCGGACGCAGGCTCGTTGCGCGGCACGTAGCGGGGGTTGCGGTCGTAGACATACTGGGTCCCGGCCCTGGTCTGCTCCATGTTCATGACGAACGGACCCGAGCCGACGATCCCGCCGCTGGTGTCGATCCGCTGGTGCGGATCGGTTTCCGCGAACCGCTTCGGCATCATGAAGCAGAGCGGGCCGGTGGTCGACGCCAGCGCATGGTAGACGAGACCCCAGCGCTCCTTCAGGCGCAGCACGATCGTGCGTTCGTCCCTGGCCGAGATGTCCGCCGTCCGGCTCATCATGATCTGGCCGGCTCCGTGCCGCACGCCCCAGCGGCGCAGCGAAGCGACGCAATCGGCGGCGGTCACCGGCGAGCCGTCGGACCATACGAGACCGTCGCGGAGTTCGAATGTGTAGGTCAGATGATCGTCGGAAAGACCGTGCCGTCCGACCATCTGCGGCTGCGGCGCGTATTTCCCGTCGGCACCGAACAGCGTGTCGTAGACCATGCCGCCATGGACGGCGGCCATCGTCTGCGTCGTCCAGATCGGATCGAAGACGGAGATGTCGCCATGCATGGCTGCCCGCACGGTGTTCTGCTCGCCTCGGCGCGTCTGGCCGCGCGCGATCGCGGGAGCGCCGGCGGCTGCCGCGAGACCGGCGCTCGCGGCCAGGAAACGACGTCGTGAAGATCGGGGAATTCCGCTCTGTCGGGGCATTCGGCTCTCCATGTCTGATGGTCCGGTTTGAAGACGGGACGGCTTCCTTCTCGCGTGGACGCTAACGCGCGGCACGATCATGGTCGATTCGAATCGCGCCGCATGCGCCGGCGCCGGGCGGATTTCCCGGGCGGGCGGTGGCGCCGATCCCTCCAGGATCGAGGCGGACGGGTCCATCCCGGACCATGCCGGCCGGTTCGCGCCGGCCGCGCGGCGTGTACATCGGTTCGCGGATTCGCTAGCCTTCCAAGGGTCGTCGTCTCTTTTGCAGATGGATCGCCGCGCGATGTCCACCCGCCCCACCCGCATCTCGACCGATATCGACTTCGACAAGGACGGCAAGCAGGTCTCCAACCTGTTCATGCCATGGTCGATGAACGATTCCGCCTACAAGGTCGTCCACGTCCCGATCGCATGCATCAAGAACGGCCCCGGGCCGACGATGCTGTTCACGGCGGGCACGCATGGCGACGAATACGAGGGACAGATCGGGCTGCTCAACCTGATCCGCGATCTCGAGCCGGATCACATCGCCGGACGCGTCATCGTCCTGCCGGCCGCGAATTTTCCAGCCGCGATGGCGGGCCAGCGCCTGTCGCCTCTCGACGGCGGCAATCTCAACCGCGCCTTTCCCGGCGATCCCGACGGCGGACCGACGGCGCAGATCTCCTACTACATCGCCAACCACCTGATCCCGCTGGCGAGCGCCTATCACGACCTTCATGCCGGCGGACGGTCGCTCGACTATCTGACCTATTGCGGCATGCATCTGACCGCCAACGAGGAACTCAACGCCCGGCAATTCGCGCTGGTGAAGGCGTTCGGCCCTCCGTTCAGCATCGTCGGCCGCAATTCCGACGACCGGCTCGCGCAGCGTGGCGCCCATATCCGTGGCATCCCGGCGATGGGCGGCGAGTTCGGCGGCCGGGCCGCCGTGTCGAAGACCGGTCTGGCGCTGGTCGAGCGCGGGCTGCGCAACACGCTCGCCCATCTCGGCATCCTCAGGAACTGGACGATCGCGCCGCCGGAGAAGCCCACCCGGTTCATGCAGATCTCCGGGCGCGACTATTTCGTCTATGCGATGGCGGATGGTCTTTTCCAGCCGGCGGTCGAGCTTGGCGACTGGGTGGAGAAGGGTCAGCTGGCCGGCCGCATCCATTTCGTCGAGGATCCGATGCGACCGCCGATGGAGGCGCGTTTCGCGCGCGCCGGCCTCGTGGTCTGCAAGCGCGCCCAGGGCCGCACCGAGCGCGGCGACTGCGTCGCGCATCTGGCCACCGATTTCGAAGGCTGACGGGCGATGGAGCGATCCCGCGCCCTGCATTATCTCGACCGCAGCCAGGTCGAGTATGCCTTCGACGCCACGCATGCGCCGCGGCTCACGGTCGAGGCGCCGTGCGAGATCATGATCGAGACCCATAATTCCCGGGGCGGACGGCTGCACAAGCCCGAGGACGAGGTGACGACACGGCCGAACCCGAACGACAGGTTCCCACGCTCGAACCCGATGACCGGGCCGGTCGGCATCGCCGGCGCCGAGCCTGGCGACGCGCTCGCGGTCGAGATCCTGTCGATCGAGGTCGATCCGGTCGGCTATGTCGGCGTCTTCCCGGAGGTCGGGATCGTGCGCGACGTCGTGAACGAACGCGTCGTCACGATGCTGCCCGTGAAGGACGGGCAGGTGCATTTCAAGGATCTGCGCCTGCCGCTGAAGCCGATGATCGGCGCCATGGCCTGCGCGCCGCTGGAGCCGATCTCGGTCGGCCTGATCGGCCGGCACGGCGGCAACATGGACAACAACAGGCTGGCGGTCGGCACCACGGTGCATCTGCCGATCTTCGCGCCGATGGGCTTGTTCTATGTCGGCGACGTCCACGCCACGATGGGCGATGCCGAGATGTGCGGATCGGGCGCCGAGATCGGCGCGCGGGTGCATCTGCGCTTCCGGCTGGAGAAGGGCGGCGCCACCGATTGGCCGTGGATGGAGACGCCGGATCGCTGGATCACCACCGCCTCGGCTCCCAGCTTCGAGGAGGCCGCGGAGTTCTGCACCCGGTCGATGATCGCGCTGCTCGGCCAGCGCCTGGGCGTGTCGCCCGCCGACGCCTTCGGTCTCATGTCGATCGCGGCGGATCTGCGGATCAACCAGTACTGCAAGGCGCCGAAGCTCGGCACCTCGATCCGCTGCGAATTCCCGAAGCTGGGCGCCGGCATCGCCCGCGCCTAGGCGCCGGCGGGGCCGGGGTCGGGATCGCGCCCGGCCGGTACCGTCGCGCGCTCAGCGGACGAGGCGCCCGAGGCGGGCGACGACGGGGATGGCGGCGGCGCCGACGACGAGGCCCGCGAGTCCCGCCCCCGCGGCTTCGACGAGCCAGGCCGCGAAGCCGCCGAGCACGGGCAGCGCCGACGCGACGACCTGCGCGGCATCGTGGATCGCATGCGCGCCCGCGCCGAGGCCGTATTCCTCGAGCCCATGCAGGACGATGCCGCCGCCGACCCAGATCATCGCGGCGGTGCCGACGACGCCAAGAAGACGCAGGAACACCGGCATCGCGCGCACCAGCAGCCGGCCGGCGGCGCGCGACAGGCTGCCGGCGGCGCCGGGCGAGGCGTTGCGCGCCAGATGCACACCCAGATCGTCGGCCTTCACGATCAGCGCGACCGCGCCATAGACGATCAGCGTGATCCCCAGCCCGACCGTCGCGAGCACCGCCGCGCGCATCCAGAGGCTGCCCGGCGGCAGGCTGGCCAGCGTGATCGCCATGATCTCGGCCGACAGGATGAAATCGGTCCTGATCGCGTCCGCCACCTTCCGGTCCTCGAGCGCCGCGGCATCCCCGGTCGCGGCCGGCATGCGCGCCGCCTCGTGGGCATGCGCCGCATGCGGCACCAGGACTTCCCAGACCTTCTCGGTGCCTTCGTAGCAGAGATAGATGCCGCCGATCAGAAGCAGCGGCGTGATCGCCCAGGGCGCGAAGAGGCTCAGCAGCAGCGCGGCCGGCAGCAGGATCAGCATCTTGTTGCGCAGCGAGCCGAGCGCGATCCGGCCGACGATCGGCAGTTCGCGCGCCGCAGCGAAGCCGACGACGTAGCGCGGCGTCACCGCCCCGTCGTCGATCACGACGCCCGCTGCCTTGGCGCCCGCCTTGGTCGCCTGGCCGATGACGTCGTCGAGCGACGCCGCCGCCATGCGTGCCAACCCCGCGACGTCGTCCAGCAAGGCGATCAGCCCGACACTCATGCGATTCCCCCCGCTGGCTTCCGCGCCCGCGCCGGCATCGGTCTAGCATGCGGACGCGGCCCGACGGCAGGGGCACGTGCCGCGGACGTGGATCCGGGGTGCGACGCGGCTAGCCCGCGACGCGCGGCAGGAGGACCCGGCGTCCCACCGCCAGCGCGTCAAGCGCCATGCGCAGCGGCACGAGGTCGATGTCGCTGCGGCCGCTGCCGACCAGCCCGGCGAAACGCGCATAGAGCGCGGGATACTCGGCCCGCGTCTCGCGCACCGCCACCGCGTCGTCGATCACCAGCGTCCCGCCGCTGTCCAGCAGTTCCAGCCGGTGCCCGCACTGGGTCTCGATGCGGATCTCGCGCCGTTCGGGGCCGGCATGGCTCCAGTCGGTGTGCATCT
>JBIKLI010000313.1:0-5180 GCA_044359885.1 Alphaproteobacteria bacterium | reverse complement strand
AGCACTGGTCTATTGGCACATTAAGCGCGCAGCGAAATCGATGCCGGCACGTGCAGATCTTAGTCCCGCCGACCTTGTCAAGGTGCTATCAAAAGTGGTGCTGATCGACGTGCTTCCCAGCTATCCACATTTTCGTTATCGCGTGTGCGGGACGAACATTGTCGACTGGATCAAATTCGACGCAACCGGCCAGACACTCGACACCGTGCATCCAGACAAGTATCGCCAGATGCTGTTTGCCACCTACATGGAATGCGTTGGAGCACGTCAACCAATCGCACATCGAATACTCTGGAACTCGGAAGATGTTCCACACAGGTACAAGCGCCTGATGATGCCTCTTTCGTCGGACAACAAGAACGTCGATATGCTTCTCGCGATTTCGATCACAGAGACATTTGAAAATGCATGCGCATTCTGGAACAGCCAGCCGGTAGCCACACGATACTGAAAAATATGTTCATTTCTTGATTGGCGGCTTCGCCGTCAGACGCTCGCTCGAAAGCTCCGAGACAATGAGCAGGCAGTCTACTTCGCCACGCCTAGTCGATATCGGCAGTATAAGCCTGTAGTAATCGTGCCTATGCCCACGAATATCACCTTTGAGATGGTGAAACATAGGCTGCGCCAAGATCTTTGCTTCAAGGAAATCCGCCTTGAGGGCGTGAGCCAGCGCCGGATAGCTGAAGCAGCGCAAAAAGCGCTTTCTCGCTGACTTTTCGAACGGCGGGTCTTGCAAAGCTGGGCCATCAACCGCCAGGAATTCGAAATCTCCGGCTTTCTCTGCTTCGACGCTGACAATCGCGGTGATCGCCGGCGAGTTCTGCCTGGCCAATGGCGATGCAAAGAACGGCACAAGAGAGTTCGGGACGCTGCCGGGCCCAGGGCGATGCTGTTCCCAAAGAGCGACCCATTCCGCAAGGCGCCGATTTTCCGGGGATGCAAGGCGCCGCGATAGCCAAGCAGTATCGAACCGCTTTCGCGCCAGGGTGCCGTCGCGGCTGTTGCGGAACAGGTGGTAGGGCTTGCCGAGAACCGGGATGACCTGGACGAGCCGCGGGCTGGCGTGAAGGTCGACGACCTTGTCGATGCAGGGATTGGGGACCGGTACGGTGAGGCCCAGTTCGACGAGGCGACGCATGATCTTCTTCGATCCGGCGACCGACAGGTTCCGGGACTGGCTGAGGAAGGCGCGCGCCTCGCCGCAGGTGATCGGGCGACGGCCCTCGGCAAGGGCCTGACGCAATTCGATCAGCAAGGCCATGCCATGGGTCGACTTGACCTCCGACAGGAGGTCGAAGATCGAGGCGATCGCACCGAGGCATTCGGGATGGGCGGCCAGGAATTCCGACAGCCGGGCGTCCGGGCTGCGATCCCGGCGGGCCGCTCGTGGCGGCCAGATGGCGAGGGCCGCGGCGAGCGCAAGCGGATCGCCGACCGCCTGCGGACCGCGCCCGGCGGCGTCCTCTCCGACACCGGAGACGGTGGAAACTGGCGAAACGTAACGGTTCCTGTCGCTCATCTCGAGCCTCCGTACCCGAACGGCGCCGTTGGTTCGGCGCCCGACCTGGTCCGACCGGGAACAACAACCGATGGGCGCGCTCACGCCCCCCCGGTGCGCGGCGACCGACCGGTCGGCGCCCCTGCATCCGGACGACGATGGTCCGCTGCCCGCCCGACCCTCGTCAACTGGATAACCACGCCCCGACCAGGCTCGCCATCGCGAGCCGCCGCGGCGGCCATGGCCGCGTCGCGGGCGGCGCGCTCGGCGACGCGGCGGGCGGCGCGCGCGATCGCCGGATCGAAACCCGGATTGCCGCGCGACGGGTCGGCCTGAATGGCAGCGAGCAGGGCCGCCGTCGCGCAGCGCGCCGCGGCTTGCGCGTGCTCGCGAAGGCGGCTCGCGACCAGGTCGGCCTTGCGCGCCGCGACCTCGGCCGCGCGCGCGGCGAGACGCCCTCGCTCGATCGTCCCCGGCCGGCCGGGGAGCGGCGCGCGGCGCGTCTCGCGCATCGCGATCACGCGGCGCTCGACCTCCCGCCGTGCCGCCGCTGCGCGGCGCTGCAGATCCAGGCTGCGTTCGAGCGCCGCCAGCGCCGCCGCGAGGGTTCCCTCGCGCGCCCGCTCGGCGCGGGAAGCGGCGCGGAGCGCGGCGTCGAAATCCACGAGGCTCCCCTCGATGCGTGCCGCATGGCCGGCATCGGCAGCGGCGGCGGCATCGATACCGGTCACGGCGCCGGCCGAGGCCGGTCGGGGCCGCCCGCTCTCGCCCGGGGGCAGGCCGCGGCCGGCCGCATCCCGCTCGTAGAGTTCGACCAGGGCGCCGAGTTGGAGCCTCAGGCTGTCGCGAAGATCCTCGACGGTTATCATGGTGCCTGCCCCTCGAATCTGTTTTTCATCAACCGAACGATCCATCAGGCGGCGCCGTCTGGGCAGTGGGGATCCGGCTACTTTCAGGACCCGGGCGGCGCGGGTCCCTGGACAGGCGGGGGGTAAATGTCAGCTTCTCAGACCATCGACGTCCTGATCCTCGGCGGCGGATCCGCCGGCTGCGTGCTGGCCGCAAGGCTGTCGGAGCGCAGCGGGCTGGTCGTGGCGCTGGCAGAGGCGGGCGACGACACGCCGCCCGGAGCGGTGCCGGAGGACATCTCCAGCCGCTATCCGGGCCGGGCCTATTTCAATCCCCGATATTCCTGGCCCGGCCTGCGCGCGACGCTGGGCGCGGCGCATCTCAACGATCCCGCGCGCCGGCCGCAGGCGCGCTACGAGCAGGCCCGGGTCATGGGCGGCGGCTCGAGCATCAACGGCATCGGCGTGAACTACGGCGCGCCGAACGACTACGACGACTGGCACGCGGCCGGCGCCGAAGGCTGGCGCTGGCGCGACGTCGAACCCTATTTCCGCAAGGCCGAGCGCGATCTGGACCAGCCGACCCCCGGCCACGGGACCGCGGGGCCGATCCCGGTGCGGCGGGTGCCGCCGGCGCAGTGGTCGGGATTCACGCGCGCGGTCGGCGACGCGCTCGTGGCGATGGGCCATGAACGCCGCTCCGATCAGAACGGGCCATGGGCGGACGGGGTGATGCCGACCTCGGTCAATCTGGACGAGGACTGGCGGCGCGTCTCGACCGCCACGGGCTATCTCGACCGCGCCGTCCGCGCGCGGCCGAACCTGATGCTGCTGCCGCGCCACCACGCGACCCGGCTGATCTTCGACGGCGGCCGGGTGACGGGAGCCGAACTCGTGCATGACGGCGGCCGCCGGATCCTGCTGGCGCGGCGCACGATCGTCGCGTGCGGCGCGATCCACACCCCGGCCCTGCTGATGCGCAACGGCATCGGCGAGGCTTCGGCGCTGCGGGCGCTGGGCATCGCCCCGGTGGCCGACCGCCCCGGCGTCGGCGCCAACCTGATGGAACATCCCGCGACCAACCTGTCCTGCCTGCTGACGGGCGCGGGCCGCCTCGCGCGGCGCGACGCCTATCACATCCAGACGATGTTCCGCTTCTCCTCGGGGCTCGCGGGCGAGCCGCCGGGCGACATGCATGTCGCCATCGCCGCGCAATCGGCCTGGCACGCGCTGGGCCACCGCATCGGCTCGCTGGTGATGTGGGTGAACCGGTCGCATTCGCGCGGCACCGTGCGGCTGCGCGCGGCCGATCCCGGGACCGGGCCCGAGGTCGATTTCCGCCTGCTCTCGGACCCGCGCGACATGACCAGGATGATGGGGGCCTTCCGCCGCTGCGCCGCGGTGCTGGCATCGCCGCAGCTGGACGGCGTGCGGCGGACGATCTTCCCGGTCCATCTGAGCGACCGGCTGCGGCGGATCGCGCGGCCCTCGTGGCGCAACGCGCTGCTGCTGGAGGCGCTCGCACGCTACATCGACCTGACGGGGACGCATGGCGACGCGGTGCTGCGCCGGCTTGCCGCGCGCGACGCCGATCTGGCGGCGCTGCTGGCCGACGACGACGCGCTCGCCGCCTATCTGGCCCAGGCGACGACCGGCGTGTGGCACGCCTCGGGTACGGCGCGGATGGGGCGGCGCGACGACCGGCTGGCGGTCTGCGATCCCGATGGCGCGGTGATCGGCGTCGACGGCCTGACGGTGTGCGACGCCTCGCTGATGCCCGGCATCCCCTGCGCCAACCTGAACCTGCCGATCATCATGATGGCGGAGAAGATCGCCGACCACCTGAAGCACGCGTTATAGCGCCGCACAGGCGCGATGCCGGCGTCAGAAGAACGTCCGCAGCGCCCCGACGACGTCGTAGCCCGGACCGACCAGCATCATCGTGTCCCATTTGTCGAAGGTCGTGCAGGGATGCCCCATGCCGAACGCGACCATGTCGCCGACCGCGAGCGGGCTGCCGGGCGGCAGGACGAAATGGCTGTGCTGGTCGTTCATTCCCTCGATCGCATGCCCGGCGGGCAGCGCCTGGGGCGCATCCATCGCGCCGGGCCGGAACCACAGCGTCGGGATCGGCCAGCCCGCGTCGGTGCCGATGTCGCGCCGTCCCATCGTCACGATCGCCTTGGTCGCGTCGTGGCGCGACTGGACATAGGTCCAGACCTCCAGCGCCGGCGCCAGATCGTGGCCTGGCAGTCCGACTTCGCCCGCCGCCTTCATGCGCCGGAAGTTCCGCTCGTAGCCCATGACGTCATGGGTGATGTAGCAGCCGCTGCGGATGACGCGCAGCACCGGCCCGGGCATGTCGATCCGCGCGAGGCGGCGCGCGACCCGGTCGAAGAAGGCGCTGCCGCCAGCGGTGAGCACGACCGGCCCGTCCTTGCGCAGCAGGCCGCGCGCGGCGATCGCCTCGGCGACGGTCGCGTAGGTGTCGAGAAAGGCATCGACGGCCTCGGTGGTCGGCAGCAGCCCCTCGAAATTCTCGATGCCCGCCAGACGCAGACCCGGCGCCGCCGCGACGGCCTCGGCGACCGCGACCGCCGTCTCGACGTCGCGGCATCCCGTGCGCCCGCCCGGATACCCGACCTCCAGCAGGACGTCGATGGCGCGGCCGGGCGCCAGCCCGGCGCGGCGCGCGCCGTCGGCCAGCATCTCGACCCCGGCGAGCGATTCCGCGAGCAGATAGAGTTCGAAGCCGGGATCGGCGGCCAGCGCCGCAAAGCACGCGTCGACCGCGATCCGACCGATCGGCTGGTTCGCCATCAGCACGCGCC